>NZ_JBYSZM010000056.1:0-26983 GCF_058787155.1 Sphingobium sp. FW305-3-2-15-F-TSA7 | reverse complement strand
CCAACACTTCCTCGGATTCATCAAACTCGCCAGCATCATGCTATGGCTCAAATGATTAAATCGTCACCACAGCCTAGGCCGACGGCGTCGAGAATTTCATCAGCACCAGCCCGGCGACGATCAACACCGCGGCGAAGATACGGCCCGCACCAGCCTGTTCACCGAGCAGGACGATGCCAAGCACGAACGCGCCGAGCGCGCCGATGCCGGTCCAGACGGTATAGGCGGTTCCGAGCGGAAGCGTGCGCATCGCGAGCGACAACAGGCCGAAGCTGGCGACCATCGCGACCAGCGTCACCGTGGTGGCGCCTGGACGGGTGAAACCGTCCGACAGCTTCATCGAATAGGCCCAGACGATTTCGAGCAGACCCGCGAACAAGACAAGAATCCAGGCCATGGCGGCCCTCCTTTCAAAGGGCCGGGCCGTCCCGGTCGTTGCTGCCCATGATGGGTGGGGTCGTGGCCCCTGTCCGGAAGATAGGCAGCAGCGATGTTCTGGGCAAGATGCGCGGGCTTTGTTGCGAATGGTTCGCGACTACTCTATCGATGGAGAGACGATCAGGCATCGCACCTCAGTCGCAGGGGATCTCGGCAATTGACGCCAGCCATCTCGAATATATGGAAAAAGCGATGACGGCGGCCCACTCGCGCCACGAGATGTTGCGCATGGAAAGCCATGCCCCGGCCTGAAGAGCCATCCACGATGCCGCCTATGCGCGGGCTTCGCGGGATGTGGCTCGCGCTTGGCTTTTTGTGCGTCGGGCTCGGCGTGGTCGGCGCTTTTCTGCCATTGATGCCGACCACGATCTTCCTGATCCTTGCCGCATCATGCTTCGCCCGCTCCTCGCCGCGCTTCGAAGCGTGGTTGCTCGATCATCCGCGCTTCGGCCCTTCGCTGCGCGCATGGCGGGCGGAAGGCGCGATTCCGGTACGTGGCAAGATCGCCGCCTGTGCCGGCATCACGATCGGCTTCATTCTGTTCTATTGGTGCGGACGGCCATCGACGTGGCTCGCAGCGGGCATCGCCGCCATGCTGGCAGCCTGCGCGCTTTACATCGTCACACGCCCGCGTCCGAGCAAACGCTAGATCACATAATCCCCTGGTCCCTCGCGGGCCAGGCGCAGCGCGGCATTGGCTTCGGCTTTGCGGAACAAGGCATCGAGATCCTCGCGGCTGACGTCGAAGGTCTCGCCGAACTCGGCCAGGGCCAGGTCGATATCCTCGATCGAAAGCCCCGGTGCCACGCTGATCGGGATCGATACAGGCGCGACAGGCGCCGGGCGGTGCGGATAGCTGTGCCCGGAGAGCCGATGAAACAGCCAGCCAATGCTGACAAGCAACACGGAATTGAGCCCGACCGGCATCAACGCGAAATGATAGCCCGCGGCCGCAATGGCAGGGCCGCCGATCACCGCGGTCAATGCCGCCGCGCCGCCGGGCGGGTGGAGGCAGCGCAGCAACGACATTGCGAGAGTCGCCGCGGCAACCGCCGCGCCGGCAGCGATCACGCGGTCGGGGATCAGCAAAGCCGCCGTGGTGCCGACAAGCGCGGAGATGATATTGCCGCCGATGATCGACCAGGGTTGCGCGAGCGGGCTGGCGGGCACGGCGAACAACAATACCGCCGAGGCGCCGATCGGTGCGACGAGCAACGGCAGCGCCTCGCCCCCTGCCCCCATTCGTGCGCAGATGAAGCCCGTCAGGCAAATGCCGGCGAGTGTGCCGATACAGGCGATCAAACGGTCGCGAAGGCTGCCGCCCGCCAGAAGCGGCTTGAAGAGTCGGAGGGGCATTGGGCGATCAGGCTCGTCGGAAATAAGGAGGACCGGTGGACGGGCGCCCATGCCCAAGCGCGGACATGATCGCCAGCGAGGAAAGCCTCGCCGCGGACAAGTGCAGATATCAGCGAAGGGCCTATGCCCCGCCCCAGCGGCCCTCAGTCGGGGATTGCGGCGATGCCCACTATCTCGATCGCTTCGACCTTGCCGCCGAAATCCACGTGCTCGCCCGGCATTCCACCGAGGAGCGCTCGGGCAAGCGGGGCTGAAAAGGAAATACGGCCGGCTGCAGGCTCCGACTCATCATCGCCGACGATGTCGAGCACGCGTTCCGCGCCATTGAGCCGGAAGGTAACCCGCGTGCCGAAACTGACTTCCTCAAGGTCCGGCAAGGGTACGAGTTCAGCCGTGGTCAGCCGGGTGTGCCAATAGCGCAGGTCTCGCCGCGCCGCCTCGCGCTTGGCCTCGTCGGTCTCGGCCGCGATCTCCGCCTCCAGCGCAACGATACGCGCACGCGTCAGCGCCAGGCCACGCGCGGTGACGAGATTGGGGCCGGCCGGAATCGGCAGCTCGAAACGAGGCTCCTTATGCTCCTCGTCGCTTTCGCGGCGGAACGCGACGCTCATCCTTAAAACCTCCCCAGTGGCGCAGATCCGCGCAAAGCGCGGCTTCTTGCGCGCCCGGCCGGGATAGTCCAGCCGGGATCGCGCATTGGTGCTTCAGGCAAGCAATCTGAGCTTCGGCTCGCGCGTCCAGTAGCGCTTCGCCGCCGCATCGACGAACCCCCTATCGAGCGCGACAATGCCCTCGTCCGGTTCGACCCCGGCCTTGTCGAGCAAGGGCTGCGCTTCGGGCGTATGACCGATCGCCTTGAGATGGCCGAAGGCATCCATGACGAACTGCACTGCCGCCGCGTCGTTCAGCAGCGCCTTGCAACCATCGTCAGACAGGATCACCGCGATCGCGTCGACCGTCACCGACGGCGTTCCCGCAAGCTGACCATCGGCGGCGAACAGAGCACCGTCCGAAAGCTTCGCGCCACCCACCTTGGGCGCAATGACGATTGCACGCCCGCCCGCGTCCTCGACCCACTTGATCACGGATTTGACGGACTTCGCATCCGATCCGTCGGCGATCAACACGCCGATCGAGCGGCCGGCGATCGTCTCGGGCTGGCGCGGGCCGTCGATGATGCGCAGCGCCGGAGACAGATCGAAATCCTGCACCGGTGCCGCGGTCTTCGATGCTTTGGGCAAGGGCATCGCAAGCCCGCCAGCGACGCGCTTTGCGAGGCTCGGATCGACATTGACCAGGTTGGATATCATCCGCGTGCGGACATGCTCCAACCCGACCTTGGACAGCTCGAAGACCAGTGCGGAGGCAAGATGCGCCTGCTCGGGTGCGGCGAGCGAGCGGAAGAACATCCGCGCCTGGCTGTAATGGTCGGCGAAGCTCTCCGGCCGGATGCGCAGCTTGCCGCCTTGCTCTTCCTCTTCCGCCCGGCCTTCGATCGTGGTGAAGCCGGTCAGCGGGCATTCCCGCGGGCCACCGGCCTCGCCCGCTTCGCTCAGACTGTTGGGTTCATAATTCGCGCGCCCCTTGGGCACAGCCATTTGCATATGACCGTCGCGCTGGAAATTCATCACCGGGCATTTGGGTGCATTGATCGGGATCTGGTGGAAATTGGTCGATCCCAGCCGCTTCAATTGCGTGTCGAGATAGGAGAAAAGTCGCCCCTGGAGCAGCGGATCGTTGGTGAAATCCAGACCGGGCACGATATTTGCGGGGCAATAGGCGACCTGCTCGGTCTCCGCGAAAAAATTGTCGGGATTGCGATCGAGCACCATACGGCCGACGATACGGACGGGCAGCACTTCCTCAGGGATGATCTTGGTCGGATCGAGCACGTCATAAGGCAGTGCATCCGCGAATGCCTCGTCGAACGCCTGGACGCCCAGTTCCCATTCGGGGAAATCGCCCGTGTCGATCGCCTCGAACAGATCGCGGCGGTGGAAATCGGGATCGGCGCCGGCGATCTTCACGGCTTCGTCCCAGATCGTCGATTGCACACCCTGTCTGGGCTTCCAATGGAACTTCACGAACGTGGATTTTCCCTTGGCATTCACCATGCGGAAGGTGTGGACGCCGAACCCCTCGATCGTCCGCAGCGAACGGGGAATCGTGCGATCCGACATCGCCCACATGATCATGTGCGTCGATTCGGGCATCAGCGAGATGAAGTCCCAGAAAGTATCATGCGCACTCGCCGCCTGGGGATAGCCGCGATCGGCCTCCATCTTCACCGAATGGACGAGGTCGGGGAATTTGATCGCATCCTGGATGAAGAATACCGGGATATTATTGCCGACCAGATCCCAATTCCCCTCCTTCGTATAGAATTTGACGGCAAAGCCCCGGACGTCGCGCGGCGTATCGACCGATCCGGCGCCGCCCGCCACCGTGGAAAAGCGCGTGAACAGCGGTGTTTTCTCGCCTGCGCGCTGAAATATGTCGGCCTTGGTGATGTCGGCCAGACTCTCATAAAGCTCGAAATAGCCGTGCGCCGCCGAACCGCGTGCATGAACGATACGCTCCGGAATGCGCTCGTGATCGAAATGGAAGATCTTCTCGCGCAGCACGAAATCTTCGAGCAGCACCGGACCGCGTGCGCCCGTCTTCAGCTGGTTCTGATTGTCCGAGACCCGGATGCCCTGGTTCGTGGTCAGATGCGTATTGCCATCACCATGCGCGCCCTTTTCGGGCACCTGCTGATGGGTCTCGCCGCCATTGCCGCTATTCGTGGTGAAATCGTCGCTCTTGATCGCCATGCTACTCTCCCGGGACTGGATTGGGATGAGAACCCGTGACGAACGGCAGTCGATCCGCAGACCGGCAACTTCATTGACTTTTCATCAAATGATGCGCATATTCGCATCAGGAGATGAAGATGACGCCCGTGACCGCAGCAATAATTCCCAATGATATCCCATCGCTGGAGCCGCAGAGCTTTTCCGCCGAGGCCGATCGCGCGCGACTGTCCGCGGTCGCGCTCAAGGCATTTCGCAGCCTTTCCAAGCGTTGGGACCTGGGCAATGCCGATGCGGCAGCCCTGCTCGGCGTCTCGGCGAGCACATGGGACCGGATCAAGCGCGGTAGCTGGGATCACCCGCTGAGCCAGGACCAGCTTACGCGGGTCTCGGCACTGGTCGGCGTGTTCAAGGGACTTCATCTGCTTTTCGCCGACGATATGGCCGATCGCTGGCCGCATTTGTCCAATCGCGGTCCGCTGTTCCAGCGGCGTTCCCCCATCGACGCGATGACCGAGGGCGGCATCCCGATGATGCTCGACGTGCGCCGCTACGTCGACGCCGTCCGCGGCGGCCTCTGATACCGCAACGATGCTCGATGGCCTGACCATTATCCGCGATGCGTTTCCGCGCACTGTCCGCCTCGTCACTACGGCGCGCCTCCGCGCATCGGTACTGCTCGATCTGGTCGATGAGGGTGATCTGGCGGCACTGTCGGAGATCGAGGGCGCGACCAGCAGCCGCCTGCTCGCCGAAGCGCGCGGCACCAGCGGGCTCACCGCGGGCGAGTTGCTCCATGGCGTGCCCCATGCGCGGTTCGTCAATGCCAGCTTCGCCTATGCAAAGCCGCGCGAACCCAATCGCTTCAACGGGCCCGAGCGCGGCGCCTGGTACGCCGCACTCGCAGTCGAGACGGCAATCGCGGAAGTGACGTTTCATCTGACCCAGGCGCTGGCCGATGCCGGCGATTTCAATGCCGTGGTCGATTATGCCGAGATGTTCGCCAGCCTCGCCGGCGAGTTCGTCGATCTGCGTGGCATGCCGGATCACCCTGCCCTCTCTCCGGACAAGGCGATGGGCTATCCGGTCGGAAACGCCCTGGCCGACACCACTCGTGCGCGCGGGCTGAACGGCATCATCTATCCTTCGGTCCGCCATCCTGGCGGCACCTGTTTCGCGGTCCTCTTTCCGCATGCCGTCCAGTCGGTCGCGCAGGGAGATGTCCACCGCATCACCTGGTCGGGCAGGCCCGAGCCGCGGGTCGAGCGAATCTGATCTCGATCGGGGCGTTGCCCCAACTGCCTGCGATGCCTAGGCTAAGGCCATGTCGGAAGCACATTCATGAACCTGCGCCATATCGAGATCTTCCACGCCGTCTATGTGAACGGGTCGGTCAGCGCCGCTGCACGCGCGCTCAACGTGTCGCAGCCCTCGGTCTCGAAGATGTTGCGCCACGCCGAATCGCTGCTCGGCTTTCCTCTGTTCGAACGCACCAATGGGCGGCTGGTCCCGACCGAGGATGCCCATACCCTGTTCACCGAAGTCAGCGAAATCCAGGATCGCGTCTATGCGCTGCGCGAAGCCGGACGGAATCTGCGACGGGGATCGAGCGGGATCCTGCGCGTCTCGGCTTTGCCCTCGCTCGCGCTCGACGCCTTGCCGACCGCGGTTTCGCGTTTCCTGCGCGCGCATGAGAATGTCCGGTTCGACCTGCAGACCGTCCATCACGACGATCTGCTGCGCAAACTCTATGAGCGCGAGACCGACATCGCGATCGCCTATGAAGTACCGCCCGCGGCGCCGGTCGGTCAGCGCTGGCTGGGCGAAGGCGAACTGGTCGTGCTGTATCGCGAACAGGACATGCCCAATGCGCCGCCGCGCATCGAACTGGAATGCCTGCGCGGCCATCGTTTCGTCAGCCTGGCGGCAAGCGGCCCGATCGGCCAGCTGTTCGGGCAGGAACTTCAGCGCCTCGACCTCGAACTCGACGAGGTGGTTTCGGCGCGCACCTTCTACATCGCGACATCGCTGGTCCGGCAGGGCGTCGGCATGGCGGTGGTCGACAGCTTCACCGCCCAGGCGTCGCTGACCCCGGGCCTGTCGGTCCGGCCACTCAAGCCGCAACTGACCTTCGATGTGCACGCCATGTTCCTGCTCAACCGCCCGCCCACCGCGCTGGCCACCGAGTTCCTCAAGACCCTCGCACGCGTCATCGACACGCCATAACGACAGGCTATGGCCGGCATTCCACTCGCTATGCGCAGAACAACGCAGGCGACGATACGCTGATTGCCATGATACCAGCACCTTATCTTCTCTATCTTGGCCGCAGCGCTGACGCGGTCGGCATCAAGACTTCGCGCGGCCTCGCCGAATTCCGCCCCGAGGATTGCGTCGGCGAGTTCCGCCACGACGATGGTCCGCTCACGCTCGGCCTGCCCCGGTTGACCATGGCCGAAGGCGCCGCGGCCGGTGCGAAGACGCTTGTCCTCGGCATCGCCAATTCCGGCGGCAAGATGGGCAGCGACCTGATCGCCGATGCGATCGCAGCGCTCGAATCCGGCATGAACGTCGCCGCCGGCCTTCATCAGCGGCTGCGCGACGTGCCTCAACTCGCAGCACTTGCGGCGGAGCGCGGCCTGACCCTGTTCGATGTCCGCGATCCGCCGGCCGATCTGCCCGTCGGCACCGGCGAGCCGCGCGCCGGACACCGGCTGCTGACCGTCGGCACCGACTGCTCGGTCGGCAAGATGTACACCACCATCGCCCTGGCCCGTGCGATCCGCGCACGCGGCATTCCGGCCGATTTCCGCGCGACCGGGCAGACGGGCATATTGATTGCCGGTGACGGCGTCCCCGTCGATGCGGTGGTCGCCGATTTCATCTCGGGCGCGATCGAACGGCTGGCGCCTGCGCGCAATGACAATGGCTGGGACGTGATCGAGGGCCAGGGGTCGCTGTTCCACCCGTCTTTCGCGGGCGTGTCGACGGGGCTGCTCCACGGCGCCCAGGCCGAAGCGCTGGTGATGTGCCATGATCCGGTCCGCGAGCATATGCGCGGCATTCCCGGCCGGGCGCTGCCCGATCTCGCCGAATGCCTGGAGCATAATCTGCGCGTCGCCCGGCTCACCAGCCCCGATGTCCGCGCGGTCGGCATCTGCCTCAACACCTCGGCGATGGATCGTGACGAAGCGCGCAAGCTGTGCGACACCATTGCGGAGCAGCTCGGCCTGCCCTGCACCGATCCGATCGCCTTCGGCACCGATACGATCGTCGATGCATTGCTGGCGAACTGACCGGCACGTCGAAAACGACAGCGGAGGGGAATGCAGGATGACGGCACGACAATGCCCTGACCGTCTCTCCGCGCGTGCGGCAGGAGCAGGCCGATAACGCTGCTGCGCGCCTGGTTCGGGATCGCGCTGTGGAAGCGTGTGCTGGGCGCACTCGCGCTCGGCCTGATCTTCGCATTGGTCTGGCCGTCGGCAACGCCGTCGGTCGCATTCATGGGCGACCTGTTCGTGCGTGCGATCCGCATGCTGGTGGCGCCGATCGTGCTGATCACGATCGCGGCGGGCATCACCTCGCTAGCCGATCCAAAAAGGCTGGGCAGCCTGGGCGGCCGCACCGTCGGCCTGTTCGCCTTCACCACCGCGATCGCCGTATCGATCGGCATGGGCGTCGCGACGTTGCTCCGGCCCGGCGAAGGTGCAGCGCTCGGCACCGCCGCGCCGCACGCACTGGGTACGCCGCTCACGCCTTATGAGCAGCTCCTCGGCATCATCCCCACCAATATCGTCGAAGCCCTGGCCAAGGGCGACATGCTCGCGCTGATCTTCGTCGCGATCCTGCTCGGCGTCGGCACGGTGCTTGCCGGCGAAGCGGGCAAGCCGCTGGCCAATCTGCTCCAGTCCATCTCGGCCGTGCTGCTCAAGATCGTCGGCGTCATCATGGAGGCGACACCCTTCGGCGTCTTCGCACTGATCGCCAATGCTGTCGCGGCGAACGGCACGGGCGTCTTCGTCCATGTCGGCTGGCTGGCGCTGGCCGTGGTCGTCGGATCGGCGTTGCAGATCGTGCTCGTCCACAGCCTGATCCTGAAATTGTTCGCGCGATTGCCCGTGATGCCGTTCTTCAAGGGGATCATCGATGCGCTCGCCGTCGCCTTCTCGACCGCATCGAGTTCGGCGACGCTGCCAGTGGCGATGCGCGTCGCCGAAAAGAATCTCGGGGTCGGCCGATCGGTCTTCTCCACCGTGCTGCCGCTGGGCGCGAGCATCGGCAAGGACGGCACGGCCATGTATGTCGGCCTGCTCAGCATGTTCGCGCTTCAGGCGTTCGGCACACCGATGACGCCGCAAATCTACGGTGTCGTGCTGCTGACCGGCGCGCTGGCCGCTTTCGGCACCGCGCCGATGCCTTCGGCATCCTTGTTCATGCTCGCCGCCGTGCTCTCCGCGGTCGGCATCGCGCCCGAACAGACCGCGCTCGTCGTCGGCTTCGTCCTGCCGTTCGACCGCCTGCTCGACATGACCCGCACCGTGCCCAGCGCCAGCGCGAACCTGACCGTCGCGACCACGGTGGCGCGCTGGGAAGGCGAGCTCGACGAGGCTGTCTACCGCTCCCGCGACGACACGTAATTATCCTCGACCCGGTGGATCGCTGGCAGCGAATCCACCGCGACCTCGACTCGCCGTAGATCCCCTTCGCACCAGCCGGCCGCCAGAAATGCGTCGATTTCCTCGGGCGACACCGAAAAGCGGCGATGCAGCAATGCCGCCATCGCGCGAAGCGCTTCCAGCCGGGGATTGGCGAGCGGCTGAGGATTGCCATGTCGGCGCCCGACGAAACGGGTGATGCGCGGCAATCGGCGTGCGCCGGCCGAACGCGCTTCCCTCGGTGCGGCCGCGAGCCGGATGACGGTGAGCTCGAGCTGGGAAAACCCGCTCATAGCCGGTAGCTCACATAGAGCAGGCCATGAAGCTGATTGGCCGATCCGCGTTTCGATACGATCGGGCTGTCCGCGGCATCGCCGAGCAATCGTCGATAGCCGGCATCGCCACCGATGCTCCAGCGCCGATCGATCCGATAGTTCAGGCCGACACCGGCGCCGGCATCCTTCAGCCCCGCATCGGGCGAAAAGCGCGACAGACCACTCGCAGCCGCCTGCACTGCATCGATCCCGAAATTGCTCCGCATATATTTGCGATCCGCCCAGGACGCCGTGCCGCTGAGCTGTGCCGACAACGAGTCCGTCAGGTCGAACCGGATTCCCGCTTCGACCTCAGCGACGATGCCGTCGTGACCGTTCGCCACATCCTTTCCACCGCTCAGCTGCAGCCACCAGCGATCACTGCCGACACGCGCGAAACCGCCGATCTCGGCCGACCCGTCGACATCGCCCAGCCCGATCAGATCGGAATTGTCGCTCTCGTCCCGTCCCTGCCGATAACGGGCCGACGGACCGAAGCGCAGCCGTACATCGTCGGACAGCTTCACATCGGCGATCGAGACCTGGATCTGCGGTCCGCGGATCGACACGATATTCTTGTAGTCGAGCGCCAGCACGGGAAACGGCAGCACGCGAAGATCGTTCGATCCCTCATAATCGGGCATGACGAGAACGCCCGCGCCGATCGTCACCTGCCAATCGTCCTCCTCCTTCTCCTGCGGCTGGGCGGCGGCGCGATCGGGCGACAAGGCGCCAAGGGCGAGGCAGCCCGCGATGATGTGGAACGATGTACGCAGTTCTGGCATGACGACCGCCTTTGGCTGGGGAAACTGCGGCGGAATTACCCCAGGGCGCAGCGCCGGCGATTACGGCGCGATGACATCGTGTTTCAGTTTGTTTCAGCCGGTCGATCGCGTTGGACTTCGCACGATCATATGCGCATCAAGCCCGGGATGAGCGCCAAGCCCCATATCCTTGTCGTCGATGACGATCTGCATATCCGGACAATGCTCGGCCGTTTCCTGGCCGATCACGGCCTGAGTGTCGGCGAGGCGCGTGATGGCCACGAAATGCGCGCTCGCATGCGCGCCACCCGCCCCGACCTGATCGTGCTCGACGTGATGCTGCCCGGCGATGACGGCTTCACCCTGTGCAGCCGCTTGCGCGCGGAAGGCAATATACCGGTGATCCTGCTGACCGCGCGCGGTGGCGACACCGACCGCGTCGTCGGGCTGGAACTGGGCGCCGATGACTATGTCGCCAAACCGTTCAACCCGCGCGAGCTGCTTGCCCGGATCCGCGCAGTGCTCCGCCGGACCGGACAGCAGGCGAGCGAACGCAGCGGCCGATCGCCCGGCCTCTATCGGTTCGCCGGCTGGACGCTCGATACGGGCCGACGCACGCTGCTGTCCCCCGAAGGTGCATTGACCGAATTGACCAGCGGCGAGTTCGATCTGCTGACCACATTGGTCCAGCATCCGCAAAGCGTGATGAGCCGCGATCAGTTGCTCGATCTCGTCCATGGTCGTTCGAGCATCAATATCGATCGCAGCATCGACGTGCAGATGAGCCGGCTGCGGCGCAAGATCGAAACCAATCCCAACGCGCCGCTGCTGATCAAGACCGTCCGCAACGGCGGCTATTTCCTGTCCGCGCCGGTCACGGAGGACCATGTATGAGGCGCGAGCGATGAAGGGGTTCTGGCCGCTCACCCGGCTTGGCGTCGCCCCGCGCGTCGCCGTCGCGCTGGTGCTCGCGATCCTGATCGCGGGCGTGCTCGAACGCGGTTTGCGCGACATATTGCCGCCGGCGCCCGAGCTCGTCGTGCAGAGAAGCTGGCTGTCCGACGCGATCGAGGAGGCCGCAAAGACCGTGCTGTCGACGCCGCCGGCCGAGCGCGCAGCGGCGCTGGCGCGCCTCGATTCCGCAAAGACGCTCGACTATAAAGTGCTGCCCGCCATTCCCGACGACGCCGTCATCGGGCCGTTTCGCTATGGCCCGCAAGCGCCGCAGGTGATCCTGATGGCCCGCCATCAGGGCGATGATCCGTTGCAGGACGCCTTGTCGTCGCGGACGCTGCGCGACCTTCAGATCGCGGCCCAGCTCGACGAGAACACCTGGCTGATCGTCCGCGAAAAGGCACCGGCGGATAATTTCAGCCGCTACGCCTTCTACCTGAGCGGCCTTGTCGGCCGGATCCTGTTCATCATCCTCTTTTCCTACGCGATGGCGCGGATGATCCTGCGCCCGCTCAGCCGGCTCTCGGCCGCCGCCGAAAAAATGGGGCGGGAACGCGAGCCGACACTGATCACGGGCATGAGCGCCCCGGAATATGCGGCGATCGCCGAAACCTTCAACGAAATGCAGATGCGGCTGAAACGTCATGTCGACGGCCGCACCCAGATGCTCGCCGCCATCTCGCACGATCTGCGCACACCGCTCACCCGGCTGCGATTGCTCGCCGAATATGTCCCCGACGATCAGCGCGAACGCATGCTGGCCGATATCGGCGATATGGAAACCATGTTGTCCGATGCGCTCGCTTTTGCCGGTGCGGAAATGCGGCGCGAACAGGAACAGGTGATCGATCTGGGAGCCCTGCTCATCAGCCTGGCCGATACTTTCTCCGACGCGGGCGAAAGCGTGGAGTATGACGGTCCGGACCATCTGGCGCTGCGTTGCCGCCCGGTCGCGATCAAGCGCGCCTTCACCAATCTGATCGCCAATGGCTGCAAATATGGCGAGGCCGTGAAGATCCGGCTTTCCGCCGCAAGCAATGTCGCGATCGTCGATATCGTCGATCGCGGCCCAGGCATCCCGCCCGATCAGGCCGATCGTGCCTTCGAGCCGTTCGAACGGCTCGAAGTATCGCGCAATCGCGAATCCGGCGGGACCGGCCTTGGCCTCACCATCGCGCGTGAGGCCGTGATTGGCCAGCACGGTAGCATCGCGTTCCTCCGCGAGCCCGACGGATTCACCGTGCGGGTGTCGCTGCCGTTCGATCCGAAGGAAACGCGCCGCCCATGAAGCGCGCGGCATAGCCGTCCAACTGACGCGCCTTCCGTTCGGAAAGCCCGGCACGAACCCGCGCCAGCTCGTCCGCGGCTTCGCGCTGACGGCCCTTGGTTGCCAGGCAACGCGCCAGCTCGACGCCCGCACGCTGGGCGACGGTTAGATTGCCGAAGGGGTCGAAATAGGAATCGATCCGCGCACGATCCTTCACCCCGTTCCAGATCGGCATGACGGCGGCGGCAGGATCGCGGACGAGCTTGCGATACGCCTCGATCGTTTCCTCGGCCGCCGCCGCACGGGTCAATTCGCGATAGCGGATACGATAGAGCCGAGCCTCCGGCCCCGGCGAACCAGCCTTGAACATCTGGAGCACATCGCCCATCCATGGCCAATCGACCGGCCCGCCATCCCCCTGCACGCCAAGCAGGTTGAACGCCAGGATCGCGGCGCGATGCGCCTGCGTCGTCGCCTGTTCGATTTCGCCCGGCGTGGGACGTGGCAGGCTCGACGGCTGGATCAACGCGATCGCCGGATCGTCACGCAGGATCGCCTCGATATCGGGCTTGTGGAACTGGCCGACCACCACCAGCACGGTGCCGCCCGATCGCTGAGTCGCCGCTGCTCGAATCCGCTGAGCCTGCATGAAGGTGCGGTAGAGATAGAGCCGCCGGGGAAAATCACGGCTGGCGCTGAGCGCGGCGGTCCCGGCCCATCGGCGCGTCGGCTCGGTCGTTTCGGCACGATCGGCATCGAACAGGTCGCGCCTGAGTATCGCCGCGTCGGGAAAGCTCAGAAATCCGCGAAAGCCCGATTGCGGGCGGATCTCCGGCGGCGCTTCCAGATCGAGGCCTAGCGCCAGCCTCTGGTCCTCGACCGGAGGCATCCAGTCGATCGGGCAGAGATCGACGCCCGTTTCCGCCGCCAGCGGCAACAGGACGCTCTGGATCTCGTAGGTGAATTCATAATGGTCGCCGCGCGCGAACTGCTCCGGCGCCCGTTCGATGCAGATCGCGTCGGGCGCGAGCGCCCTGGCAAAGGCAGCGAGCGCACCCGGCTGGTCGCCCCTGGCGACAAGCTGCGCGGCATGTTCGACGCCGAGTACGATCACACGAGTCGGGGCCTCCGCCGGCGCGCGCTGGGAGAAGAACAGCAGCCCGAGCATCACGATCAGTTGACGATACACCGTCCCGCCCCCTCCTTTCGAAGGCCGCAAGGCGTACCCCGCGGCCATCACCGGTCAATCATATCCACAATCATCACCTTCAGCTTTCGACCAATGACGTCTGCCGCTTGCGATTGTCGTCTCAACGGATACTGCTGTGCCGAACACCAACAAAGGGATCATCATGGCGGACGGGATGAACAAAGGAACGGATCGGCGCACCTTGCTGGCGAGCGCGGCAGCGGTCACGGGTGCAGCGATGATGGCGCCGGGCGCGGCGCTGGCGAAGACCGACAAGCTGGCGGACGTCAAAAAGGCGATCGCGACAGGCCACGACGCTTCGGTAAAGCGGCTGCAGGACTGGATCGCGCTGCCTTCGATCGCGGCGGAGAATCTCAACTATCCTGCGGGTGCCGAATATATGCGCAAGCTCGCGCTCGATGCGGGTTTCCAGCATGCCGAGATCGTGCCGTCCAAGGGCAAGCCAGGCGTGTTCGCCACGCTCGATGCGGGCGCGAAGAAGACGCTGGGCCTGTATTTCATGTACGACGTGAAGCAGTTCGTCGCGTCGGAATGGGAAAGCCCGCCGCTGGAGGGCCGGATCCTCGACCGCCCGGGCATGGGCAAGGTTATCATGGGCCGCGGCGCGGTGAACCAGAAGGGCCCGGAAGCAACGGTTCTTGCAGCGCTTCACGCGATGAAGGCGGCAGGCCGCAAGCTGCCCGTCAACCTCGTGCTCGTCGCCGAAGGCGAGGAAGAGATCGCGTCGCCCAATTTCCACGAGATCGTTACCAAGCCCAACGTCGCCGAGGCGCTGAAGAAGAGCGTGGGCGTGATCATCCCCTTCGCCGCGCAAAATCCGGCGAATGGCGCGGTGACCCTGTTCCTGGGCGCCAAGGGCGCGATCGAGATGGAGATCGTCGTCTCCGGCGAGAAATGGGGTCGCGGCCCCAAGGGCGACATCCATTCGAGCGAAAAGGCGCGTGTCGACAGCCCGCCATGGCGGCTGGTCGCGGCATTGTCGACGCTGGTCAGCCCCGACGGCAACACCGTGATGATCGACGGCATCCAGGATCAGGTGCGTCCGCTCACCGATCGCGAGCGCGCCCTGATCGCGGCGACAGCGGCCAAGACCGACGAAGCCTCGACCAAGAAACAGCTCGGCGTCCAGCGCTGGATCGACGACATGACGTGGGAGCAATCGCTCGAACGGCTGGCCGCGGTGCCGACGATCAATATCCAGGGCCTGGTCTCAGGCTATACCGGCCCCGGCGGCAAGACCGTGCTGCCCGGCCGTGCCGTCGCGAAGGTCGAGATGCGGCTGGTGCCCAACATGACCAAGGAAGAGACGATCGCGAAACTGCGCGCGCATCTCGACAAGCGTGGTTTCAACGATGTCGAAGTGAACGTCACCGGCGGCTATGGCCCCACCGAAACGCCGGAGACCGCCGCACTCACCCGCGCACAGCTCGCCACCTATGAGCGGTTCGGCGTCCAGACCACGGTCTATCCGCGTATCGCGGGCAGCTGGCCGGGCGTGATCTTCACCGGTCCGCCGCTCAACCTGCCGGCCGGCCAGTTCGGCCTCGGTCACGGCTCGGGTGCGCACGCGCCGAACGAGTTCTTCCTGATCGAAAGCGCCAATCCCAAGGTGCTCGGCATGGACGATGCGGCGCTCGCCTTCGTCGATTTCCTCTATCAGGTGGCGGCGACTGCCTGACGCCGAAACCGGTGGGCCGTGCGGCGGCGTGTTACTGCTGCACGGCCATGGCCGCACCGGCCATTCGATGCGCAGCCTGGCGATGGCGCTACGCAAGGCAGGCTATGCGACGCTGGCGCCGCATTATCCGGCGCGGCGATCGCTGAATGCGATCGTCGACCGGCTGCAACCGCGCATCGCGGCATTCGCGGCCGCGTGCGACGGCCCTCTGCATATGGTGACGCATTCGCTGGGCGGGCTGGTCGCGCGTGCCTTGTTCAAGGCTCACCGCCCGGCGCGGCCCGGACGCGTCGTCATGCTCGGGCTGCCCAATGCCGGCAGCGAACTCGCCGATCTGCTGTTCCGGTTGAGGATGGACGGAGTCATGCTGGGCGCCAGCGGCGCGCATCTCCGCACCGGACGGACAGCGGCCGACGAAGCATTGCTCGGTCCAGTCGATTTCGATCTTGGCGTGATCGCGGGCGACCGCGCGCTCGACCCGATCTTTCCCAAATTGCTGCTGCCGCGGCCCAATGACGGCAAGGTGAGCGTCAGCGCCACCCGGCTTGCCGGCATGCGCGACCATATCGTGCTGCCGGTATCGCATACGCTGATGGTCTATGACCGCCGCGTCCGCGCCCAGACATTGGCGTTCCTGCAGAGCGGCGCCTTCAACCGATAGCAGCCACCTCGACCATTTCGGGCCCGGGCCGTGGATGCCGCATATCGGGCAGGAAGGCCGCGATCAGCCCGATCGCCGGCAGGAACGAGCAGATCATATAGACCGTCTCGATCCCGTAGACGTCCGCGACCTCGCCCAGCACCGCCGCGCCGAGCCCGCCCACGCCGAACGAAAAGCCGAAGAACATGCCTGAGATCATGCCGACCTTGCCCGGCATCAATTCCTGCGCGAACACGACGATCGCGGGAAAGGCCGATGCCAGCAACAGGCCGATCACGACGCTGAGCACGCTCGTCCAGAACAGGTCGACATGCGGCATCAACAGGCTGAACGGCAGCACCGCCAGGATCGAGATCCAGATCACGAATTTGCGGCCGATGCGATCGCCGATAGGTCCGCCGACGAATGTGCCGACCGCGACCGCGCCGAGGAACACGAACAAATGGAACTGCGCGGTCTCCACCGACACGCCGAACCGGTGGATCAGGTAGAATGTGAAATAGCTCGTGATGCTGCCCAGGTAGACATATTTCGAGAATGTCAGCGCCAGCAGGATGAGGATGCCCCTGCGCGCCGTGCCGCGCGGCAGCTCCAGCCCCTCCAGCCGCTTATGGCCCGCCCTCAACCGCGCCAGACCATGGTCGCGATACCAGATGCCCACCTGCCACAGGATCGCGCAGGAGAGCAAAGCGAGCAGCGCGAAGAAAGCGAGGCTGTTCTGGCCGAAGCGCACGACCACCAATGCGGCGGCGAGCGGCCCCAGCGCCGAGCCGGCATTGCCGCCCACCTGGAACAGCGATTGTGCCATCCCCTTGCGCGGTCCCGCCGCCATCCGGGCGACACGCGAGGATTCGGGGTGGAACACCGACGATCCCATGCCCAGCAGCGATGCCCCCACCAGCAGCAAGGCATAGCTGTGCGCGACCGACAGCACGACGAGCCCGGCGAGCGAGAACAAGGTCCCGCCCGGCAGCGCCAGCGGCACTGGCCGCTTGTCCGAATAGAGGCCGATCAGCGGCTGCAGGATCGAGGCGGTGATCTGATAGACCAGGGTCACCAGGCCGATCTGGCTGAAGCTGAGCCCCAGCTCATCCTTCAGATTGGGATAGATGGCCGGCAGCAGCGCCTGCATCATGTCGTTGAGCAGGTGGCAGAAGCTGATCGCGAAGATCACCGGGAAGACGGTGGTTTCGATCGCGATGGGCTGCGGCGCGACAGGCTGGGGTGCGGCATCGATCGGATGGCTGGACATCGGCATTTCCTTTGACGTCACGATGCGATAGGCCGGGCAAATCTGTCCCGCATCTTCGGTTGGGACTTTCAGTTTTGCGAGTGGGACATGGCCAAACCGTGGACCGACCCTGACGATTATGATCATGCGCCGCGACCGGTGGTGGCGATCGGCAACGATTATCCACCATCGTTCGAACTCGCACCGCATCGCCATGGGCGTGGGCAGCTGCTTTATGCTGCCAGCGGCGTGGTCGTCGCCACCACGCCCCAGGGTGTCTGGATCGCCCCGCCCGAACGCGCGGTCTGGATTCCGGCGGGCACGATGCACGCGGTGCGCATGGTCGGTCCGGTCTCGACCCGCAGCCTGTTGCTCAACGCAACCGCAGGCCGTGCGCTCGGCGCCGAGTGCATGGTCCTGGCCGTCTCCCCGCTGCTGCGCAGCCTGCTCGCCGTGTCGGTCGATATCGATCCCCAATATGACATGGCCGGCCGCGACGGCCTGATCATGGCGCTGATCGTCGCCGAGCTCGAGCGCGCACCGTGCATTCCCCTGGCAGTGCCCTTCCCAACCAGCCCGGCATTGGCGCGCCTGTGTCACGATTTTCTCGAAACCCCGGCCCCGCACGACACCATCGACGACTGGGCAGCACGCCTGGGCTTGGAAAGACGCACATTCACCCGAACCTTCCGACGCGAAACCGGCATGAGCTTCGGCGAGTGGCGACAACAGGCATGCCTGCTCGTCGCCCTTCCCCGCCTCGCCGACGGCGCCACCGTCACCATGATCGCGATGGATCTCGGCTATGACAGCCCCGCCGCTTTCTCAACGATGTTCAAGCGGCTGCTGGGCATCTCGCCGGCGCGGTATCGCGCCGAGAGACTTTCCACGGCCTAGCGTCGAGACGATGACAATGCGGGGTCGATGCCCTGGGCGGGGTGACAAAGGAATGGCGCCCCGTTCATCGCAAGCCCTATGATCGGGTATTATCGACGAGGAGAGATGCCATGCGAACGATCCCGATCCTGTTGGCGACCGCAATGGTTGCGGCGCCGACGCTCGCCGCCGCGCCTGCGAAAATGGTGACCAAAATGAACGGCGCGGCGGAAATCCCGGGTCCAGGCGACCCCGACGGCAGCGGAACCGCCACCGTGACGGTCAACGCCGCAAAGGGCGAGGTTTGCTACACGCTTTCGGTCGACGGCATCGATGCGGCGACCATGGCGCACATCCACAAGGGCGCGACCGGCGTCGCCGGCCCGCCGGTGGTGACGCTCGACGCACCCGCCAACGGGACGTCGGAAGGTTGCAAGGCAACGGATGCAGCCGTCGTCGCCGCGCTGATCGCCAATCCCGCCGACTATTATGTCAATGTCCACAACGCCGCCTTCCCCAAGGGCGCGGTGCGCGGACAGTTCGGCAACTAGCCCACCAAGCAAGACGACGGACGGGTTCGATTGCGCCACCATCCGCGCAGCGCCGTGACGCGCCCGCTTGATAATATAACTATCTAGATATATATCTGAATCGTTATGAACGACTCGCTCAACCTCAAATTCGCCGCGCTCGCCGATCCAACGCGTCGAGGCATTCTCGCCATGCTAGCCCGTGGCGAGGCAACTGTCGGCGATCTCCAGAAACCGTTCGGCATCAGCCAGCCCGCGATCTCGAAGCATCTGAAGGTGCTCGAGGGCGCGGGGCTGATCGAACGCGGCCGCGCCGCCCAGTCGCGGCCGCGGCGATTGAACACGGCGGCACTCGCCGAGGCCAGCGCCTGGATCGATGGCGTGCGCCAGCTCTGGGAAGACAGTTTCGACCGGCTCGACGAGTTGCTCGCCGATTTGCAGAAACCCGAAAACAAAGGATGAAGCCGATGACCGACACCGGAACCAGCGAAACCGGCCACGCCCACTTCACCATGACGCGCATGCTCGAAGCGCCCCGCCCACTGGTGTGGCGAGCATGGACCGATCCGGTCTTGCTCGCCCGCTGGTTCGGCCCCAAGGGCACGACCACTACGGTCCTCGCCCACGATCCGCGCCCCGGCGGCATCACGCATCTGCGCATGGATATGTCCGGCGGCGGCGCCATCTGGGCCAGGTTCGTCCATCGCGAAGTGACCGAGCCTTCACGCCTGAGCTGGGTACATTCCTTCGCCGACGATCGAGGGGAATTGGCGCGAGCACCCTTTTTCGACGGCGTCTGGCCGCTCGAACTGCTCAACAGCGTGCAATTCGAGGATGACGGTGCCCGCACCCGGATGACGCTGACTTCCGAACCGATCGGCGCCACGGCGGAGGAATGCCGTATCTTCGTCGAGCAGATCCCCTCGATGAACCAGGGCTGGGGCGGCAGCTTCGAACAGCTCGATGCGGTGCTTGCCGCACAACCGGCCTGATCTCACGCGTTCGGGCTGGCGCGTTTTCCGCATCCTGATAGGAAATGGCCAGCCCGGCACGTGACCGGGCAGCTTTGTGGAGATCAGGGTGGGACGGCTGGAGCGCGCTTATAATATCGCGGACCTGCGCCTGATGGCGCGACGGCGGCTGCCGCGACCGATCTTCGACTATATCGATGGCGGCGCCGATGACGAAGTGACGCTCGCGCGCAACATGTCGGCCTTTGCGCGGTACGAACTGGTGCCCGACGTGCTGGTCGACGTCTCGCAAGTCCGGACCGAGACCACGCTGTTCGGGCAGCCCGCCGCCTGGCCGCTGATGCTGTCGCCGACCGGGCTCAACCGGATGTTCCATGGCGATGCCGAACTCGCCGTCGCCCGTGCCGCAGCGCGCCACGGCCTGCCCTATGGCCTCTCCACGCTGGGCACGACGCGGCTGGAGGATCTCGCCAGGGCCTTTGACGGACCCAAGGTCTTCCAGATCTATATCTTCAAGGATCGCGGCCTCACCGCCGAATTCGTCGCGCGTTGCAAGACGGCCGGATTTCACGGCCTTGCGCTCACCGTCGATACGCCGGTCGCGGGCAATCGCGAACGCGACCGGGTCAACGGTCTGTCGGTTCCCCCGCGCCTGACGCTACGTTCGATGCTCAGCTTCGCCCGTCATCCGGGCTGGTCGATCCCCGCGCTCTCGGGCGCCCGTTTCGACTTCGCCAATGTCAGCCACCGCGTCGATGCGCTGGCCGACGGGCCGATGAGCCTGTTCGATTATATCGGCGGGCAGTTCGACCGCACATTGACCTGGCGCGATGTCGAATGGCTCGCCGCCGAATGGGGCGGGCCGCTTTCCATCAAGGGGGTGATGTCGCCCGAAGATGCAAAACATGCGATCGCGGCGGGCGCGACGGGCGTGATGATCTCCAACCATGGCGGGCGCCAGCTCGACGGCGCCCCGGCCCCGGTCGATCAGATCGCCGCGATCCGCGAGGCGCTGGGCGATGGCCCCGACGTGATCTGCGACGGCGGCATCCGGCGCGGATCGGACGTGGTGAAGGCGCTGGCGCTCGGTGCGACCGGCTGCTCGGTCGGGCGCCCCTATCTTTACGGCCTGGCCGCCGGTGGCGAAGCCGGTGTCGATCGGGCGCTGACGCTGCTGCGCGAGGAATTCGATCGTACGATGATGCTGGCCGGGATCAACGGCATCGATGCGATCGAGCATCGGCACATTCGCAGGGTTTCTCCCGCCTGACGGCAGGCGAATGCAAAACGCCCCTCCCCCGCCACGCTGATCTGTGCCACGTGCATCGCCATGCCCGCCGCCGCCAACCAGTTCGATGCGATCATCCTCGGTGCCGGCGGTGCCGGACTCATGTGTGCGGCGATGGCCGGGCAACGCGGACGGCGCGTATTGGTGGTCGATCATGCCGATGCGGCGGGAAAGAAGATCCTGATCTCGGGCGGCGGGCGCTGCAACTTCACCAACATCCATGTCGCGCCCGATCGCTATCTGTCGTCCAATCCGCATTTCGCCAAATCGGCGCTGCGCCGCTACACCGCGCAAGATTTCATCGACCTGGTCGATCGCCATGGCATCGCCTGGCACGAAAAGACGCTCGGCCAACTCTTCTGCGACGGCTCCGCCCGCCAGATCGTCGGGATGCTCCTCGACGAATGCGACGCCGGCGATGTGACGCTGGCACTGGGCGCGACGATCCGCGATGTCACCCATGCCGACGGCATGTTCCGCGTGACACATGGCGCCCACGTCTCGACCGCGCCGGCATTGGTGATCGCGACGGGCGGCCCGTCGATTCCGAAACTGGGCGCTACCGGCTTCGCTTATGATCTCGCGCGCCGTTTCGGGTTGAAAGTGGTGGAGCCCCGCCCCGCGCTGGTTCCGCTCACGCTGCCGGACAGCGAAGCGCTGTTCCGGTCGCTCTCCGGCGTCTCGGCCCCCGTCATCGCCAGTTGCGGCAAAACGAGCTTCGCGGAAGCCGCGCTGTTCACGCATCGCGGCCTTTCCGGCCCCGCGATCCTCCAGATCTCATCCTATTGGCGGCATGGCCAGCATATCTCGATCGACTTCGCACCCAAGGCGGAGGCGGATTGGCTGATCCAAGCCAAACGTCAGCGCCCGCGCACGACATTGCGTGCCATATTGGGCACGGTCCTGCCCGATCGGCTGGCAACGGCACTTGCGGAAAGGCTGCCGGCAGGCGAGCTCGGCGCGCAAAGCGACGCTGCGTTGAAACAGGCGGAGCGCGCGATCGCGGACTGGCGCTTCATGCCCAATGGCAGCGAGGGCTTCGCCAAGGCCGAAGTGACGGTGGGCGGCATCGCCACCGACGGGCTGTCGTCCCAGACCATGGAGGCCCGCAAGATGCCCGGGCTCTACGCGATCGGCGAGGCCGTCGACGTCACCGGCTGGCTCGGCGGCTATAATTTCCAATGGGCCTGGGCCAGCGGCTGGGCTGCCGGGCAGGTACTTTAGGATTTTTGCGCGAGCGCTGAGCGTAGGTTGCCGTTCGCCTTCGCCAACCGTTCTCGCGCCTGTTCCGCGTTCGCGCCGCGGGCAATGAGCACGGCTGCCTTGATGCTCCGCCCCGCCATATCGAGCGCCGCCTGCGCGCCCGCATCATCGACGCCCGCAATGTCGCGGACCATCGCCGCGCCGCGCTTCTGCAATTTGGCGTTGGAAATACGCATATCGACCATCAGCCCGCGATAGACGCGTCCGCAGCGCAGCATCGTCGCGGTCGAGAACAGGTTCAGCACCGCCTTTTGCGCGGTCCCCGCCTTCATCCGTGTCGAGCCGGCGACGAGTTCGCTCCCGGTTTCGATCAGCAGCGCATGCTCAGCCGCGACGAGCAGCGGTGCGCCATGATTGTTGGCGATCCCGATGGTGAGAGCGCCTGCCGCACGCCCGGCTTCGATTGCGGCGACGGTATAGGGCGTGCGGCCGCTCGCGGCGACGCCGATGACGACGTCGAGCGGGCCGACCCCGGCCGCTGCGATCTCCGCGCGTGCGGCGTCGGCATCATCCTCGGCACCTTCGACGCTCTCGGTCAGCGCACCCATACCGCCCGCCATCAGATAGACCAGCCGATCGGACGGCCAATCATAGGTCGGCGTCAGCTCGACGCCGTCCTGGACCGCGATCCGCCCCGAAGTGCCGGCGCCGACATAGACGAGCCGCCCGCCCCGGTTGAGCCGATCGGCCGCCGCGTCGCTGGCACGTGCGAGCGCGCCGACCTGGCTCTTCAATGCCGCGATCGCGGCCAGCTGCCCTTCCAGCATTGCCTCGACCGCGGTTTCGGTCGGCCAAAGGTCGATATCGACGAAGCGCGGATCGACGGTTTCGGTGGACATCTCGCCTCCTGCATAACGATCTGCTCCTATTAATGATTGGCGTGGCGCGCGCCATCGCTATTGAAGACGTCATGCCAACCGAAAGCCTGATGATCCGCGAGGCAGGTGAAGCCGCCTCGGTCTGCGAACGCCAGATCGAACGCAACCGCGACGCGGTGAAGGCCTCGGCCGAACGGCTGCGCAAACTCGATCCCCCCTTTGCCGCGACCCTGGCGCGCGGCAGCTCCGATCAGGCGGCGGGTTTTGCCAAGGTCCTGTTCGAAACCCGGCTGAAGCTGCCGACGCTGAGCCATGCGCCCTCGATCGGCGCGCTGTATCATGCGACCTCGCCGCGCCTGAGCGGCGTGCCGATGGTCGCGATCTCGCAATCCGGGCGCAGCCCCGATCTGCTCCGCGCCGCCGAAGAGGCGCAGGCCGCCGGCGCGGTGCTGATCGCGCTGGTCAATGACGAGACCTCGCCGCTGGCGGAAATGGCCGATATCCTGCTGCCGCTCCACGCCGGACAGGAAACCAGCGTCGCGGCGACCAAGAGCTTCATCGCCGCACTGGCAGCGCTCGCGCATCTGACCGCCGAATGGAGCGGCGACGCCGCATTGCTCGATGCGCTGGATCGCATCGGGGACACGCTGCGCGCCGCCTGGGCGCTCGACTGGAGCGCCGCCGTCGCACCGCTTGCCGATGCGACGAGCCTGCTCGTGCTCGGCCGCGGCCTGACCTTTCCGATCGCTGGCGAAGCCGCGCTCAAGTTCAAGGAAACCTCGGGCCTCCATGCCGAAGCGTTCAGCAGCGCCGAAGTGGCGCATGGCCCGATGACATTGGTGGAGGCCGCCGATCCGGTCTTCGTCTTCGGCCCCGCCGACGAAGCGCGCACCGGCCTGAGCGAACGGATCGCCGGCTTCGCCGATCGCGGCGCGACGGTGATCGCGACCGGCCAGCGCATCGATCTTGCGGGCGCATCGATCGTCCTGCCGTCGATCGACGGCGCGCATCCCGTGCTCGGCGCGATCGCGATGATCCAGAGTTTCTACCGCTTCGCCAACGCGCTTTCGCTGGCTCGCGGCCGCGACCCCGATCATCCGCCCTATCTGGCCAAGGTGACGCGCACATTATGACCCGGATTGCTCTCAGGGGCGCGGGCATCGTCACGCCCGACGCGGTGATCGAGGATTATGCGCTGCTACTGGAAGGCGCGCGGATCGCCGCGATCCTGCCTGAGCGAAGCCTGGCATCCGGCGTCGAGACGATCGACCTGGACGGCGGCTGGCTGTTGCCCGGCTTCATCGACGTGCAGGTGAATGGTGGCGGCGACGTGCTGTTCAACGATGCACCGACAACCGATGGTATCCGTGCGATCGCGGCAGCGCATCGGCGCTACGGGACGACGGGACTGCTGCCGACATTGATCAGCGACGAATTGCCCGTGGTTCGACAAGCGATCGACGCCGTCGATACGGCGATCGCTGCGGGTGAACCCGGCGTGCTCGGCATCCATGTCGAGGGACCGTTCCTGAATGCCGACAAGCGCGGCATCCATGACGCATCGAAATTCCGCATTCTCGACGCCGATACGATCGCGCTTCTGTCGCGGCCCGGCCCCGGCAAAAGGCTGGTGACGATCGCCCCCGAACTCGCGCCCGCCGGCACGATCCGCGCCCTCGCCGATGGCGGTGTGATCGTCGCGGCGGGGCATAGCATGGCCGATTATGACCAGACCCGCACAGCGCTTGCCGAGGGCCTGCACGGCTTCACACATTTGTTCAACGCGATGACGCAGCTCGGGAGCCGTGAACCCGGCATGGTCGGCGCCGCGATCGAGGATCGGACGAGCCGCTTCGGACTGATCGTCGACGGCCATCATGTTCATGCCGCTGCGATGACGATCGCGGTGCGCGCGCGCGGCATCGACGGCGTGATGCTGGTGACCGACGCCATGCCCCCGGTTGGCGGAGTGCTGTCGCACTTCACGCTGATGGGCCGCGAGATCCGCGTGATCGACGGCATTTGCCGCGGACCGGATGGCACTCTGGCCGGCTCGGCGCTGACCATGGCGGAGGCATTCCGCAACGCGATGGACTGGCTCGGGCTTTCGCTGGTCGAGGCATCGCGCGCGGCCAGCGGCAATCCCGCCACGTTCCTGGGCCTGACCGACCGCACCGGCGCGATCGCGCCCGGCCTGGCGGCCGATCTCGTGCATCTCGATCGGGACCGGCGGGTGAGGCGGACATGGATCGGCGGCAAGGTTTCGACATTGGGGGAGTGAGGCTCCCCACTCCATCACGATAAACCTGTCATCCCCGCGCACGCGGGGATCCAGCTATTCCGTGAAGCTTCCAGAAAAAGAAGAAGAAGCTGGATCCCCGCGTTCGCGGGGATGACATGGAGGGCAAGACGCCATCTGGTTGGCAGACCCCAGCCTTCGCTGGGGTGACGGGCGAGTTTAGAGCGAGGCTACCGCCCAAACCCCGCCAGCAGAAGCGCGCCGTCGAGCGGATCGCCCTGCGGTTCGCTCAGCTTCGCAACGGTGCGCTCGCGTAGCCAGGGGCGCATGCGCTGCGCCAGTCCGCCGGCAAGCGCGCATGCCGGCGCTCCCTGAGCAAAGATGGTCTCGATGAAGCGTTCGATATGCAGCGCGGCATCTTCGACGATCGAGCGCGCGATCGCGTCGTCCGCCTCGGCATAGTCCATCACCAGCGGCGCGAGCGCCGCATAATCCTTGGGTGTCGCTTCATCCATCCAGGCGACGGCCTGGAGGGTGTCGTGACCGAAACGCTCGGAAACGGCGGTGCTGAGCGGCGTGCGCTGGGTACGCCCGTCGAGCGCACGCAGCGCGTGGCGCATCGCGCTCAATCCCAGTGCCGCACCGCTGCCCTCGTCCGAGATCGGGAAGCCGTAGCCGCCGATCGAGAAATCGCGCCCGCCGACGCGGAGCTGGGCGATGCTGCCCGTGCCGATCACCAGCACCGCGCCGTCACCGCCGCGATGCGCGCCGATATTGGCGATGGCCCCATCGGTCTCGAACGCCACAGAGGCGAAAGGAAATGCCAGTTCGGCCAACGCCGCGCGCACGCCGGGGCGCCGGATGCCGGCAATGCCCATGCCCGCGCGGACCCTGGCGACAGCGGCATCATCGAGGCCAGCCACCGCGATCGCCTGATCGGCGGCGTCGCGCAGCGTGGCATAAAGCCGATCCATGCCGATCTTGGCATTGGCCGGCCCGGTCTCCCCGGTCCCGAGGATTGTTCCGGCCTGGTCGACCAGCCGGCTCCGGCAATGGCTCCCGCCCGCATCGATGCCGAGAAAATAGGTCATGCGGGCGGCAACCGGATCATATTGTGCATACGCCCGCTCTAACCCGAGAAGCGGGCTCCGTCCTAGAAAAAGAGCTTCCGGACACTCAGCATGACGCTGCGGCCGATCGGATCAAGATAGGCCGGCTGATAGCGCAGCGGCGTCGCGCCCGTCGCGTCGTTGACCGAGCGCCGGCTGTTGAGGATATTGTTCACCGACAGCGTCACCTGGGTGCCGCGCAGGAAAGGATGCGCCGTCACCAGCTTGGGCATCTGCCCCAGATTGGCGAACAGTCGTAGATTGGCCGTCGCCAGATCGCCGAAATCGAGGCGTGAGGTGCCGCCGAGCGCACCGTCAACATGCGTGCCGCTTTCCCAATTGACGCTCAGACGCGCACCCAGGCCATTATTGGTGTAGCCCGCGCGTGCCTCGATCTCGTGGCGCGGCTGGCCGCCCGAGGATCCGACGGCGTCGCCGTTCAGCAGGTCGAGTTTTGGAACGCCCGGTGCGATCAGGATCGATTCGGTCAGGTGCCAAGTGTGGTAGAGGCCGAGCTGGATACGGCCGCCGCCCTGCCCGCCGCGACCGCCACCGCCGCCGAAGCG
>NZ_JBYSZM010000055.1:0-29587 GCF_058787155.1 Sphingobium sp. FW305-3-2-15-F-TSA7 | reverse complement strand
ACACCAGCCTCCAAAAGCCAGCGTTGAATCAGAAATCCTGCACCCCGTGAATCCCTAAAATGTCACCACCACCTAGAGCGATTTGCAGGTCGATGGACCCATCGAACGACTCGAAAATCGCGGTAAAACAAAAAGCTAGATCAAGCTGCGTGATTCCGGAATCACGCAGCTTGATCTAGCATTGGGCAGGCGCCCATTGCGGCGCCTGCAATTGCGGCATAGCAATAGCGTGTTTCTGATTTTGAAAACGAGGGGAAGTTATGCGCGGCGCTCGACTGATTCACGGCTTGATCGCAATTGCCTGCGTGGCGGGGCTGCCGATGGCAGCGTTCGCCCAGTCGAGGCCCAGCGGATTGAAGGCGCGCGCCATCGCCGGCGTCGAAGCGCGCACCAAGCTGGCGCAGGTGGTCAATGATTCGGTGTTCAGCTTCGCTGAGCTCGGCCTGCACGAGACGGAGACCAGCCGTTACCTGACCGAGTTGCTCGAAAAGGAAGGCTTTACCGTCGAGCGCGGCGTTTCGGGGCTGCCGACGGGCTGGGTGGCGCGCTGGACGCATGGCAGCGGCGGCCCGGTGATCGCGATCGGCAGCGATATCGACGGTATCCCCAAGGCGTCACAAAAACCCGGCATTCCCTGGCATGATCCGATGGTGCCTGGCGGCCCCGGTCACGGCGAGGGCCATAATAGCGGCCAGGCCGTCAACATCGTCGCAGCATTGGCCGTCAAGGAGCTGATGCAGAAAGATAATATTCCGGGAACACTGGTGCTGTGGCCCGGCGTTGCCGAGGAACTGCTGGCCGGCAAGGCCTATTTTGTGCGCGACGGCGTCTTCAAGGATGTCGACGCAGTGCTCTTCACCCATGTCAGCAACAATCTCGGCACGGCCTATGGTCAGCCGGGCGGTACCGGGCTCGTCTCGGTCGAATATACGTTTTCCGGCGAAAGCGCGCATTCGGCGGGGGCTCCATGGCGCGGCAAGTCCGCGCTCGATGGCGTGATGCTGATGGGGACGGGCTGGGATTTCCGTCGCGAACATCTCCGCCCCGAACAGCGCTCGCATTATGTGATCACCGATGGCGGCGATCAGCCCAATGTGGTGCCGCAGCGTGCGTCGATCTGGTTCTATTTCCGCGAGATCGGTTTTGACGGGATCAAGAAGAATTTCGAGATCGGCAACACAATCGCCGAGGCTGCCGCGAAGATGACCGATACCACGGTCACGCGGCGGATCCTGGGCGCCGCCGCGCCGCGCCATTTCAACAAGCCGATGGCGGAAGCCGCCTATGCCAACATCAAGATGGTCGGCCTGCCGCAATGGAGCGCCGACGACCAGGCATTCGCCAAGGTGGTTCAAACCAATCTCAAGGCCGAGAAGGTGGAGGGGCTGGCCACGAAGATTGAGGAGTTGAAGCCACCCGTCGAAAATCCGCCGAGCGGCGGATCGGACGATATCGGCGATGTCGCCTGGACAGTGCCGACGATCACGATCGGCTATCCGTCGAACATCCCGGGTCTTCCGGGGCATAACTGGTCCAATGCGATCGCGATGGCGACGCCGATCGCCCATAAGGGCGTCGTCGCGGGCGCCAAGGTGATGGCGATGACGATGATCGACCTGCTGACCAAGCCCGAATTGCTGAAGGCGGCCAAAACCTATTTCACCGATGTCCAGACCAAGGACCAGAAATACGTCCCCATGATCGGCGCGGCCGACAAGCCGGCACTGGAGCTCAACACCGAGATCATGGCGCGCTTCAAGCCGGAACTCAGCAAATATTATTATCAGCCCGATCGTTATGGTAGCTATCTCGAACAGCTTGGTATCAAATGGCCGACGCTGACCAAGGCGGATGCCGCGAAAGGCACCGGCGACGGCGGGCAATAAGTCGGGTCGGAATGCGCCGGGCATGGCATTAAAGCCTGTCCGGCGTCCGGACATCGGGCGGAATGGGGGATGGATGGCGACCGTCGCAGCGCAGGCCGTGCGAGAACCGACCAGGAAGGAGATCCGGCTGGTCATCGCCGCCTCCACGCTCGGCACGATGTTCGAATGGTATGATTTCTTCATCTACGGCACGCTCGCCGCGATCATCGGCCGGACCTTCTTCCCCACCGGGAACCCGACGATCGAGTTGATTCTGTCGCTGCTCGGTTTCGCGATCGGGTTCGGATTCCGGCCGCTGGGTGCGATCCTGTTCGGCTATCTCGGCGACCGGCTGGGCCGCAAATATACTTTCCTCGTCACCATCACGCTGATGGGCCTGGCCACTGCCGCGATCGGATTCGTGCCGTCGGCCGCCAGTATCGGGCTGGCGGCGCCGATCATCCTGCTCAGCCTGCGCATTTTGCAGGGGCTGGCGCTGGGCGGCGAATATGGCGGGGCGGCGATCTATGTCGCCGAGCATGCGCCCGTTCGCAAGCGCGGCTTCTTCACCAGCTTCATCCAGGCCAGCGTCTCGGGTGGCTTCGCGCTCAGCCTGGCCGTTGTGCTGGGTACACAGGCAATCCTCGGCAAGGAGGCGTGGGAGGCCTGGGGCTGGCGGATTCCGTTCATAGTCTCGCTGCTGTTGCTTGGCATATCGCTATGGATGCGGCTGAAGCTTTCGGAGAGCCCGGTGTTCCAGGCGATGAAGGCGTCGGGGCAGGTTTCGGGCAACCCCCTGAAGGAGAGCTTCACCCATCCGGGCAATACCCGACGAATCCTGGTCGCCCTGTTCGGCCTTGCCGCCGGAGTCACGGTCATCTGGTATACTGCGCTGTTCCAGGTGCTTTATTTTGTCCAGAATGCCATGAGAGTCGACGATCGCACGGCGCAGATCATCGTCGGCGTCGGCGCGGCCTCGGGGCTGATCTGGTTCATATTGTTCGGCTGGCTGTCCGACAAAGTGGGGCGCAGGAAACCGATCATCATCGGCTATGCGTTGACGCTGTTGCTGCTCTTTCCATTGTTCAAGCTGATCGGCGGCGCGGCCAATCCGGAGATGGCGCAGACGGCGCGCGAGGCGCCCGTCGTCGTTGCAGGGCGTGACTGCGGCTATGATCCGTTCGCCAAGGTCCAGGCCGGCGAGTGCGGCCGGCTGCTCGACCATCTGTCGCGCAAGGGCGTCCATTATGTCACCGCCGAGGCGCCGAAAACCGGCGTGTCGATCGGCGGTTCGCCGGTCGTGGACACCAGCCCGGCGGGGCTCGACGCGGCGCTGGCCGGTGCCGGATACGGTTTCGACAAGGTCCGCCCGTCGAGCGCGAACATGGCGTTGATGATATTCGGCATCCTCGCGCTTTCGGCGCTGTCGGGCATGACCTTCGGTCCGATGGCGGCGTGCATGGCGGAATTATTTCCGCCGCGGATCCGTTACAGTTCGATGTCAATCCCTTATCACATCGGAACTGGATATTTCGGCGGTTTCCTGCCGGTCATCAGTCAGTATATCGTTGCACGGACGGGCGATCCCTATGCCGGGCTCTGGTACACTTTCACGGTGGTGCTGGTTGCGTTCGTTGTTGCGATATTGTGGTTGCCGGAGACGACGCGCTTGAACCTCGACGATCCAAAGCGGGCCGGATAATGGTCGCGCCGATGACCGATATTCCCTCTCCGTTGCGCATCCGTCTCGATGGCGATGCGCTGACGCGCAACTGGCATTGGCTGAATGGCCGAAGCGGGCCGGCCGCCTGCGGCGCAGCATTGAAGGCGGACGGCTACGGCCTGGGCGCGCGCGAGGTCGCGAAGCGCTTGCTTGATGCCGGCTGCCGCGATTTCTTCGTGGCGACATGGGCCGAGGCGGAGGCGCTGCGACCGGTGATCGACGGTGCGGCGCTTTCGGTGTTCCACGGCGTTCGCGCCGGCGATATGGAGGCCGCGCTCGGCGCCTCGGCCCGTCCCGTACTCAACACGGTGGATCAGGTGCGGCGCTGGCGCGAGGCGGGTGGCGGCGCATGCGACGTCATGGTCGATACCGGCATGAACCGGCTCGGCCTGTCCACCGGAGAAGTCGCGGCCGGCGTGCTCGACGGGCTGGAGGTCGAGACGCTGATGACGCACCTCGCCAGCGCCGATCAGGATCTGCCGGTCAACGGCGCGCAACGCAACGCGCTGACAGCGTTGCGCGATGTGACGAGCGCCAGGCGGCTCAGCATAGCCAACAGTGCCGGCATCTGCCTGGGCGCCGAATATGCGCTGGACCTGACACGGCCGGGCATCGCGCTTTATGGCGGCGTGCCCCGGATCGAGGCGGCCAACGATATCCGCCAGGTCGCCATGATCGAGACCCAGATCCTGCAGCGCCGCCGGGTCGCGGCTGGGGATATGGTGGGCTATAACGGGACCTTCCGTGCGACGCGCGCGATGGAACTGGCAACCCTCAATCTGGGCTATGCCGATGGCTATCTGCGCTGCTTCTCGGGCACCGGCTATGCAGTGGCGGGCGGGCATGAATTGCCGGTGATCGGGCGTGTCTCGATGGACCTGACCGTGATCTGCGTCGACACCTGTTCGGATCTGGCCGAAGGCGACTGGGTCGAGATCGGCTATGACCTGCCCGACGCGGCGATGCGCACGGGCCTGTCGCAATATGAATTGCTCACCGGGCTGGGGCAGCGCTACGATCGGGTCTGGTCGTCGTAGGAAAACGGCGATCCGATCGACATATCCGATCGATGTGATGTCCCTGGCGCCGAACAAACCATGTGTCGGCGCCATTGCGAGCAGAGCGGGCCGAAGGCGGCTATAGGCCAACCAATCCAGAGAATGGCACGTCGCTGGATCGCTTCGTTGCTACAGGTCTCGCAATGACGGCGCCGGGTGAAGGACCTCTACCGCTCAACGCACATGGCGATGCCCATGCCGCCGCCGATGCACAGGGTCGCCAGGCCCTTCTTCGCGTCGCGGCGCTCCATCTCGTAAAGCAGGGTCGTCAGCACGCGCGCGCCCGATGCGCCGATCGGATGGCCGATCGCGATCGCACCGCCATTGACGTTGACCTTGTCGGGATCGAGCCCGAGTTCCTTGCCGACCGCCAATGCCTGGGCGGCGAATGCCTCATTGGCTTCGATCAGGTCGAGATCGCCGACGCTCCAGCCCGCTTTTTCCAAAGCGCGCTTGGTGGCGGGGACGGGGCCGAGGCCCATCACTGCGGGATCGACGCCCGCCGAGGCCCAGCTGGCGATCCGCGCCAGGATCTTCGCGCCGCGCTTCTCGGCTTCCTCGCGCGTCATCAGCACCAATGCGGCTGCCCCGTCGTTGAGGCCGCTGGCATTGGCCGCGGTGACCGAGCCGTCTTTCTTGAAAGCGGGTTTGAGCCCCGCCATCGCCTCGATCGTCGCGCCGTCGCGGATATATTCGTCCTTCTCGACGATCGTGTCGCCCTTGCGGCCCTTCACCGTGACCGGCGCGATCTCGTCGACGAAGCGCCCGGCGGCCCGTGCGGCGGAGGCCAGCGTCTGGGACCGGACGGCGAAGGCGTCCTGCTGCTCGCGGGTCACCTGGCATTGCTCGGCGACATTCTCGGCGGTGATGCCCATGTGATAATGGTTGAATGCATCGGTCAGCCCGTCGGTGATCATCGTGTCGACCAGCGAGACCGCGCCCATCTTCTGGCCCGCGCGCAGCGCCTGGGCGTGGTTGGACAGCGACATGCTCTCCTGTCCGCCGGCGACGACAATGCTCGCGTCGCCATTGGCGATCGCCTGCATGCCGAGCGCAACCGCGCGCAACCCCGATCCGCAGACCTGGTTGACGCCCCAGGCCGGCACTTCCTTGGGCACGCCGGCGGCCATCGATGCCTGTCGGGCCGGATTCTGTCCCTGCGCCGCGGTCAGCACCTGACCCATGATGACTTCGGAGACGTCGGCGGCGTCAACGCCGGCCTGCGCCAGTGCCGCTTCGATCGCGACCCGCCCCAGTTCGTGCGCCGGCACCGATCCGAATGCACCGAGAAAGCTGCCTACCGGCGTGCGCTTGGCGGCGGTGATCACGATGTCGGTCATGGGAAAGTCTCCGATGGAAGGGGTTTCCCGCAATCTATCAATTATTGTGCAGGTGCGAAAGCCACACGGCGAGGGGATCCCAAAGCTGCGCGCGGGCGCGGCCGCCGACGATCATGCCTACATGACCTGCGCCGAGCTCCAGCCGTTCGTCCAGTCCGGTCGCCGTCGCGGCGGGGACGATGCGATCGCTGAGGGATACGATGTCGAGCAGAGGGCAGGCGAGATTGGCCGGATCGATCGTCTGCCCGCCCACGCGCCAGCGCCCCGTGCCGGGCAGATCGGCGGCGAACAGATCTTCGAACGTTTCGCGCCCTGCCTCGAGCGTCAGCGGCGCGCCGCCATTGGCCCAGTCCTCGAGTGCGACAAAGGCCTGTGCTTCGGTCGAGTTCGGATCGAGTGCGCCGAACCGCTCATATTTTGAGACGGTGCGGCCGGGGTCGAGCCGCCAGAAAGCGGTCTGGAGAATCTCCATCGGCAGATAGCCGAGCGTGCCGCAGGTCGGTCGTGCGGTTTCCCAGAGCGAGATCATGTCGGCACGTGCGGTTTCCGGAAAACCGGAGAATCGCCACGGCGCGGCGATCAGTGCGAGGCCGGCGATCGGGTGCAGCGCCGCCGCTGCCGCCGCCATCGTTCCGCCAAGGCAATAGCCGACCAATGCCGTCCGGTCGCCGAGCGCATCGAGCAGCGGCACCAGCAGCGTTTCGACATGGCCGGCGATACCGAGATCGCGATCTTCGGCCGAAGGTGCACCCCAATCGAGCAGCAATGGCCTGACTCCCCGGCCGGCCATCCAGCGCAGCAGCGAATTGCGCGGCGTGAGATCGAGCACGAAGGGCGGATTGATGAGCGAGGGGACGAAAACCACAGGCAATCCCGTGCCGCCATAATCGCGCAGGCAGGCGCGGCCGGCGGTGGCGACGACGGGCATGGGCGGTCCGCGATCGGTGCGAGGGGCGTCCTGATACGCCCGCAATCCCTTGATCGCGGCCGCGGCGCGTTCGGGCGATGTTGCGGTTTCGCTGCGCAGCAATTCAAGGAACAGCGGCAAGGGACGTGGTCCGTGTTGCGGTGCGGCATCAAATGGTGCAGGGTAAGCCATTGTCTTGCGGGGGATGCTCCTGGTTATGAAGAAGAACGCAGCCGCCGACGGCATCGTCATCATCAAGAAATACGCAAATCGTCGGCTCTACAATACCGATACGTCGAGCTATATCACGCTCGAACATCTCGCGGCGATGGTCCGCGAGAACCGCGAGTTCAAGGTGCTCGACGCCAAGACCGAGGACGACATCACCCACAATGTCCTCACGCAGATCATCATGGAGGAAGAACAGCGGGGGCAGGCGATGCTGCCGGTCAACTTCCTGCGCCAGCTGATCTCGATGTACGGCGATTCGATGCAGGCGGTGGTGCCCGGCTATCTCGAAGCTTCGATGGATGCATTCCGCCGCAACCAGGAACAGTTCCGCACCGCGGTGGAGGGGGCGTTCGGCGCCGGCCCGTTCGCCGAAATGGCGAAGCGCAACATGGCGATGTTCGAAGCCGCGGCGAGCGCGTTCAAGCCCGGCGCGGTCAAGCCGTCGGACAGCGGCGGCAAGGACGATGAAATCGACGCGTTGAAGGCGGAACTCGCCAGCCTGAAGGACAAGATCGAGAAGCTCGGCCAATAGCCGCCGATAGGCGGTAAACCGCCTATCCTGCCATTTCCCCTTTTTACGGGAATGGCAGCGCCCGATTTGGCAGCGAACGCATGCCGACTCGGAACCCGTGTCCACCGTCGCTCATTCTGTTCCGGTAACGATGGAGCAGGACATGGCCGCACGCGCTTATTGGCAGGGACAGATCCGGCTGGCCCTGGTCTCGATCCCGGTGGAGATCTATCCGGCGACAAAATCGACCGCCACGGTCGCTTTCCACCAGATCCACGAGCCGTCGGGCAAACGCATCAAATATGAGAAGGTCGTGCCCGGCATCGGCCCGGTCGATGCAGACGAGATCATGAAGGGCTTCGAGATATCGAAGGGCGACTATGTCCTGCTCGAGCAAGACGAGATCGACGCGGTCAAGCTCGAGAGCCGCAAGACGCTGGAACTCGTCCAGTTCGTCGATGCCAGCGAGATCGACGTGCTTTATTACGAGAAACCCTATTTCGTGGTGCCTGCGGACGATCTTGCCGAAGAGGCCTATGTCGTGCTGCGCGAGGCACTCAGGCGCAGCAAGAAGGTCGGGCTGGGCCAACTCGCGATGCGCGGGCGCGAATATGTGGTGAGCCTGAAACCATGCGGACGCGGCATGGTACTGGAGACGCTGCGCTATGCCGAGGAAGTGAACAAGGCGCAGGGCTATTTCCGCGAGATCGGCGACGTGAAGGCCGATCCCGACCTGCTCGACCTCGCCGCGACGTTGATCGACAAGAAGTCCGGCGCCTTCGACCCGAAGAAGTTCACCGATCATTATACCGATGCGGTGCGCGCGCTGGTCGAGCGCAAGCGCAAGGCAAAGGGTCGGAAGATCACCGCCGAGCCGGATGAGGCGCGCCCAAGCGGATCGAACGTGGTCGACCTGATGGCGGCGCTCAAGAAATCGCTGGAACGGCCCGGTGGGAAAGCGACGACGGCGACGAAGAAGGCGCCTGCCAAGAAGCCCGCTTCAACGGCGAAGGCGCCAGCGAAGAAAGCGCCAGGGGGGAAGCGGGCTGCGGGATGACTGCGGCAGCCCGCCTTGCCCAACCCACGACGTCACTCCAGCTTTCGTTGGGGTCTCCCAACCAGATCGCGCCTTTCTCGTCCGGAGACCTCAGCTTTCGCTGGGGTGACGTACCGGGGATTAGGGTATGGCCAGGGCTGGGCACACCACCGAGCCCGAGCCAGACCTGATCATGGCCCGCACCGCCGATCCTCTCGCCACCTATAACGCCAAGCGCGATTTCGCGAAGACGGCGGAGCCCGCCGGCAAGACGGGCAGGGCGAAGGGTAACAGCTTCATGGTGCAGAAGCATGACGCGACGCGCCTGCACTGGGATTTCCGGCTGGAGCTGGATGGCGTGCTCAAGAGCTGGGCGGTGACGCGGGGCCCCAGCCCCAATCCCGAGGACAAAAGACTGGCGGTCCGTACCGAGGACCATCCGCTGAGCTATGCGACGTTCGAGGGGACAATCCCCAAAGGCGAATATGGTGGCGGCACCGTGATGCTGTGGGATCGCGGCATCTGGACCCCGGTGCCGGGCAAGGATCCGCGCAAGACGCTTGCCGAGGGGCACCTCCACTTCACGCTCGACGGCGAGCGCATGAAAGGCGAATGGCTGCTGATCCGCCTCAAGCCGCGCCCGGGCGAGAAGCGCGAGAACTGGCTGTTGCGCAAGATCGATGACGACCATGTCGGGGGTTCCGACGATCTGGTGGCGCGCGCATTGACCAGCGTCGAGACCGGGCGAACGATGGCCGAGATTGCAAGCGGTGCGAAACCGGTCTCGCTCAAGGGCAAGCGCGGTAAGGCGTTCGATGCGGTGATGAAGAAGGCCGCGACGATGACGCGAGCCTCGGTATCATCCTCGGGAAAGCGGCGATCCGTTGCGGGGACCGGCAAGCGGCCCGCTTTCCGTGCGATGCAGAAGGCGACGCTTGTCGACCATGTGCCGTCGGGCAATGCCTGGCTGCACGAGATGAAATATGATGGCTATCGCTGCCTGCTTGCCTTGGGCGGCGGAAAGGCGACGGTGCTTACGCGCACCGGCCTCGACTGGACCGACAAATTCTCCGAGATTGCCGAGGCTGCACTGGCGTTCAATCTGCCGCCTGCGCTGATCGACGGTGAGATCGTGAAGCTGAACGCCGATGGCAAGCCCGACTTCTCATCGCTGCAGGCCGCGCTGAGCGAGGGGCGCCAGGGATTCACCCTGTTCGCCTTCGACCTGCTTTCCCTCGACGGACGCGACCTGACCGGACAGCCCAATATCGCGCGCAAGGAAAAGCTTGCGGCCTTGCTCCAGGGCATCGAGCCGCCCATCGTCTATGCCGAGCATGTGCTGGGATCGGGCGAGCAATTGTTCGAGGCGATGTGCAAGGCCGGCCAGGAAGGGATCATCGCGAAAAAAGTGGATGCACCATATCGCGGTACCCGGACAAAATCCTGGCTCAAGGTGAAATGCACGCGGCGGCAGGAATTCGTCATCCTGGGCTGGCTGCCGTCGAGCGCCAGCGGGCGCAGCCTGCGCTCGCTCTATCTCGGTACGCGTATAGGCGGTGAGCTTCGCTATGCGGGCAAAGTCGGTACCGGCTTCAATGCCGCCAACTCGGACGATCTGATGGCGCGTCTGGCGCGGATCGAGCGCAAGTCGCCCGCGGTGGAGATTCCGCGCGCGATCGCGCGCGGTGGGCGCTGGGTGACGCCGAAGCTGGTCGCGGAGGTCGCGTTCGCCGAGTTCACCGCCGACGACGTGGTGCGCCATGCCAGTTTCCTGGGATTGCGCGAGGACAAGGAGGCGAAGGACGTGACCGTCGAGAAGCCCAAATCGATGTCGGAAGCCGAGCCCGTCAGGATCACCAACCGCGATCGGCTGATCTTCCCCGAGGCGAAGGTGAGCAAAGGCGATCTGGCCGATTATTACGAGGCCATCGGTCCCATCATGGCGCCCTGGGCGCTCAATCGTCCGATCAGCCTGGTGCGTTGCCCGCAGGGGCGTGCGAAGAAATGCTTCTTCCAGAAGCATGACGCCGGCAGTTTCGGTGAGACCATGCAGCATGTCGACATTCGCGAGAAGGACGGCAGTGTCGAGCCATATCTCTATGCGGATTCGATCGATGGGCTGGTCGCTTGCGTCCAGATGGGAACGATCGAATTTCATGGTTGGGGATCGTCGGTGCCCGATGTCGAGAAGCCCGATCGACTGATCTTCGATCTGGACCCCGATCCGGCAGTCGGCTTCGACGATGTGAAGCAAGCCGCACAGGACATTCGCAACACGCTGGAGGATCTTGGGCTGGTGAGTTTCGCGATGCTTTCAGGGGGGAAGGGCGTCCATGTCGTCGTGCCCCTGAAACCCGATGCGGAGTGGCCGGCGGTCAAGGATTTCGCCCAGCGTTTCGCGCTGTCGCTCGCACAGGCCGAGCCTGACCGTTTCATTGCGACCATGTCGAAGGCCAAACGCAAGGGGCTGATCTTCATCGACTGGCTGCGCAACCAGCGCGGCGCGACCGCGATCCTGCCCTATTCCGCGCGTGCGCGGCCTGGGGCGCCGGTTGCAGTGCCACTGAGTTGGGCGGAACTCGAGAAGGTCGAGAGCGCTGGCATCTATTCGGTGAAGGATGCGAAAACGTTGCTCAAGCGCGCAAGCTCTGCGGCGCTGCAGGGCTGGGGCCAGGCGGCGCAGGTTCTACCGGATCTCTAAAAATTCCTCCCTGAAGGGGAGGGGGACCATGCCGTCAGGCATGGTGGAGGGGCGACTGCGTCGCCCAACTCCTCCACCGTCCTTCGGACGGTTCCCCTCCCCTTCAGGGAGGATCTATTATTTCGGCTTTACGAATTTCAGCGTCATGCGATCGCTTTCGCCGATCGCGGCATATTTCGCCTTGTCGACCTCACCGTTGCGATAGGTGGGGGGCAGGGTCCAGACGCCTTTTTCCCAGTCGGCGGTATCCTTGGGATTGGCGTTGATCTCGCTTTCGCCGGCCAGTTTGAAGCCCGCTTTCTCCGCCAGCGCCACCACGGTCGAACGCTTGAGGTAGCCGCTCGTCTTCTCGAGCGCGGAATCGCGGCTTTCGGGTAGTCGATGGTCGACCACGCCCAGCACACCGCCGGGCTTCAGCGTCTTGAAGAAGCTGGCAAAGATATCGTCGGCCGCGGTGCCGCCGCGCATGATGAAATTATGGACGTTGCGAAAGGTCAGGATCGCGTCGACGCTGCCGGGGGTGACATCGTCGATCGGCAGGCCGGTCCATTTCACCTTGCCATAGGTTGCGGCATCGGCGCCGAGCTTTTCCGCCAGCGTGTCCCGGCCCTTGCCCGGTGCCTGGGCAAGGATCAGTGCACCCTTGCCCTTGACATAGGGAGCGAGGATCTCGGTGTACCAGCCCCCGCCAGGCTGGATTTCGATCACGGTATCGCCCGGTTTCACGCCGAAAAAGGCGAGCGTCTCGGCGGGATGGCGATATTGGTCGCGTGCGCGATTGGCCTCGGTGCGCGTCGGCGCGGCGATCGCGGCGGTCAGTGCGGGAGAGGGGGCGATGGTATGACCGGCATGGCCGGCATGTTGCGCGGCGGCAGGCGCGGCGACGGTCAGCAGCAACGCCGAAAGCATCAGGGTCTTTCGCATCTCAACTCCTATCCTATCTGTGTGGGACGGACTTTGACGACGGCAAGGGGGACTGGCAAGTGCATCTCTGGACGATGGCGGGCGCATCTGCCGCATTGGCGGCGTTTGCGAGCTTCGCCGACTGGAAGCGCCAGCGCCGCAAGGACCCGGACCGTGTTGGCTTCATGCCATGGACGCTGGTGACGGTATTGAGCGTAGTGGCGGCGATGATGTTCGTCGCGCTGGCACTCAAGATCCATCAATAGGTTCGCCGGTCTTGAAATAGGAACAGACGCGCCGGCCGCGATACGCAGGGCCGGCGCGCCGCACGGGCGCTGGAGCATCGTGCGGAAAAGTGGGAACCGGTTTTCCGTAAAAACGATGCGATCACAAACGGCTAGAGCAGGCTGCGCGATTCACATTTCGCGCAGCCTGCTCTAGAACGCAGCGCGTAACGTAACCTGGAACAGCCGGCCCGAACGCTCGCGCTCCAGCTCATATTCGTCGACATCGCCGGCAGCGCGATTCGCCAATATGTCGTCGTAATTGTCGCCGTCATATTTCAGGAAGGCTTCCTTCTTCTTCCGGTTGAGCAGGTTCTGCACCGACGCACGCATCACGAAATGCTTGCCGATCCGTTTTTCGACGAATGCTTCCAGATCGGGCGTGTAGGACAGCGAGACGGTCTCGTCGAAATTGCTCTCCAGCGACTTGCTGCGCCCCGAAATGGTGGCGCCGAAGCTCGCATCGACCGCCTTCACCGTCTGGATGAAGCCGATATTGTACACATGGTGCGGCTGGCCGTTGAAGCGCCTTTTCTCGCCGGTGAAGGGATCGGTCGTCTTGCTGTCGAGATAGGTGTAATTGGCGAAGATGCCGGTATCGGGCATGCCGAGCGCGGTCAGCGGTGCGGAGAAGTCGACTTCCAGACCCCAGACCTTGCCGTTACCGATGTTGCGCGGCGTGTAATAGCTGCCGATGACCTCGCCATCGTCGACGACCTCACGACCCGTCGCGACCAGTTCGGTCAGGTCCTGGATCTTGCGGTAGAACAGGTTGACGCCAAGAATGCCGCGGCTGCCCAGGCTGCGTTCATAGCCGAGGTCGACACCCCAGGCCCGCTCGTTCCTGAGCGCCGGATTGCCTTGAGTGATGTCGCCGTCGCCCGGGCTTTCTTCCTGGTCATAGGGCGAGATCAGATCATAGCTGGGACGGCGGACGGTGCGCGCGACCGAGAGGCGGAACTGGTCGGCCGGCGTTGCCGCATAGCGCAGGCTGAGCGAGGGATTGAGCGATTCGCTGTCATAGGATGTCGTTCCGCCCAGGCTGGTCGTGCGGCGGCGGGTGATCTCGTAACGGACGCCGGCATCGATGCTGAACACGTCCGACGGTTCGTAGGTCAGGCGCAGATAGGGATCATAGCGCTTTTCCTTGATGCGGAAATTCGCGGCCGGGTCCGGATCCTGCTCTTCATCGTCTTCCAGATCGAAGACGATGTCGCTGCCGTTGCGGGTCTTCTGGAGAAGGTCGATGCCACCCTTGATGCGTAGCGGCGTATCCTTGCCATAGGTCAGGCTGATCGTTGCGGCATATTCGTCATCCTTGATGTCGAGCGCTTCGGTCTCGACATCCTCCAGATCGGACAGATCCTCTTCGCCACCCTCGGCGCTGATGACGTCGGTATTCTCGCGATAGCCGTTCCAGCTTGCGGCGAGGCCGAGCTCCAGGCCGCCGAGCGGAATGACGGCATCGGCATTGAGCGCATAGGTCTGCTGGCCGATCTCCTCATGCTGGGTTTCGACGCCGTCAAAGTCGAGATCGCCACCCTCATAGGTGAGCGATGTCTCATCCTCATCACGATTGGTGTCGACGAAGAAGCCGCTTACGCGCAGATGACCGCCACCTGCGAACTGATGCGTGATCTCGGCATTGCCCGACAGATCGGTGCCATCGCGCGTGTCGGACTGGAGCTCGGTGTCCTTGAACACCGAATTGGTGTGGTCCAGTGGTCCGTCGGTCGGATCGTCGAAGCGGAGCGAGACCTTCTTCTTGGGATTGCGGCGCTGCTGATAGTTGAGCGCGGCCCAGAAACTCGTCGCATCGCCCAGCTTGCCGGCATAGGCGAGGGCACCCGACGGGCGGACGCCGCCGTCCTGATTGATCAGCAGTCCGCCCTTGGCGAAGCCACCTTCGAAGCTGGCGCTCTCCTTGGTGATGACGTTGAGCGTTCCGGCAACGCCTTCGCTGGGTTGGTCGGCGCGCGGCGAGCGGACGATCTCGATCCGCTCGACCAGTTCGGCAGGGATGCGATCGACAAAGAAGCTGCGATCGGCTTCGCCACCGGGCGCGCGGCGGCCGTTGATCAGCACCTGGGTATAGCCGGCCGGCAAGCCACGCATCTGGACGCCATCATATTCGAGGACGTCGGAGGTGAAAGTGACACCGGGAACGCGCTTGAGCATCTCACCGACCGAGACCGGTTCGAAGCGCTGGAAATATTCGAGATCGTAGGAGAGCACCGGATTGGGGTCTTCGGTGCGGTTGCGGAACGCGATCGCGCCGGTCACGATGATATCGGACGCGCTGACGGGATCGTCGTTGCTCGATGATTGCTCGGGATTCTCCGAAGAAACGGGTGCGCCTTGTGCAAAAGATGGAGAGGAAAGGATCATAGGTGCAAATGCACTTGCAAGAAGTGCTACTTTGATTTTCATGTTACTTGCCCCTGATGGATGAATATCTCTGATATTTGACGCGGGACATTCGTCGTGTATGGCCGCGCTTGATTGCGGCCATTAGGAATTGATCGTGACCTTTTCGCGTAATGCTTGTTTCACTTTTATTTCTATTTCTTGCACTTTGATGACACTCAGCGGCTGCGCGAGCGCCGAAACGCAGGAGATGCGGATCGCACGGTCACTGCCGGCCGTATCGGTGCAGGCACGCGGTGAAACAGCAGCCGTGGCGACGGCCAATGCCGACGCGGCTGACGATCCGGCGATCTGGCGCAATCCGGCCGATCCGGCGGCGAGCCTGATCGTCGGCACCGACAAGAAGGCCGGGCTGCACGTCTATGACCTGAAGGGGGCGGACCGTTCCTTCATCGACGCCGGCGCGGTCAACAATGTCGACCTGCGCGATCTGGGCGCGCGCGGTATCATCGTGATTGCCAGCGACAGAAACGATCTGGCGAACTCGAAGCTCGCGATTTTCCGTCTCGATCCCGCAAGCGCGACACTGACGCCGCTCGGCAAGGTCGATGGCGGCGCGGGCGAAGCCTATGGCGTCTGCCTCCACAACACGCCCCGTGCGCTTTACGCCTTCATGGTGGTCAAGGATGGGACGATCAATCAGGTTGCGATCGATCTGTCGGGTGCGGCGCCGACGGGGCGGATCGTACGGACGATGAAGCTTGCCACCCAGTCCGAAGGCTGTGTGCTCGATGAGCGTACCGGGCGGCTCTACGTTGCCGAGGAAGATGCCGGATTATGGCGCTTCGATGCGGCGGAGGGCGGGGCGACCGCGCCAGTGCGTGTCGCCGTGGCCGATGGCAAACAGCTTGTCGCCGATGCGGAAGGGCTGGCGATCGCGCCGGAGGGCGAGCGCGGCGGCTATCTGATCGCGTCGAGCCAGGGCGACAATGCCTATTCGGTCTATCGACTTGAGGATGACGGCTATGTCGGCCGTTTCCGCATTGCGGCCGGTGCTTTCGGCGCGACCGAGGAGACCGATGGCATTGAGCTGGTCACGGGGGATTTCGGTGCCGATTATCCAGGCGGACTTTTCATCGCGCAGGACGGCGTGAATCCGCCAAAGGCTCAGAATTTCAAGCTGGTATCCTGGGCCGACGTCAAGACGGCGCTGGGGCTCTAGAAGCCGGCCACTCTCGTCACAGGCACGCCTCGAGATATGCCTGGTCGAAGCCGTACTGCTTGGCCTTTTCCAGCGTATAAGGGCGCAGGCCCATCGGGCGGTACTCACCGATGATCTTGCCGTCGGCGCTTTCGTCGAGATATTCGAACTTGAACAGTTCCTGCGTCACGATCACGTCGCCTTCCATCCCGATCACCTCGGTGATGTTGGTCGTGCGGCGCGAACCGTCGCGCAGGCGCTTCACCTGGACGATCAGGTCGACCGAATCGGCGATCTGACGCGAGATCGCTTCCTTCGGCACCTTGATGTCGGACATCATCACCATGTTCTCCATACGCGCCAGCGCCTCGCGCGGGCTGTTGGAGTGGAGCGTGCACATCGATCCGTCGTGACCGGTGTTCATGGCGGCGAGCATGTCGAAACACTCGGCGCCACGAATTTCGCCCAGGATGATGCGATCCGGGCGCATACGCAGCGCGTTGATCACGAGATCGCGGATGCTGATCTGGCCCTGGCCCTCGAGATTGGCAGGCCGGGTTTCGAGCGGCAGCCAGTGTGGCTGCTGCAGCCGGAGTTCGGCCGCGTCCTCGATCGTCAGCACGCGCTCGCCCGGGTCGATCATTTTCGACAGCGCGTTGAGCATTGTCGTCTTGCCCGAGCCCGTACCGCCGGAGATGACGATGTTGAAGCGGCTGGCGCCCGCGACCTTGAGCGCGGTCGCCATCTTCTGCGACATCGATCCGAAACCCGCCATCATGTCGAGCGTGATCGGTTTGTCGGAGAATTTACGAATCGAGATCGCGGTGCCGCGCAGCGACAGCGGCGGAACGATCACGTTGACGCGGCTGCCGTCCTTCAGGCGGGCGTCGGCAAGCGGCGTGGTCTGGTCGACGCGGCGGCCGACCTGGTTGACGATGCGTTGCGCGATCTGGAGCAGATGCTCCTCGTCGCGGAAACGGATATTGGCGAGCTCCAGCTTGCCCTTGCGTTCGATATAGGTCTGTTCGGGACCGTTCACCATGATATCGGAGATGGCCGGATCGGACAGAAGCTCCTCGAGCGGGCCCAGGCCGAGCAGTTCGTCGACCAGCACCTTCTCCAGCGCGAATTGCTCGCGGCGGTTGAGCGTCAGTTTCAGCTCGGCAAGCACTTCGCCGATGATCGGACGGAATTCTTCGGCCAGCTCGTCCTTGTTGAGCGTGGCGGCGGCTTCGGGATCGACGCGCTCGAGCAGGCGCGGCAACACCTGTTCCTTGATCTTGTGGATCGATGCCTCGAACCCTTCGACCCGGCTGACATTGTCATGGACCTCGTTGACGCGATTCTCCAGGCGCTGCATCGCTTCCGTGATGGCGGCCGGCTGTGTGCTGTCCGGATCATCGATCGCGATCGGCAATGGAAATGCGTCGATCGGCGGGAACTGCGCGCCGCCGTCATTTTCCTCGGGTGCGCGGCGTTGCGTGGGCGAACCCTGCATCGGCTTCGCGACACCGAAGGACGGTCGATTCCCTGAAGGCGCTCCGCCGATCCCACCCCGTTTTCCGAAAGCGCTCATGCTACGCTGCTATCCTCTGATCCGATCCGCGAACTGGTATCTGGAAAAGGTGAATAGAGTGGAAACTTTGACAATTACCTAATTCTGCCCCGGTGCTGGCGCGCTTTCAGAGAAAGGGCCCACGTCCGCCCAGGCGCGCTGCCGTTGCCGAATTTCCGGTCATTTCCCGAAAATCGCGCGCCATATGGGCCTGGTCGGCATAGCCTTGGTCGGCCGCCTGATCGGCAAGGCGTGCAGTGCTCGACTGAACGTCGACGAACGCCTGCTGGAAGCGAAGGAGCTTGACGTAGCGGCGCGGCGCGATGCCGATTTCCGATGCGAACCAGCGCTGGAGCTGGCGGTAGGAAAGGCCGCTGCGGATCGAGATCTCGGCGACATTGCGCGAGCGGAGGATTGCCGATGCAAGGGGCGGGGGTGCGAAGCCCGCCATGGCTTCGCCCAGAGCGGGAACGATGCGGTCCGGATCGGCCAGCAACAGCGCGGCGAGCGTTTCAGGCGGGGCGGCGAACCAGTCGTTGAGGAAATCCGGGGTCGACGGGGCGCCCAAAAGATTCCAGGCCCAGGGCCAGAGCCGGATGCCGATGAATCGTGCATCGCCGCTCATCGTCAGCGTTGCAGGCATGTCGATCACGCCGGCGACGAACAGTTCGGGTTGATCGCGCCGCCAGCGGGAACGGCCGGACAATCGGCGGATGATCTCGACGCAGCCATCGGGTGTCGCATCCTGCGGCAGCCATTCGCTCGCAGCACGGCCGACGTCGAGCGTCCAGACGGATTTGACCAGTCCATCCAGCGTATCCGGCAATGGCATTTCGCGATAATCCACGCGCACTCTCGTCTGTCGTCTTCGTTCAAGCCATGATGGCCCCGCCAGGTTATCAAATGTTGAGCGATTGGGAGGAAAACATGCGATATTTCGGATTGATCGCGGCGGCAGCGCTGCTGGTGGCGGCGGACGCACCCACACCGTCCGCGCCGAACTGGATGGCCGGCGCCTGGATCGAGCAGAAAGGCGACCGATGGGCCGAGGAATATTGGACCGGCGCGCGTGGCGGCATGCAGATGGGATCGAGCCGCTCGGGCAACGGCGCGATGGTCGAGAGCTGGGAATTCGCGCGGATCGCGCGCGATGCCGACGGCACGCTCGCCTATTTCGCCTCCCCGCTGGGCAAGGCACCGGTGATCTTCCGCGCAACGCAGCAGGAGGCGCAGGCGGTGACGTTCGAAAACCCGGCGCACGATTATCCGAAGCGCATCCGCTATTGGCGCGAAGGGGCGCTGCTCAAGGCCGAGATTTCGGGGGCGGGCGGCGCGAACGCGATGTCCTGGACATTTCGGCCGATGGGGGAGTGATCCCTGCCTGAAGTCATTTTGCGGAGGTTACAGGCTGGAAGTGTTGCAGGCTGATTTAAGGGCGGAATTCTGTCGGGCCGACTTGGCCGGCCGCCGGAAACCTCAGCCCTCGGCCTTCTCCGCAAGCACCGTCAGGCCCTTTTCATTGACCTCGGCGAAGCCGCCTTCGATGCGGATGCGCTCGGGCTCGCCGCCCTCGCTGCGATAAATGGCGAGATCGCCGTCTCGCACCGTCGACATGAAGGGCGCGTGCCCCGCGAGCACACCGAATTCGCCCTCGGTGCCGGGAACGACCACCATATGAACCTCTTCCGAGCGGACGAGCTTTTCGGGAGTGACGAGTTCGAAATGGAGGGTGGCCATTGGTCTTTCCTTAAATCCGCTCGCGCATCCGCGCCAGCGCTGTGGGTGAGGGGCTTCTTCCGCCTGGGCAGTTCGGTGCCCGGAAGCGGAAGAAGACCCTCACCAGCCCCCGCCGCGATGAAGCGAGCGGGGGCATGTCTCGATCAGGCCGCTTCCGCTGCCAGCTTCTGTGCCTTGGCGACGGCTTCGTCGATGCCGCCGACCATGTAGAAAGCCGCTTCCGGAAGGTGGTCATACTCGCCGTCGACCACCGCCTTGAACGACTTGATGGTGTCTTCGATCTGCACGAACTTGCCGGGGATGTTGGTGAACACCTCGGCGACGTGGAAGGGCTGCGACAGGAAGCGCTGGATCTTGCGGGCGCGCTGGACGGTCAGCTTATCCTCTTCCGAAAGCTCGTCCATGCCCAGGATCGCGATGATGTCCTGAAGCGACTTGTACTTCTGGAGCAGCGACTGGACGTTGCGGGCCGTATCGTAGTGATCCTGACCGACGACGCGCGGTTCGAGCACGCGGCTGGTCGAATCGAGCGGATCCACCGCCGGGTAGATGCCGAGCTCCGAGATGGCGCGCGATAGCACGGTCGTGGCGTCCAAGTGGGCGAACGACGTTGCCGGCGCGGGATCGGTCAAATCGTCGGCGGGCACGTACACGGCCTGCACCGAGGTGATCGAACCCTTGTTGGTCGAGGTGATGCGCTCCTGCAGCGCGCCCATGTCGGTCGACAGGGTCGGCTGATACCCCACGGCCGAAGGAATACGGCCGAGCAGTGCCGACACCTCGGCGCCCGCCTGAGTGAAGCGGAAGATGTTGTCGACGAAGAAGAGCACGTCCTGGCCCTCCTCATCGCGGAAATATTCGGCGATCGCGAGGCCCGAAAGCGCGACGCGGGCACGCGCGCCCGGCGGCTCGTTCATCTGGCCGAACACGAGCGCGACCTTCGAACCTTCGGACTGCGGATTGCCGTCGGCATCCTTGGCGATGACGCCCGCGTCGAGGAACTCGTGATAGAGATCGTTGCCCTCGCGGGTACGCTCACCGACGCCCGCGAACACCGAGGTGCCGCCATGGCCCTTGGCGATGTTGTTGATCAGTTCCTGGATGAGCACGGTCTTGCCGACGCCGGCACCGCCGAACAGACCGATCTTGCCGCCCTTCGCATAAGGCGCGAGCAGATCGATCACCTTGATGCCGGTGACGAGGATCGAGCTTTCGGTCGACTGATCGACAAAGGCGGGGGCCTCGGCGTGGATCGGCGCGCGCAGGTCGGTCGCGACGGGGCCGCGCTCGTCGATCGGCTCGCCGATGACGTTGAGGATGCGGCCGAGCGTGGCGGGGCCGACGGGAACCTTGATCTGGCCGCCGGTGTCGCGAACGGGCTGGCCGCGGGTCAGGCCCTCGGTCGAGTCCATCGCGATCGTGCGGACCGTGCTCTCGCCGAGGTGCTGCGCGACTTCGAGGACGAGGCGATTGCCGCCATTGTCGGTCTCGAGCGCGGAAAGAATCGCGGGCAGATTGCCTTCGAAGCTGACGTCGACGACGGCGCCGATGACCTGCGAGATGCGGCCGGTGGAGCCGCCCATCGCGGGTGCTGCGGTCTGGACGACGGCCTTCGCAGCGGTCGCCTTGGGCGCGGCCGGCTTCTTCGCGGCGGGGGCCTTGGTGGTCTTGGGTGCGGTAGCCATCTTAGGTTTCCTTGCCTTCTTAGTTCTTTAGAGCGCTTCGGCGCCCGAGATGATCTCGACGAGTTCGGTGGTGATCGCGGCCTGACGCGTCCGGTTATACTGGATCGACAGGCGATTGATCATGTCGCCCGCATTGCGCGTGGCGTTGTCCATCGCGTTCATGCGGCTGCCCTGTTCGGACGCGGCATTTTCGAGCAGCGCGCGGAAAACCTGCACGGCGACGTTGCGGGGGAGCAGGTCGGCGAGGATCGATTCCTCGTCGGGCTCATATTCCACCGCCGCGCTGACGCCGCTGGTTTCGGCCGAGGCCACGGGGATCGCGACCGGGATGATCTGCTGGCCGACAGGCTCCTGAACCAGCGCGGAGACGAACTTCGCGTAGAAGAGGTGCGCGACGTCGAACTCGCCCGCTTCGTAGCGCGTGATGATGTCCTCGGCGAGCGCCTGGGCGTCGGCGAAGGCGACATTCTTGATGTGGCCCATCTCGTGATCGTGCACGATCTGCTTGGCATGGAAGCGGCGCAGCACGCCACGGCCCTTCTTGCCGGCGATGTAGAAGCGCACGGTCTTGCCGCTCTTCTCCAGCTCTTCGGCTTTCTTGCGCGCGGCGCGGACGATGTTCGAATTGAACGCGCCGGCCAGGCCGCGCTCCGACGTTGCGACGACGATCAGATGGGTCTGGTCGCTGCCGGTGCCCGCGAGCAGCTTGGGGCTCGACGCGCTGATCGTCACCTTGGAGGCGAGGCTCGCCATGACCGCTTCCAGCCGCTCGGCATAGGGGCGGCCGGACACGGCGGCGTCCTGCGCACGGCGCAGCTTCGCCGCGGCGACCATCTTCATCGCCTTGGTGATCTTCTGCGTCGACTTCACCGAGCCGATGCGGATCTTGAGGGCCTTGAGGCTTGCCATTGTTTCCCTTCATCCGTCATTCCGGCGAAAACCGGAATCTCACTGCCTTGTCTAAGAACAGGGGAGATCCCGGCTCTCGCCGGGATGACGACTTCCCTTAAGCAAACGTCTTTGCGAACTGATCGAGCGCAGCCTTGAGCTTGCCCTTCACTTCGTCACCAAGATCCTTGGTGTCCCGGATCGTGGCGAGCACGTCCGCATGATTGGCGCGCAGATCGGCGAGCATCGCCGCTTCGTAACGCACCACGTCCTGCACGGGAACGGTATCGAGATAGCCGTTGGTGCCCGCGAAGATCGAAGCGGTCTGCTCCTCGAACGGCATCGGCTTGAACTGCGGCTGCTTGAGCAGCTCGGTCAGGCGCGCGCCGCGGTTGAGCAGCTTCTGCGTCGAGGCGTCGAGGTCCGAACCGAACTGCGCGAACGCGGCCATTTCGCGATACTGGGCGAGCTCGAGCTTGATCGAGCCCGACACCTTCTTCATCGCCTTGGTCTGCGCGGCGGAGCCGACGCGCGACACCGAAAGGCCGACGTTGATGGCGGGGCGGATGCCCGCGAAGAACAGATCGGTCTCGAGGAAGATCTGGCCGTCGGTGATCGAGATCACGTTGGTCGGGATGTACGCCGAAACGTCGCCCGCCTGGGTCTCGATGATCGGCAGAGCGGTCAGCGAGCCATTGCCATTGTCGTCGTTGAGCTTGGCAGCGCGCTCGAGCAGGCGGCTGTGGAGATAGAAAACGTCGCCGGGATAGGCTTCGCGGCCCGGCGGGCGGCGCAGCAGCAGCGACATCTGGCGATAGGCCACGGCCTGCTTGGATAGATCGTCATAGACGATGACGGCGTGCATGCCGTTGTCGCGGAAATATTCGCCCATCGTCACGCCGGTATAGGGCGCGAGATACTGGAGCGGGGCGGGCTCGGACGCGGTGGCGGCGACGACGATGGAATATTCCATCGCGCCATTCTCTTCGAGCTGCTTGACGATCTGCGCGACGGTCGAGCGCTTCTGGCCGACGGCGACATAGATGCAGTAGAGCTTCTTGCTCTCGTCATCGCCCGCATTGGCGGTCTTCTGGTTGATGAAGGTGTCGATCGCGACGGCGGTCTTGCCGGTCTGGCGATCGCCGATGATCAGCTCGCGCTGGCCGCGGCCGACGGGCACGAGGGCGTCGAGCGCCTTCAGGCCGGTCTGGACGGGCTCGTGCACCGACTTGCGCGGGATGATGCCCGGCGCCTTCTTCTCGACGCGCATGCGCGTCTCATACTGGATCGGGCCCTTGCCATCGATCGGGTTGCCGAGGCCGTCGACCACGCGGCCGAGCAGGCCCTTGCCGACGGGCACGTCGACGATGGTGCCGGTACGCTTGACGGTGTCGCCTTCACGGATCTCGCTGTCGGTGCCGAAGATCACGACGCCGACATTGTCGGCCTCGAGGTTCAGCGCCATGCCCTGGATGCCGTTGGCGAATTCGACCATCTCACCGGCCTGGACATTGTCCAGCCCGTGGATGCGCGCGATGCCGTCACCGACCGAAAGCACGGTGCCGGTCTCGGAGACCTGGGCCTCGGAGCCGAAATTGGCGATCTGGTCCTTGATGACCTTCGAGATTTCTGCGGCGCGGATATCCATGTTCAGCCTTTCATCGCGTGCGCGAGGGAATTGAGACGAGTGCGGATCGAACTATCGATCATCTGGGAGCCGATCTTGACGACCAGCCCGCCCAGGATGGCGGGATCGACGGTGAGGTCGATGGAAACATTGCGGTCGACGCGGGCCTTGAGCTGGCCCTGCAGCGCCTTGACCTGCGCCGCCGTCAGCGGGTGAGCCGATGTGACCTGCGCGGTCATCTCGCCGCGATGGGCCGCGGCGAGCTGCGCGAAGGCGCCGATGATGTCGCCGATCTTCGCGAGCCGGCGATTGTCCGCCAGCACGCCGAGGAAATTGGCGGTCAGCGCATCGAGCTTCATCGCCTTGGCGACGGCAGCGATGCCGCGGCCGGCATCGCTGCGCGACAGCAGTGGGCTGGCGGTCAGCGCCTTGAAATCACCCGATTCGGCCAAAGCGGCTTTCACCGCGCCGAGGCTCTTCTCGACAGTCTCGATCTTGTTGGATTCGCGGGCCAGATCGAACAGTGCGGTTGCGTACCGCCCTGCTAAGCTGGCCTGAATGCCGCCGGAAGTCTCCACGCGCCTGATATCCTCTTGGACAATCGGAATTAGCCCCATGCGAAAAGGGGGCGAACGAGCGCCCCCGATGGGTCGCGGCGCGGTTAGCATCGGTTGTTGCGGGATGCAAGACAGGCTTGGTCCTGTGTGGTCGCGCAGTCGCTTTCCGCGCATCAACGGCGCCTCCTCGATCTGGACGAGCAAGCTATCATCGCGAAAATCCTGTTCCCTGGCTTTTTTCCTGCAAGGATTCGGCGATTGATCGAGATTGATGGGCGGCGGCCGATTTCGCTTGTCGCTTTGACCGCAAGCGCCGGGATGCATGACCGCGCCGGTGCGCCTAGATAGAGTGCATGAGCACCGAGACCCATATCGATCCCGACACGGCCTGGGCCGCGTTTGAGCGGCGCGACCGCAGTTTCGACGGCAAGTTCGTCGGCGCGGTGAAGACCACCGGAATCTATTGCAAGCCGAGCTGTCCGGCGCGGCACCCCCGGCGCGAGAATGTCGAATTCTTCGCGGATGGTGTTGCAGCGCGAGCCGCCGGTTATCGCGCCTGCCTGCGCTGCACGCCTGACGAGGTGGGCCGCGACCGGGTGGCGGTGGCGCAGGCGATCAAGTTGATCCAGGCGTCGGAGGATGGATTGTCGCTCGACGAACTGGCCGCGATGGTCGGTTATGCGCCCCATCATTTCCATCGTCTCTTCAAGCGCGCCACGGGCGTGACGCCCGCCGCTTATGCGCGGGGGCTGCGCGCCGGCAAGGCGGCCGAGGCGCTGACCAAGGAGGATCGCGTGACCGACGCGATCTATGATGCCGGTTATTCGGGGCCGAGCCGCTTCTACGAGGATGCCAAGCGCAGGCTGGGCATGACGCCGAGCGCCTGGGCGCGCGGCGGGGCCGGGGCAACGATCCGCTGGACTGTCGCCGAGACCAGTCTGGGGCCGCTGCTCGTCGCCGCGACCGACAGGGGGCTGTGCCGCGTCTCCTTCGACGAAAGCGAGGATGCGCTGCGTGAACGCTTTCCCAATGCCGATATCCATCCTGGCGGGGAGGCGCTGGCCGCGCTGGCACGCAAGGTGGTGGCCGAGGTCGAACATCCCGAGCGCGACCAGGACCTGCCGCTCGATGTCAAGGGAACCGCATTCCAGGAGGCGGTCTGGCAGGCGTTGCGCGCCATCCCTGCCGGAGAGACGCGGAGTTACAGCGAACTGGCGGCGATTGCGGGCAATCCACGCGCCGTGCGGGCGGCGGGCACTGCATGCGGCGCCAATCATCTCGCCGTCGTGATCCCCTGCCACCGCGCCCAGCGCAGCGACGGTACGATGGGCGGCTATGCCTATGGCATCGATCGCAAGGTCGAGCTCAGGAAGCGCGAAGGCGTTTCCTGAGAAATTGCCGTTCGAAGACGAGTTAGAGCGACGGTGAGGGTGATGCCGTGTCCGGCCCCGTCTTGCCTTCTCCCGTCTTCTCTTCTCCCGGCTTGTCCAGCTTCGGAGGCACCGGCGCCGCTTTGCCATCGATTTCGGCAATCATCGCACGCGCAGCCGCACCTTCCTCACCGCCATGCGGCGCATAGGCGACCGGCATGAGCACGGTGCGTGCGCCCTTGGGCTGCTTGTCGCGGATCAGTTGCTGGGCAAGCGCGAGCCTGACCATGTCGAGTTGGGGAGCCAGCTCATAGGTTCGCAACAATCCGTCGACGGCCACCTTGGGCGGATCGACGCCTTCGCGCAGGAAAGACTCGTAGTAGCGGAAGAGTGCGGTCGTATCGTCGTTGTTGAGACGATTGGCCTTCACGATCAATGCCCGGACGGCTTTCCAGTCGGCGGCGGGATGATCGGCGTCGTTCGCCTTGTCGGCCATCGCCTCCGCCTTGCGCAGCAGCGCCGGCGCATGATCGGGCTTGAGGGCGATCAACCGGTCGTTGAGCGCCATTGCCTCTGCGTCCTTGTCTTCCAGGAGATAGGCTTCGACGAGCATGTCGAGCGCATAGGGATTGTCGGGAAAGCGCGCGGCCGTCTTGCGAACCGAGGCCAGGAACCGTGGCTGCTCCTCCTTGGTCACATCGGTCAGCAGATTCAGCCGGTCGATGAACAAGGCGCTTTGCGCGGGATCCAGCGTCTCGACCACGATATTGGCGGTTCTGGTGTCGAGCCCCGACATCTTCCGATACGACATACGGCCCTTCACATAGGCATTGAGCTCCTTTTCGAGCGCGGGGAGAGGGCCGAATGCGTCCGTCGCGGCCTTCTCCGCCGATACGCCCGAGGCAAAAGCGGTGAGATAGGTCGCAAGCTGCCCTTTGCGCTTGTCCGAGAAGGTCAGCATGTGCGCGAGCAGCCAGGACCGGCCATAATAGGCATCGATCTGTTCTCCGCCTTTCGCCGCCGGATTGTCCGACAGCAGCCTGGCGATCGGGAAGGGCGTCGACAGGATGAGTCCATAGGCGCGGTGATAGGCCGGTTTTCCGATCGACGCCGTGCCGCGATCGTCCACTTCAGCCGTGGAATAGAATTCCGCGAAGCCCTCGACATACCAGGGCGGATAGGCGCTGGGAAAATACTGCTTCATGAAATGATGCGCATATTCGTGGAAAAGCACGGTTTCGCCGTCGAGGTCGAATTTGTCGCCTTTGCCCGTCCGCGGCACGACCGCGATCGCGCCGGCCAGTCGCGGCGCATAGAAGCCGGCGACGTCGCGTCCTCCCTTGCCCATCAGCCGCCCGACGGAATTCGTATCGCGCAGGAGATAGATTTCGAGCCGTTTCGGCACGGGGGCGGCCTTGACGCCCGAAGCGCGCCTCAGAAGGGAATCGAACGCTTCGACCTTGGCGGTGAATTCGCGAAGCAACTGTTCGCTGCCATCGGAATAGACGATGAAATTGTCCGACGTGGCGCGTTTCCACTGCGCCTGCGCAGTCCCCGACACCATGACGAGCGCGAGCAGGATCATCAATCTCTTCAACATGTCGACACTGGCGTCCCCGGCTATTCGGGCCGATCCTTACTCCCATCGTCGCTGACAGGCGATATATGATCTGATCCCATTTGGACCAGACGGTCGGCCAGTGCCGTCACGATCGCGCGTTGACGATCTTCGCTTGCCGTTCCCCATTCTGCGATCTCATCGATCGTCCGTCCGCAGCCTCGGCACCAGCCGCGGACGGGATCGAGCGCGCAGATCCCGGTGCAGGGCGATGCGATCACAGGAAACTGTACGGATCGACATCCACCGCCACCCGGACCTTGGGGCTCCATTCCAGCTTGCCCAGCCAGTCGCGGATCACGTCCTGGACGTCGAGTGCGCGGCGGGCATGGACGAGCAGGCGGAAACGGTGGCGGCCGCGCAGCATGGCGAGCGGCGCCGGGGCGGGGCCGAACACCGCCATGCCGTCCACCCTGGGGGCCGTGCGGCCGATCAGTGTCGCCGTCTCCAGTGCGAGCTTCTGATCTTCGGCGGAGATGATGATCCCCGCATAACGGCCAAAGGGCGGCGCGCCCGCGCTGCGGCGCGCCTCGGTTTCGGCGGCGTAGAAGCTTTCGCTGTCGCCCGACACCAGTGCCTGCATGATCGGCGATCCCGGGCTATGGGTCTGGATCAGGACATGGCCGGGCTTTTCGCCACGGCCGGCGCGGCCGGCCACCTGCATCACCTGTTGGAAAGTGCGTTCGGCGGCGCGGAGGTCGCCGCCCTCGAGGCCCAGATCGGCGTCGATCACGCCGACCAGCGTCAGATTGGGAAAATGATAGCCCTTGGTGACGAGTTGGGTGCCGACGACGATGTCGATCTCGCCTGCTTCCATCCGGCCGACGAATTCGGCGGCCTTGGCCGGGGACCAGATCGTGTCGGAGGTGACGATGGCGGTGCGCGCTTCGGGGAACAGGGCCTTCACTTCGTCGGCGATGCGCTCCACCCCCGGGCCGCACGCGACGAGGCTGTCCTCCTCGCTGCATTCGGGGCAGGCGGCCGGCGGCGGCATGGTGTGGCCGCAATGGTGGCAGGCCAGTCGCCGGATCAACCGATGCTCGACCAGCCATGCGGTGCAATTGGGGCATTGGAAGCGATGTCCGCAGTGCCGGCACAGCGTCAGGGGGGCATAGCCGCGGCGGTTGAGGAAAAGCAGGACCTGCTCGCCGCGGGCCAGCGTTTCCTCGGCGGCCTGGACAAGCGCGGGGGCGATCCAGTGGCCGCGCTCGGGCGGATCCTGGATCAGGTCGATCGCGGCGATTTCGGGCATGGTCGCATTGCCGAAGCGCGCCGGCAGGCGAAGTTCGCGATAGCGGCCAAGTTCGACCTGCTGGCGTGTCTCGATTGCCGGCGTGGCGGATGCCAGGATGACGGGGCACTGCTCGAAGCTGCCCCGCATCACCGCGACGTCGCGCGCGTGATAATGGACGCCGTCTTCCTGCTTGAAGCTGGTTTCGTGCGCTTCGTCGACGACGATCAATCCGAGATTGCGGTAGGGCAGGAACAGGGCCGAACGCGCACCGACCGTCACCAGCCCGTCGCCCGAACTGATCGCGCGCCACGCCCTGCGTCGCTGCGACTGGCGCAGTCCCGAATGCCAGGCGATCGGCGCATGGCCGAAACGCTGGGTGAAACGCTTGAGGAACGGTTCGGTCAGCGCGATTTCGGGCAGCAGCACCAAAGTCTGGCGACCTTGACGAATGGCCTCGGCCACTGCCTCGAAATAGACTTCGGTCTTGCCCGATCCGGTGACGCCGTCGAGCAGGAAGGGCTGGAATGCGCGTTTGCGGACAGCCTCGACCAGCGTCTCCGATACAGAGGTCTGGACGGCGGAGAGATCCGGGGCGCCATAGGTCGGCTCGGGCGCGGGAAAGGGCGTGTCGATATCGACCTCGACCGCCTCGATCGCGCCGACCTTCACCAGTCCGCGGATGACGCCTTCGGAGACATCGGCCGCAGTGGCGAGCTCGCGGATCAATCCCTGACGGTCGTGCAGCCGATCGAGCGCCTGCTCACGTTGCGCCGTCAGCCGCTCGGGGCGCTGGCCCGACAGGCGATATTCGGTGATCATCCGGCCGCCCTCCAGCGCCGATGACGAAGGCAGCGCCATGCGCAGCACCGCGGCGGGCGGCGCGAGATAATAGTCGGCTGTCCATTCGATCAAACGGCGCAGCGGATCGCCGAGCGGTGGCGCATCATAGACCTGAAGCAGGTTGCGCAGCCGGTTGTCGCCCACCTCGTCGCGCGAGACCATGCGCTCCGGTTCCCATACGACACCGACAAGCTGGCGCGGACCGAGCGGTGCAGCCACGATCGACCCCGGTACGACCGACATTTCGCGGGGGACGCGATAATCCAGCGGACCGACGGCACTGTTGAGGATGAGAACACGGGCTCGAGTCATGCACGTCATCTAGGACGTTGTTCGCGTGCTGGGGAGG
>NZ_JBYSZM010000054.1:0-30919 GCF_058787155.1 Sphingobium sp. FW305-3-2-15-F-TSA7 | reverse complement strand
GGGTCATGGCGATCTCGATACAATCAGATCAGGGGGCGGCCGGGGATCGGCGTTTCGTTCCGGGCGGAACGCTCGGGCGAGACGGGCTTGTTCGGCCGCGAGAGGCCGGCGCCGACCAAGGGGGCAAGGTCGACGGGCCGGGCGATCGGCGCCTTGCTCGGCGCCATCGGCACGGCGCAGGCCGCGGCGACATAGCGAGGCTTGAGCGCCGGTCCGCTGCCGCGCGCCGCGAACTTGTCGTAGGCGAGGTCGCGGACATTGTAGATGCCGGCCATGCCCATCCCGCCCTTGGCGTCGATCGACATCATGTCGTGCATGCACATCTTGCCGGGCTCGACGCACAGATTGACGACCGCATCGAACAGCGCCGGATCGACCGAGGCGAAGCGGCGGACCGGCTCCTTCTCGCTCGGGCGTTCGAGCTTCAGATAGGCGGCTCGGTCGAGCGATTGGCCGGCATCTTTCGCGCTGTCTGCCCAGCGCTCGAACCCGTCGGCCGACAGGCTCTTCACCGCGAAGCGCATGTTGGAGAAGCCGGCGCCCGAATAATTGGCGGAAAAGCCCGCAAAGTCGCCTTGATGGTTGAACACGCCGTGCAGCCGCGTCTCCATGCCGGGCATCGCGTAGATCTGTCCCGCGAGCGCCGGAATGTAAAAGCTGTTCATCACCGACGAGGCGGAGATGCGGAACAGGATCGGGCGATCGACGGGTACGGCCAGCTCGTTGACGGTGGCGATGCCTTGTTCGGGATAAATGAACAGCCATTTCCAGTCGAGCGCGACGACATTGACCTCGAGCGGCTTCACATCGGCCGCAACCGGCGCTCCCGCCGCGGTGCGGGCAAGCGGGCGATAGGGGTCGAGCAGATGCGTCGCGACCCAGGTCAGCGCGCCCAGGCAGATGATGATCAGCAGCGGCGCCGCCCAGATCACCAGTTCCAGCTGCGTCGAATGGTCCCAGTCGGGCTTGTAGGTCGCGTCGCTGTTTGCCGCGCGATAGCGCCAGGCGAAGAAGAGTGTCAGCGCCATCACCGGCACGATGATCAGCAGCATCAGAACGGTGGAGATGACGATCAGATTGCCCTGCTGGCGCGCGACGTCGCCCGCCGGATCGAGCACCACCATATTGCAGCCGGCAAGCAGCGGCAGCGCGGCGAGAAGCGGGAGCAGGCGCAAGCCGGGTCTGAATCTGGCGAAGCGAATGGACATGAACCTGCGACTAGGCGCGTCATGCTGCACCGCACATAGGACATTTTGTCCAATCCCCCGATTGCCGTCATTGGCGCAGAGGGGTTTCATGGCGGGGCGATATGCCCCGGCGACGACTCATGCCGCGCCTGCGGCCGATGATGTGGACGACGACCCGATGGCTGCCGATACAGTTCCTGTCACCCAGGCCGAGCGCGATGCCCGCGCCCTCAATGCTGACGGTCACGGGGCCGACGCTCACCGGATCGCGCCGGGCGAGATCGCGATCGGCGTCATCATCGGCCGGACCTCGGAATTCTTCGACTTCTTCGTCTATGCGATCGCGTCGGTGCTGGTCTTCCCGAAGCTGGTCTTCCCCTACATGGATCCGCTTCAGGGCACTTTGTGGTCCTTCGCGATCTTCGCGCTGGCCTTCATGGCGCGCCCCGTCGGCACCGCGATCTTCACTGCGATCGACCGCGCTTATGGCCGGGGCGCGAAACTGACCATCGCATTGTTCCTGCTCGGCGGATCGACCGCGGCGATCGCGTTCCTGCCGGGTTACGAAAGCATCGGCATCGGCTCGGCCATGCTGCTGGCGCTGTTCCGCATGGGGCAGGGCGTCGCGCTCGGCGGATCATGGGACGGCCTCGCTTCGCTGCTCGCGCTCAACGCGCCGGAGGGTAAGCGCGGCTGGTATGCGATGGTGCCGCAGCTTGGCGCGCCGCTCGGCTTGATCGTCGCCAGCCTGCTTTTCATGTTCCTGATCTCGTCGCTGCCGGCCGAGGATTTTCTGGCTTGGGGCTGGCGCTATCCCTTTTTCGTCGCCTTCGCCATCAACGTGGTGGCGCTGTTCGCGCGGCTGCGCATCGTGGTGACGCCCGAATATGCGCGGCTGTTCGAGAATCGCGAATTGCAGCCGGCCCGGATCACCGAGACCGTGCGTTCCGAATGGCGCGTCATCGCGGCGGGCGCCTTCGCGCCGCTGGCGAGCTTCGCGATGTTCCACATGGTGACGGTGTTCCCACTCTCCTGGGTGTTCCTCTTCACCGAAGAGACGCCGGTGCGTTTCCTGATCATCGAAGCGGTGGCGGCGGCGCTCGGCATCGTCGCGATCATCGTCTCGGGCTATCTGGCCGACCGCTTCGGCCGCCGCGCAGTGCTCGGCGTGACTGCGGCCGCAATCGCAGCGTTCAGCGGCTTCGCGCCGCAGCTTCTCGACGCCGGAGAATTCGGCGAGGCCGCGTTCATGTTCCTTGGCTTCGTGCTGCTCGGCCTGTCGTTCGGCCAGTCCTCGGGCGCGCTGTCGTCCAGCTTCGGCCAGCAGCACCGCTATACCGGCTCGGCGCTGACCTCCGATCTCGCCTGGCTGTTCGGCGCAGGCTTCGCGCCTTTGGTCGCGCTCTGGCTGTCGAGTGCGTTCGGCCTGCTCGCGGCCGGCGCCTATCTGCTGTCGGGCGCGATCGGGACGTTGGTGGCTCTGTCGTTCAACCGCGAACTGGGCCGGAATATCGGCGGGTGAGTTCCGGACCTTTTTAACTGTCGCTCCAGCGAAAGCTGGAGCCCATACGATCTTCGAACCCGAACGCAGCCTTACGCATCGCATAGGCTCCAGCTTTCGCTGGAGCGACAGGGGATGAACTAAGTTTAAACCCGCTCGACGATCGTCACATTCGCCATTCCGCCCGCCTCGCACATCGTCTGCAGGCCATAGCGCCCGCCATGGGTGTGGAGTGCCGCGACCAGGGTCGCCATCAGCTTCGCGCCACTGCCGCCCAGTGGATGGCCGAGCGCGATCGCGCCGCCATGCATGTTCATCCGCGCCGGATCGGCGCCCAGCGCCTGCGCCCAGGCGAGCGGCACCGGCGCGAACGCCTCGTTGACTTCGTACAGGTCGATATCGCCGATCGACAGGCCTGACCGGGTCAGCGCGCGCTCGGTCGCGGGGATCGGCGCTTCGAGCATGATCACCGGATCATGGCCGAGCACGGTCATATGGTGGATCCGCGCCAGCGGTTCGGCGCCCAGCGCTTTCAGCCCGGCTTCGTTGGCGATCACCAGCGCGGCTGCGCCGTCGCAGATCTGGCTGGCATTGGCGGCACTGATCCGGCCGCCTTCCTGCAGGAGTTTGACCGAGGCGATCCCCTCCAGCGTGGCGTCTGCGCGAATGCCTTCGTCGCGATCGTGGCGGACGGTCTGGCCATCGGCCAGGGTGACGTCGAGCGGCACGATCTCGCGCGTGAAATGCCCGGCGTCGGTCGCCGCTGCCGCGCGGCGATGGCTTTCGAGCGCGTAGGCGTCGAGCGCATTGCGGTCGAAGCCGTATTTCTCGGCCATCATCTCGGCGCCCTTGAACTGGCTGAACGGCGCTTCGCCATAGCGCGCATCGATACCGGGGCTGCGATAGGTGCCGAAGCCGTGCTGCGCGGGCAATGTCCAGGGCAGGCCCATCGGCACGCGCGTCATGCTTTCGACACCGGCGGCGACGACCACGTCCATCAGCCCGGCCTGCACCGTCGCCGCGGCGAAATGGACCGCCTGTTGCGAGGATCCGCATTGGCGGTCGACGGTGGTGCCGGGAATCGATTCGGGCAGGCCCGCCGCGAGCACCGCGCCGCGCCCGATATTCGCGCCCTGTTGCCCGCCGGGACAGGCACAGCCCATGATGACGTCCTCGATCAGCGCGGGGTCGGCACCCGCGCGCTCGATCGCCGCGCGCACGATCGCACCTGCCAGATCGGCGGGATGCATGCCGGCGAGCCGCCCGTTGCGCTTGCCTCCCGCGCTGCGCGCGACCGATACGATATAGGCTTCACCCATCATGCGGCTCCTCGTCCGACGGCATCAATTTTGCCCTATAGGTCAAAATCTCATTGCCAAGCGATCGCGTCAAGCGCATTATCCAAATGAATTAGATTTCGTGCGAAGGGCCGAATGGCTTTTGCGCAAGAACGATGCGACCGACAAAACCAGGACTGTGGAGGATGTCATGATTTCGGATATGCTGTTCGGGACCAACCTGTATCGTTTTCCCGGCTTCGGCCCGGAACTCGAACCGCTGATCCGCTTCGTCAAACGATCGGAAGAGATCGGCTTCGATCGGATCCGCCTGCTCGACCATGTCGTCGGCATCATCGCCGAGCGCCACGGCGGCATCGCCCAGACGCCTTACACCGACAAGAGCACGATCCGGGAAGTCTTCACGCTGATGGCCTATCTGTCGGCGATCACCACGCGCATCCATTTCGTGACGGGCGTGCTCGGCCTGCCGCAGCGCCAGACGGTGCTGGTGGCGAAGCAGGCGGCGGAGGTCGACATCCTTTCGGGTGGCCGGCTGACCCTGGGCGTCGCTGTCGGTTACAACCCGCTCGAATTCGACGCGATGGGCTTTGATTTCCAAACGCGTGGCAAGCGGTTCGAGGAGCAGATCGACGTGCTGCGCCGGCTGTGGACCGACAATGACGTCAGCTATGACGGACAATGGCACAAATTCGCGGATGTCAGCCTGGCGCCGCGCCCGATCCAGCGGCCGATCCCGCTCTTCTTCGGCATGGGCCGCACGATCGCGCCGATCCCGCCCGATGTCGTGCTGCGCCGCGTCGGCCGGCTCGCCGATGGCTGGCTGCCGATCTTCAAGCCCGATGCCGAAGGGCAGGCGGCGGTCGACACGGTCAATGCGGCGGCGGTTGAGGCCGGGCGCAATCCGGACGATATCGTGATGGAGATGACGCTCAACGTCACCGGGCTCGACAAGCAGCAGGTCCTCGACGAAATCCGCATCCGCCGCGACTTCGGCGTCCGCTCGATCAATTTCAGCCTGCCGGGCGGGAGTGCGGTGGAGCATCTCGAAGCGCTCGAGCGGCTGGGCGAGATGCTTTACGCTGGCGGGGATTGAGCTTCCCGCTGAATACCAAATCCGTTCGTGTCGAGCGAAGTCGAGACACGTAGCGCTGGCCCCAACGTCCCTCGACTTCGCTCGGGACGAACGGTGAAGGCGCAGGATTTCGCGATCTTCACCACGTCATTCCCGCACAGGCGGGAATCTCGCTTCTTCTTTCCGATGCTTCACAGAAAAGCGGGATTCCCGCTTTCGCGGGAATGACAAATGGGGGTCGGAACCTGATCCCGAACGAACCAGGCCCCAGCCTAAATCACTCCCGCGGAATGCCCGTGATCCGGATGCCCGCGCCCGGCACCTTGTAGCGCTGGTTCAGCGCGATCAGCACTGAGGTCAGCCCTTCGCTCACCACCGAATTGGCGAGCACGCCGCCATTCCAAGCACCGAGCCCGATCGCCTGCGCCAAGCCGACAACCAAGTCGGTCGCCTCGCGGTCGTCGCCGCAGACGATCACGTCGCAGTCGATCTCGGCATCGAGCTTCTTCAGATGATGCGCCGATATGTTCTGGAAGGCGGAGATCACTTTCACATCCTCGCCCAGCAATGTCTGGATCGCCTCGACCGCCGAGCCGCCATTGGGCAGCTGCACGCGGTTCACCTTGGGCGGCACCAGCGGCACCGTCACGTCGATCAGGATCTTGCCGGTCAGGTGCGCGCGCACCTCTTCGACAGTGGCGCGCTGGCCCGCATAAGGCACGGCGAGCACGACGATCCGGGCGGCGGCTGCCGCTTCGGGATTGCCGGAGCCACGCACCGTGTCCCGGCCCAGCGTCTCGTTCATTTCGGCCGCGGCCTCGACCGCCTTTTCGGGCGAGCGGCTGCCGATCACCACCGGATAGCCGGCATGTGCCCAGCGCAGCGCCAGGCCACTGCCTTCCTTGCCCGTTCCGCCGAGCACGGCGATGGTGGGGCGTTCATCCTGCATCGATCAGTTCCTCTCTTCTTTGACGCTTGGCCGGCGGGGTCTGCACCACCGGTGCGAGTTCGGGGGCGCCCAATCCGCGCTTATGCTGCGCGTCGTCGATCGGGCCGTAGAGTGTCGTGCGCTGGCGCGGCGTGCGGCCGGCCGAACGGATCAGCATCTCCATCGCCTCGGGGGGCATTTCCTGCCCCTGCTTGGTGCCCGCGGCACGCGAGATGCTTTCGTTCATCAATGTGCCGCCGAGATCGTTGACGCCGCCGTCGAGCACCATGCGCACGCCCTCCGGCCCGAGCTTCACCCAGCTTGCCTGGATATTGGCGATCTGCCCGTGGAGCACGAGCCGCGCGACCGCGTGCATCAACCGCACCTCGCGGAAAGTCGGGCCGGCGCGCGTGCCGCCCTTCAGCGCCAGTGGCGCTTCCATATGGACGAAGGGCAGGGGGACGAATTCGGTGAAGCCGCCGGTCCGCGCCTGGAGGTCGCGGATGGCCAGCAGGTGCCGCGCCCAGTGACGCGGCGTGTCGACATGGCCGAACATGATCGTGGCGGTGGTGCGGAAACCGACGCGGTGTGCGGCCTCGACGACGTGCAGCCACTGGGCGGTATCGAGCTTGTCGGGGCAGAGGATCCTGCGAACCTCGTCATCGAGGATCTCGGCAGCGGTGCCGGGCAGCGTATCGAGCCCCATGGCCTTGAGGCGCCGGAGGAAATCCTCCGCCGACAGGCCGAGCGTCGCGGCGCCCTGCGCCACTTCGAGCGGTGAGAAGGCATGGATATGCAACTTCGGCGTTGCCGATTTGAGCGCCCGGCACAGCGCGAGATAGGTCTCGCCGGTATAATGGGGATGGATGCCGCCCTGCAGGCACAGCTCGGTCGCGCCGCGCGCTTCCGCTTCCAGCGCGCGGCGGATCACTTCGCCATGATCGAGATCATAGGGGCGTCCGCGCAGCGCCTCGTGCGTGCTGCCTTTCGAAAAGGCGCAGAAGCCGCAGCGATAATTGCAGATATTGGTGTAGTTGATGTTGCGGTTGACGACATAGGTGACGGTGTCGCCGCAGGTTGCACGCCGCAGCCGGTCGGCGGCGGCGCAGACATGCTCGACATCGGCGTCGCGCGCTTCGAACAGGGCGACGATCGCATCCTCATCCAGCCGCTCGCCCGTCGCTGCACGCTCGATCGCGCGCGCGATGGCGGCACCTGCCGTCAATTCCGGCAACGCCGGTGCGATCCGCGGAACGACGGTGGTGCCGGGCGCCCAGTCGTCGTCGCGGGCGAAGCCGGTGGCGTCGCTCGCGCGGCGGACCATCGGCGCAAGCGCGGGGTCCTGCCAGCGATCATTATCCAGCGCATAGGCGGGGTAGACCGGCAGCCGCCGGACAAGAATGCGCCCCTGCTCCGCCGTGCCCCGGTGCAGCCGTTCGACTTCGGGCCAGGGTGCCTCGGGATTCACATGATCGGGCGTGACGGGGGAGATGCCGCCCCAATCGTTGATGCCCGCCGCCATCAGCATCGGAAAACTCTCGGCGCTGAGATTGGGCGGCGCCTGAAGATTCATCGCCGGGCCGAAGATCAGCCGCGCCGCCGCGATCGTCCAGAGCAGCGCGTCGAGATCGGGCTCGGGCGCATCCGCCATCGGCGTGCGATCCTTGGCGCGGAAATTCTGGACGATGATTTCCTGGATATGGCCATGGTCGCGGTGAAGCGCGGCGAGCGCGAACAGCGCATCGAGCCGCTCGCCGCGCGTCTCGCCGATGCCGATCAATATGCCGCTGGTGAAGGGAATGGCGAGTTCACCCGCCAGCCGGATCGTCTCCAGCCGCGCCGCCGGCGCCTTGTCGGGCGATCGGTAATGCGGGCCGCCGGGTGCGCATAGCCGCTCGGCGGTCGATTCGAGCATCAGCCCCTGGCTCACCGAAACGCGGCGGAGCATCGCCATCTCGTCGCGGTTCATCGTGCCGGCATTGACGTGCGGCAGCAGCCCGATCTCCGCGATCACAGCCTCGCACATCTCGGCGAGGTAGGAGAGGGTGGTCGCGTGGCCCAGCCGGTCGAGTTCCTCGCGTGCCAGCCGGTGGCGCAGCTCGGGCTTCTCGCCCAATGTGAACAGTGCCTCGGTGCATCCGGCCTGCTGGCCGGCGCGTGCGATCGCGATCACCTCGTCGCGCGTCAGATAGGCCCGGGCGCCGCGTTCGGGCGGTCGCGAGAAGGTGCAATAATGGCAAAGATCGCGGCAGAGCTGGGTCAGCGGGATGAAGACCTTGGGGGACCAGCTCTGCAACCGGCCATGGCCGGCATCGCGCAGGCTGCGCGCCTCGGCCATCAATGTGGCGAGATCGGTGTCGAGCAGATGGGCACGCAGCGATGCGTCTGCAGTCGAAGCGGCAATGCTGTCGATCATCCTCGCCCTCTCACGGTACCGCGCGCCTCTTCATCGCCGGGCGCTTCGATCAGCGCGGTCAGAGTGCTCGCAAAATGCCGCAATGTCTGCTCCGACTGCCAGATCGGGTGCGCGCGGCTCGTGTCGGTCAGTGCCGCTTCGCGCAGCGAGAGGATGCTGCTGAGATAGGCGCCCATGAAGACGAAGCGCTGATTCTTCATCGCGGACGGCATGTCGGCGGGCATCAGCCGGCGCAGATGGTCGAGACAGCGCAGATAGCCCGAGTTCCAGCGCCCTTCGAGCGCGCTCAGGAACAGTTCGCGGTGAGTCATGCCCAGCATGGTGACGAAGCGGATATAGCTGTCCTCGCCCACCGCCGATTCGTCCATCGCGGTCGCGGTGTAGACGAGGATGTCGACGACCTCGCTGATCGTCGCCGGGCCGCCATCCGCCTCGCGCGCGTCGAGCGCGGCGTTGCGCCGTTCGTCGATCAGGATCGCGCCGTCGCGGATGATCTCGCGGACCAGAGTTTCCTTCGATCCGAAATGATAGCTGACTGCGCCGTGATTCCGCTGGCCCGCGGCTTCCGCGATATCGCGCACCGTCACGCCGTCGACGCCGCGTTCGGCGAACAGCCGGCGCGCGACGCGCTTCATATGTTCGGCTGCCATGCCAGGCTGTTTCGGAGACAATCTAACCATGAGTGCAGAATTTCATTGCCAAGCCTCCACGTCAAGCGCATTATCCAAATGAATTAGAACAGGCGAGAGGATGAGGAAAGGGTGGATCAGATCGACGTTTCCGCGCTGACCGACTGGATGGACGCCGAGCGACTCGACGCCGGTGCCATCGAGAATGTCGAGGCGCTGACCGGCGGTACGCAGAACATCCTGATCCGATTCAAACGCGCCGGCCGGCCCTATGTGCTGCGCCGTCCGCCGCAGCATCTGCGCGGCAATTCCAACGAGACGATGCGGCGCGAAGCACGCCTGCTGGCCGCGATCGCCGATACGGCAGTGCCGCATCCGCGCCTGATCGCGGCATGCGGCGACGAAAGCGTGCTCGGCGCGGCATTCTACCTGATGGAGCCGATCGCCGGCTTCAATCCGGTGGCGGGGCTGCCGGCGCTCCATGCCGGATCGGCGGAGATCCAGCACCGCATGGGCATCGCTTTGGTCGAGGGCATCGCGGCATTGGGCGCGCTCGATCATGTCGCGCTCGGCCTCTCCGATTTCGGCAAGCCCGAATATTATCTCGCGCGACAAGTGGCGCGCTGGAAAGCGCAGCTCGAAAGCTATGGCGAATTCGCGGGGTGGGCGGGTGCGGCAAGCCTGCCCGGAGTCGACCGCGTCGGTGCCTGGCTCGATGCGCACCGGCCGCAGCATTTCACGCCGGGCATCATGCATGGCGACTATCATCTCGCAAATGTGATGTACCAGAATGACTCGGGCGAGCTCGCCGCGATCGTCGATTGGGAATTGGCGACGATCGGCGATCCGCTGATCGACCTGGGCTGGCTGCTCGCGACCTGGCTCGATCCGGTGGAGACGGTGCCGATGGTCAGCGTCAAACCCTGGATCGGTTTCCCGACCGCGCAGGAACTGGTCGATACCTATGCCGCCAATTCATCGCGCGATCTGTCGGCGATCGACTGGTACGCGGTGCTCGCCTGTTACAAGCTCGGCATCCTCCTCGAAGGCACCCATGCGCGCGCCGCCGCCGGCAAGGCGCCGAAGGAGACCGGCGACAAGCTTCACGATCGCGCCGTCCGCCTGTTCGAACGCGCACTGCGCCGCATCGCATGACAAAAGGGCAATGACAGAATGAACGAGCTCGATTTCACCGGAAAATCGGTCCTGGTCGTCGGCGGTTCGAGCGGGATCGGTAACGGCATCGCCCAGGCGTTCCGTACACGCGGGGCCGATGTCCATGTCTGGGGCACGCGGGCGAGCGCGGCCGACTATTCCGCCGACGAGGGATCGGACCTGACGGGCCTCGGTTACGATAGCGTCGACGTTTCGGATCCCGACGCGATCGCGGCAGCACCAGCGCCGTTCGACGGGCTCGACATCCTCGTCCTCTCGCAGGGCGCGGTGCTCTATCGCCGCCAGGAATTCGAGCGCGCCGGCTGGGACAAGGTGATGGCGATCAACCTCGACAGCGTCATGCATTGTTCGGAGCGCTTCAAGCCGATGCTCGCGGCCAGCCAGGGCAGCATCGTCGTGGTCAATTCGGTCGCCGGCTTCCGCGCGACGCTCGGCAATCCCGCCTATGCCGCGTCGAAGGCGGGGGCGGTCAACCTCACCCGCACGCTCGCGCAGGCCTGGGCGCCCGAGGGCATCCGCGTCAACGGTCTCGCGCCGTCGCTCGTCGAAACCAAGCTGACCAAGGTGACGATGGATCATCCAGACCGCCGCGAAAAGGCGCTCGCCAAGATGCCGCTCGGCCGGTTCGGCACGACCGAGGACATGGCGGGCGTCGCCCTGTTCCTGGCCTCGCCGCTCGCCGCCTATGTCACCGGCCAGACGATCCTCGTCGATGGCGGCCTCACGCTTTAGCGCCCAATCGGAGACCGCAGATGAATTTCGAATATTCGGACAAGGTGAAGGCGCTGCTCGCCCAGGTCGAGAGCTTCATGGACGAACATGTCTATCCGATCGAGGCGGAGCGCAGCGCGTTCATCCACGACCAGAATAATCTCTGGAAGGTCTGGCCGGGCACCGATGCGATCAAGGCCAAGGCGCGCGAGGCGGGGCTGTGGAACCTGTTCCTGCCGCACGAATATGGCGCATGGAGCCCCGGCCTCACCAATCTCGAATATGCGCCGCTGGCCGAGGCGATGGGCCGGGTGAGCTGGGCGTCGGAATTCTTCAACTGCAACGCGCCCGACACCGGCAATATGGAAGTGCTGGCGAAATACGGCACGCCCGAACAGCAGGAACGTTGGTTGAAGCCGTTGCTCGCCGGCGAGATCCGCTCCGCCTATGTCATGACCGAGCCGCAGGTGGCGTCGTCCGATGCGACCAATATCGAGACCACGATCCGCGCCGATGGCGACGATTATGTGATCAACGGCCGCAAATGGTGGATTTCGGGCGCGCTCGATCCGCGCTGCGGGATCCTGATCCTGCTCGGCAAGACCTCGGACGACGCGCCACGCCACCAGCGTTTCTCGCAGATCCTGATCCCGCGCGACACGCCGGGCATCGAAGTGGTGCGCCCCTTGAGCGTGTTCGGCACCGTTCATTCGCCGGGCGGCCATGCCGAACTGCGCTTCAACGACGTCCGCGTGCCCAGGGAGAATCTGTTGCTCGGCGAAGGCCGCGGTTTCGAGATCGCGCAGGGCCGGCTTGGGCCCGGCCGCATCCATCATTGCATGCGCTCGATCGGACAGGCGCAGCGCATGCTCGAATATATGGCGCATCGTGTCGAAAGCCGCGTCGCATTCGGCCGCAAGCTCTCCGAACAGAGCAGCATCCGCCAGGATATCGCGCGTTCCTTCTGCGAGATCGAACAGGCGCGGCTGCTGACGTTGAAGGCTGCAGACGCGATGGACCGCTATGGCAACAAGGTCGCCAAGGATCTGATCGCCGCGATCAAGATCGTCGCGCCGACCATGGCGCAGACCGTGGGTGATCGCGCGCTCCAGGCGCATGGCGCGATGGGGGTCAGCGGCGACACGCCGATCGCCCAGCTCTTCCTGGTCAATCGTTTCGTGCGCCTGACCGACGGACCCGAGGAAGTGCACATGGCGCAGCTCGGCAAGATGAAGGTCGCCGAATATTCGAGCCGGCCGTTGCGCTGAGCGGGCGGGGGAGGAGAGAGTTGATGGCGACCGAGCAACCGACCGCGACAGCCCCGAACATCGCTGTGCCCTTCCGCAGCTGGTGGATGGTCGCGGTGCTGTTCACGCTCTACGTCTTCTCCTGGCTCGACCGGCTGATCATCAGCATGCTGGTGATCCCGATCAAGGCCGATCTGGGCGTCAGCGACTTCCAGATCGGGCTGCTCACCGGAACCGCTTTTGCCATCGCCTATTCGATATTCGGCCTGCCGCTCGGCTGGGCGGTCGATCGCTTCACCCGGCGCTGGATCATCCTGGGCGGCGTGCTGCTCTGGGCGACGGCGACGGTCGCATCGGGCATGGCGGACAGCTTTGCCCATCTGCTGATCGCACGGATCTGTGTCGGCATCGGTGAAGCGGCCTTGTTGCCCGCCGCCTATTCGCTGCTTGCCGACGAGTTTCCGCGCGAGCGGCTGACGCTCGCGACCTCGACTTTCCAGATGGGGGGCAAGGCCGGATCCGCCGCCGCCTTCGCGCTCGGCGGCATCGCCATCGCCTATGCCGCGACCCTGCACGGCACCAACCTGCCTTTGCTCGGCTATGCCGAACCCTGGCAGATCGTCTTCGCGATGGTCGGCCTGCCCGGTTTCATTCTTGCGCTGCTACTCTTCACCTTCCGCGAACCCGCCCGCCGCAATCCGACGACCGCCGCGCAGATGGCGGCCCAGTCCGACTGGGCGCTGCTCGGCGAATTCCTCCGCACCCACCGGGCATTGATGGTGCTGATGCTGCTCAGCTTCTCGTCGCTCGCGATCTGCGGCTACACGCTCACCAACTGGGTGCCGACCTATCTGACGCGCGCCTTCGGCTGGACGCCGCTGCAATATGGCTTTCCAGTCAGCATATTGAACCTGATCGGCGGTGCATCTTTGGTCGTCACGGGCGCGGTGGTCGATCATTTCTTCGCCAAGCGGGGGATGAAGGATGCGCATCTGCGCGTCTATTCCTGGCTGCTGCTCGTCATCGCGCCTGCCGCTGTGATGCTGTTCATCACCGGCAGCCCCTATATCTTCCTGGCCTGTTATTGCGTCGTGCAGTTCGCGACCGTGCCGTTCATGGTCTACGCATCGTCGGTGGTTTCGCTGCTTGCGCCCAATCGGGTGCGCGGCAAGCTGATCGCGGGCTTTCTGTTCTGTTTCACCATGCTCGGCCTGGGCGCCGGTCCGGCGCTGGTCGGCGCGCTGACCACCTTCGTCTTCGCGTCGGATGCGCGGATCGGCACGTCGATGATGATCGTCGTCGTCGGCTGCTACGGAATCGCGTTCCTGACGATGCGGATGGCGCTGCTTTATCTCAGGCCGGCAATCGAACGCGCGGAGGGCCGGGGCTGATGTCGCTGTTGATCCATGACATGAGCGCCGAACGGCGCGACCGGCTCGCCCTTGCCGACGAGCGGATGCGCCTGAACTGGGCGGAACTGGATGCGGTGATGAACCGCGCGGTCAATGCGATGCTGGCGCTGCCCTTCGATCGCGTACGCCGCGTCGCGGTGTTCGCGCCCAACGCCGCCGAACCCGTGATCGCTTATGTCGCGGGCCTGCTCGGCGGCATCTCGACCGTGCCCGCAAGCTTCCATCTGACCGCAGGCGAGCTTGCCTATATCCTCTCCGACTCTCAGGCGAGCGCGCTGTTCTGTGGCCCCGAAACGCTCGACAAGGCGATCGAGGCCGCGCGCGAGGCGGGGGTCTCGACGGTGATCGCCTGGCGGTCTCCATCGCGTGAAGGCGTGATGGGCTGGGATGACTGGCTGGCCGCGGCGTCCGATGCCGAGCCGCCAAGCGACATGACGCCCGCACCGCATCTCCACTATACCTCGGGCACCACGGGCAAGCCCAAGGGCACCGACACGCCGCCAAGCTATTTTCCGCCGGCCGAGACCATCGCGGACTATGCGCAAATCATGCGCGCGCGCGCCGCCGCGCTGCCCGATGGTCCGTCGATGGCGGTGGGGCCGCTATACCATACCGGCCCGCTCACTTCGGTCCGCGCGGTGATCGGCGGCACGCCGCTGGTGACGGTCGAGCATTTCGATCCCCAGACCGTGCTCGCGACGATCGAACGCGAAGCCATCGCCGGCTGCGTGATGGTGCCGACGCATTTCCAGCGGCTACTGTCGCTGCCCGACGATATCCGCGCGCGTTACGACCTCTCGTCGATGAAGCGGCTGGCGCATACCGGCGCGGCCTGCCCGCGCGACGTGAAGCAGCGCATGATCGACTGGTTCGGGCCGGTCCTGGTCGAGGCCTATGGCGGCACCGAATCCGGCACCACGACGATGATCACCTCGCCCGAATGGCTGCGGAAACCGGGTTCGGTCGGCAAGGCGGTTCCGCCCTTCGAGGCGGTGATCCTGGGCGAGGACGGCAGCGAGCTCGGCACCGGCGAAGTCGGCCAGCTCTTCTTCCGCGACACCACCGGGCGCGGCATCGTCTATCACAATGATGCGGAGAAGACGGCGGCGGCGCATGTCTCCCCCGGCGTCTTCACCCTCGGCGAGATGGGTTATGTCGACGATGAAGGCTATGTCTTCATCACCGATCGCATCTCCGACATGATCGTCTCGGGCGGGGTCAATATCTATCCGGCCGAAGCCGAGCATGTGCTGCTCCAGCATCCCGGCGTCGCCGACGTCGCGGTGATCGGCGCGCCCAATGCGGAAATGGGGGAGGAAGCCAAGGCGCTCGTCATTGCCGCCGACCCCGCATCACCGCCGACGCCGGAGGCGCTCAACGCCTTCTGCCGCGAACGGATCGCCGGTTATAAATGCCCGCGTTCCTACGAATTCGTCGACGATATCGGCCGCAACGCGATGGGCAAGGTCAACAAGCGCGCGCTCAAGCAGCGTTTCTGGCCGACCGGCCGGACGATAGGAGGATGAAGGCGATGGGTCTGCGTGGATTGGCGGCCCTGTGCGGCCTGTTGCTGATCGCGGCATGCAGTGGATATTCCGCTGACGATGGCGGCGACGGCAAGAACTGGCCCGGCTATGGCGGCGATCATACCGAGCGCCATTTCAGCCCGCTGACGCAGATCAACGCGGAGAATATCGGCCAGCTCGGCCTTGCCTGGTTTCACGACATCGACGTGATGCCGAGCGCGCAGACCGCGCCGATCGCGGTCGATGGCGTCTTCTATTTCGCGGCCGGCCACAGCATCGTCCATGCGCTCGACGCGAAAAGCGGCACGGAGCTGTGGCGTTACGATCCCGAGGCGCCGCAAAAGGCTGGCGAGAAGCTGCGCTCGGCCTGGGGCATTCGCGGCATCGCCTATGGCGACGGCCGGATCTACACGGGCACCGTCGATGGCCGGCTGATCGCGCTCGATGCGAAGACCGGCAAGCCGCTCTGGTCGGCGATGACGATCGAGGCCAATGACGGCCGCTACATCTCCGGCCCGCCGACCTTTTTCAACGGCAAGGTCATCATCGGCCATGGCGGCGGCGATTTTGCCCCGGTGCGCGGCTATGTGACGGCATATGACGTCAAGACCGGCAAGCAGCTCTGGCGTTTCTACACAGTGCCCGGCGATCCGGCGAAGGGGTTCGAGGACGAGACCCAGGCGATGGCCGCCAAGACCTGGACGGGCCAATGGTGGAAATATGGCGGCGGCGGCACCGCCTGGAACGCGATCACTTTCGATCCCAAGTTCAACCGTATCTATATCGGCACGGGCAACGGCGCGCCGTGGAACCAGAAGATCCGCAGCCCCGGCGGCGGCGACAATCTGTTCGTCTGCTCGATCGTCGCGCTCGACGCCGACACCGGAAAATATGTCTGGCATTATCAGATCAATCCCGGCGAGACCTGGGATTACAACGCCGCAATGGACATCACGCTGGCGGACCTGCCTATCGACGGCAAGACGCGGCCGGTGATTCTCCACGCGCCCAAGAACGGCTTTTTCTACGTCATCGACCGCGAGAGCGGAAAGCTGCTCTCGGCCGAGAAGTTCGTGAAAAACGTCACCTGGGCCGACCGCATCGATATCAAGACCGGCCGTCCCGTCGAAAATCCGGCGGCGCGCTATCCGGGCGGCAAGCCTTTCACCGTCTTCCCCTCGCCGGTCGGCGCGCACAGCGTGGAGGCGATGGCGTTCAGCCCGAACACCGGCCTCGTCTATATCAACGCGATCGAACAGGGGCGAATCTATGCCGATCCGCCGGGCGATCTCAGCCAGTGGACATTCGCGCCGGGCCAGGTGATCAACACCGGCGTCGGTGCGCCGCCGCCGGGCAGCAAGGTTGAACCTGGAAACACGAACACGCTGCTCGCCTGGGATCCGGTGAAGCAGAAGCCAGCCTGGTCGATCCCGCTGCCCGGTTTCAAGAATGGCGGGACGATGGCGACAGCCGGCAACCTCGTCTTCCAGGGCAATGTGAAGGGTGAGTTCGCGGCCTACGATGCGAAGACCGGCCGGAAGATCTGGTCGTTCGATGCACAGAACGGCATCCTCGCCCATCCGATCAGCTATGAGGTCGACGGCGTCCAATATGTGAGCGTGATCGCCAGCTGGCGGGCCAGCACCGAAATGGGGCCGGGGCTCGGCTGGGACTATCGCCAGCAGAAGCGCCGCGTGCTGACCTTCGCGCTGAACGGCAAGGCGAAACTGCCCGCTGCCGACATGACACGCCTGCCGTTCCAGGACGATCCCGCTTTCAAGCTCGATCCGGCCAAGGTCGAGCGCGGCCGCGCGCTCGTCGGCGCGCATTGCGGCCTGTGCCACGGCGCGGGCCTCAAGGCCGGCGGCGCGGCACCCGATCTGCGTAGCTCACCAGTGCCGCTCGACGCCGGGAGCTTCGCCGCGGTTGTCAGTGAGGGCGCGCTCGTTCCCAACGGCATGCCGAAATTCGCCGAATTCTCGCCGGCCGATCTCGACACCATGCGCCATTTCATCCGCAGCGAGGCGCGTGCCGCGATCAGCGGCAAGGCGTCGTCGCAAGCGGCCCCCACCGGAGCATCAGAGGGAATCAGATGACGTTGAACGATGTGACCGATTACGCGCTCGAGGACGGCATTGCCGTCGTCACGATCGCTTCCCCGCCGGTCAACGCGCTTTCGGCAAAGGTCCGGACGGGCATCCGCGACGGTGTCGAGCGCGCGGTCGCGGATCCGGACGTGACCGCGATTGTGCTGATCTGTGAAGGCCGCACTTTCTTCGCCGGCGCCGACATCACCGAATTCGGCAAGCCGCCGGTCAGCCCGACTCTCGTCGAGTTGCAGTCTGTCGTCGAAGCGGCGTCGAAGCCGGTGATCGCGGCACTCCACGGCACGGCATTGGGCGGCGGGCTCGAACTGGCGTTGGTCGCACATTATCGCATCGCTGTGCCGTCGGCCAAACTCGGCTTGCCCGAAGTGAAGCTCGGCCTGCTGCCGGGTGCGGGCGGTACGCAGCGATTGCCGCGCATCGTCGGCGTCGAGGCGGCGCTGGAGATCATCACCAGCGGCCGGCAGGTTCCCGCGCGGGAGGCGCACGACACCGGCCTGATCGACGCGCTCGCCGATGAAGGCGGATTACGCGCGGGCGCGATCGCATTGGCCAGGACCGTCGTCGCCGAAGCGCGGCCGTTGCGGCGGATCCGCGATCTTCCGCTCGAAGCCGATCCCGAAGTCTTCGCCACGTTCCGCAAGGCCAATGCCCGCAAGTTTCGCGGCTTCGATGCGCCCGAGGCGATCATCCGCTGCATCGAGGCGGCCGTCTCCATGGATTTCGATGCCGGCAAGCGCGAGGAACGCCGTTTGTTCGAGGGGCTGCTTGCCGGTTCGCAATCCGCCGCGCAGCGGCACGTCTTCTTCGCCGAACGCCAGGCCGCCAAGGTGCCGGGCATCGATGCCGATACGCCGGTGCGGGCGGTCGCCAGGGTCGGCGTGATCGGCGCGGGCACGATGGGCGGCGGCATCGCGATGAATTTCCTCAATGCCGGCCTGCCGGTGACGATCGTCGAGACCGCGCAGGACGCACTCGATCGCGGCCTTGGGGTGATCCGCCGCAACTATGATGTCAGCGCGAGCAAGGGAAAGCTGAAGCCCGAAGATGTCGCGGGTCGCATGGCCTTGCTCACACCGTCGCTCGACCTGGCCGACCTCGCCGATTGCGACCTGATCATCGAGGCGGTGTTCGAACAGATGGACATCAAGACCGCGCTGTTCGCGCGGCTCGATGCGATTGCGAAGCCGGGGGCGATCCTTGCGTCGAACACCTCCTATCTCGATCTCGATGAAATCGCGGCCGCGACGGCGCGCCCCGCCGACGTCATTGGCCTGCATTTCTTCTCGCCGGCGAACGTCATGCGTTTGCTCGAGATCGTGCGCGGCCGCGAGACCAGTGCCGATGCGATCGCGACGGCGATGCAGGTCGCTAAACGCATCGGCAAGGTCGGCGTGGTCGTCGGCAATTGCTTCGGTTTCGTCGGGAATCGCATGCTCGCGCAGCGCCAGCGCGAGGCGGAAAAGCTGATCCTGGAAGGCGCCTTGCCCTGGGACGTCGATCGTGTGCTCCACGATTTCGGTTTCCCGATGGGGCCGTTCCAGATGCGCGACATGGCGGGCATGGATGTGGGCTGGAATCCCGAGACGTCTTCGTCGTCTACCGTGCGCGAAATTCTCAACGAAATGGGCCGGCGCGGCCAGAAGACCGACGCCGGCTATTATGATTATGACGCGGCGCGCAAGGGCACGCCGTCCCCCGTGGCCGAGACAGTGATCCTCGATTTCGCGGCACGGCAGGGCATTGTCCGTCGTTCGGTCTCCGACCAGGAGATCGTCGAACGCTGTCTCTATTCGATGGTCAATGAAGGCGCGAAGATCCTCGACGAGGGCATCGCGGCACGCGCGTCCGACATCGATGCCGTCTGGATCACCGGCTATGGCTGGCCCGCCTATCGCGGCGGGCCGATGTTCTGGGCGGAACTGGAGGGGTTGCCAAAGATCCTCGACCGGCTCCGCGCCCTCCATGCCGAACATGGCGAGGAATTCCGACCCGCGCCGCTGCTCGAACGGCTGGTGGCAGCGGGCAAGGGATTCTCCACGCCATGATGCCACCGATTCCGCGCCGGACGATGCTCGGCTCGCTGCTGGCGACGGCCACGCTCGCTGCGTGCTCGCGTTCCGACTTTGCTGGCGGCGTATCGCCGCGACCGATGTCGCTGGAGGCGCTGGAACTGGTGGCCGACGGGATCGAACGCCCCGAAAGCGTCGCGCTGGCGCGGGACGGCCGCGCTTATGTTTCTTCCGCCGCCGCCGCGGTGATCGAGATCGCGCCGGGCGGTGCAAGGCGCCCGATCGGTGTCGCGCCGGCTGCCAATGGCATCGCGCTCGATCGTCAGGGGCGGATGATCATCGCCAATTTCGGGCTGCTCAAGAATTTGCCCGGCACGCTCCAGCGGCTGGATCTGGAGAGCGGCGCGATCGAGACCATCGCCGCGGAGATTGGCGGACGCCCCCTCGTCGCCTCGAACGGCCCGGCGCTCGGCCAGGACGGATCGGTCTATTGCACCCATTCGACCTGGTCCGATCCCACCAATATCGGCACGACCAACCCGGCGGGCTTCGTCTATCGCGTCGATCCGGCGGGCCGGGTGGAGATGGTGCATGAGGGTATTCGCGGCGCCAATGGCTGCTGCTTCGATGCCGATTTCAGCCATCTTTACGTCGCGCAGACCGCGGCCGGCAATATCGTCCGGCTCACCCGCGGCCGCGACGGGGGCTATGGCGATCCCGTCATCTGGGGCCCGCAACTCGGCGAGGCGCCCGACAATCTCCAGGCCAGCACGATCGTTGCGATGCCGCCCGCCGAGCGCGTCCGGCTCGGCCATCCCGACGGCATCGCCTTCGACGCTGCGGGCAATCTCTGGGCGACCATTCCCTTCGCCAACCGCATCGTCGCGATCACCCCCCGGGGGCAAGTGATCGACGTGATCGTCGATGCCGGATCGGCGAAGATCCAGATGCCGACCGGCCTCGCCTTTGGTGGCCCGGACCTGCGCGAGCTTTACATCGCGTCGATGCGCAACGGGAAATTGTGGAAACTGCGGGTGGACACGCCGGGCTTGCCGCTGCCGCACTGGCGGGGTTGATGCTTGCTCACTTTCCCGTTCGCTTCGAGCAGCGTCGAGAAGCCCAGCACTGAACCCTTCTCGACTACGGTTCTCGACAAGCTCGAATCTTCGCTCGAAGCGAACGGAAAGGAGGATGAGCGGGCAGGCTCAGCGCCCTGCCATCCAATCCGGATCATAATCCAGCCGGTCGATCTGCATCCGGTCCGAATTGCGGACATACCAGCCGCTGCCGTGCGTGCGTCCGATCAGCTTCATCGCCGGCGTGTCGAGATAGAGTTTGACGGGATCGAGCACGAATTCGTCCTTGATGTGCGTCACCAGTATCTCGCCCAGCACCACCGATTGCCGCGGAAAGTCGATCACCTGCACCAGGCGGCATTCGAAGCTGACCGGGCTGCTCGCGATCCGTGGCGGTTTTACCGCGGTCGACGGCACTGTCTCGATCCCGGCATAGTCGATCTCGCTGACCTCGTCGGGCGCATCGACGCTGGTCAGCACCATGCGTTCGGCATCGTCCTCGCACACCAGATTGACGACATATTCGTGCGTAGCGACGATGTTCGACGCCGTGTTCTTCAGGCCCTTATGGACATGATGCTTGAGCAGCCCGTGCACCAGCATCGGCGGATCGTCGCCGACCGCGTTGAAGAAGCTGTAGGGCGCCGCGTTGAGCACGCCGCTTTCCGACAATGATGTGATCCAGGCGATCGGGCGTGGCGTCACCGTGGAATTGAGGATCTTGTAGCGTGCCGCGAGCGGCAGGCTGCGCATGTCGAGTTCCACGCGCTAGGCCTTTGGGCGCTTGGCAAAGGCTTCGCGCGCCCGTGCCAGTTCGTCGCCATCCTGCAGGATCGCGCAATAAGCGAGTTCCAACGCATGCGCCGCGTCCAGGTCGCTGCCGCTGGCGGTCTGGAGCAGCCTTTTGGTGAGTTCGACGGCGTGGCGATTGCCCTTGCCGATCGTCGCGGCAAAGGTCAGCGCCGCATCGGTGACGGTGCCGGGATCGTGCAGCCGGCTGACGAGCCCCAGCGCAAGCGCTTCCGCCGCGTCGACCGTTCGTCCGGAGAAAAGCAGATCCGCGGCGCGGTGCCGGCCGAGCTGTCGGGTCAGGAACCAGGCCGATCCGCCATCGGGCACCAGTCCGAAATCGACGAACGGCGCGCCGAACTGCGCACTCGACGATGCGAAGACCATGTCGCAGGCCAGAACCAGGCCCCAGCCCACGCCATAGGCGCCGCCTTCGACCGCGGCGATCACCGGGATCGGCAGCCGTCGCAGCCGGGCGATCACGCGCTGGCCCCATTCGAGCCGTGTCGCGAGCGCCAGCGCACCTTCACCACGCGCCGGCGGGATCTTCAGGTCGCCGCCGACCGAGAAAAAGCCGTCGGCGCCGTGGATCACCAGCGCGCGCGCCGGCGTCTCATGGTCGAGCGAATCGAGCAATTCGGCAAAGGCGCGCCACATTTCGAACGAAACGGCGTTCTTCGCCTCGGGCCGGTCGAGTGTGACGAGAACCACGTCGCCATCGCGGCGTTCGGCCAGGAGTTTCGGCGTGACGGCGCCGTCCGATGGGTGTGAATTCGTCATCGCGCCACGCCTCGCTCTCCGGTCGTTATCGTCGCCGTCCCGCTCCAATATTGCATTACAGGTTAAAATTCTAGCCCGTTTGCACTGGCCTGCGGATTCGCCCGGTTCAGCCTTGCGCGACGGCGTCCTCGATCCGCATCGCCGGCTGCGCGGAAACGGGCGGGCCCGATTGCTGATAATCCTGCAGCGCCTGTTCGATCTCGCGGCGCGCCATGCCGCGCGTTGCGCCCGCCATCACCGTCAGCACGCTCGAAACCAGATGGAGCGTCACGCCGTCATCCTCGATGCGCCCCTGGCACCAGTCGTTCACGATCGCATATTCGCAGCGCACGATATCGTCGGCCAGCGTGTCGACGTCGATCCAGGGCTGGAGCTGGCGGCGGGCCTTCAGCGCCTGGATCCATTGCAGATTGGGTTTCACCGCCATCGAATGCATCGTCGTCCAGATGTCGGGATCGGCATTGGGCGCGAAATAGAGCGACATGATCGCGCTGATATAGTTGCGGATCTGGCGGTTGCGCTCGATCACGAACACCATCCGCTCGATGTTGCGCTTCATCGTGCCTTGCGGGCCCGTATAGGGCAGGCGCGAGATGAAGCGTTCGAAATATTCGTGGATCGCGATCGCGACCATGCGCTCCTTGGTCTGGAACGCATTGTAGAGGGTGCGCTTCGCGACGCCGGAGCGCTTGCAGATCTCGTCCATGCTGAAGCCCGAAAGCCCCCGCTCGGCGATCATCTTGCGCGTCTCTTCGAGGATGCGGCGGCGGCGCTCGTGAATGGCCGCGCTGGAATAAACGAGTCCCCGGTCCGGTTCGATTGTCATTAAGCTCTATTGTCCTGCGGGATCCCGGGGCGCGCAGCCGTCACGCGCCTCCGCTCACTATAGAAATCTTGCTCCATCACGCAAGTTTGCTCCCGCCTCCATGCCAACACGGCCTTGCTCCGCAGCGCGAACTGTGCCACAAAAGTATACGGCAATGCAATTTTAGTCGGATCAGAGCCCGCGAATTGCGGCGGTTGAACCGGATATGGTGGCTGTCCCCAATGGGATGGCGATGCAAGCGGGCCGATGGAAGGGAAGTGGAGAGGGGTGGACGTGAACGGGCAGGGAGGAACGGAAATGTTTCGCGCGGAGGTCGCGGCCTGGCTCGACGCGAATTTTCCGCGCTCGCTCGCTTTCAAGAGCCCGCAACCCTATCAGACCGACGCCGCCTATGCCGATGCGGATCCCGATTTCGGCCTGTGGCTGAAACGCGTGGTCGAGCGCGGCTGGGGCGCGCCGACCTGGCCTGTCGATTATGGCGGCGGCGGTCTGTCGGAGGACGAGGCCCGGATCATCGCGGAGGAGATGACGCGGATCGGCGCCTTCCCGCCCAATCGCACCTATGGCCAGATGATGCTCGGCCCGACATTGCTCGAATATGGCACCGAAGAGCAGAAAAGCCGTTTCGTTCCGCCGATCGCGCGTGGCGAAGTGCGCTGGTGCCAGGGTTTTTCCGAGCCCGGCGCCGGCTCCGATCTCGCCTCGCTGCAGACGCGCTGCGAGGACAGGGGCGATCACTGGCTGGTCAATGGCCAGAAGATCTGGACCTCCGGCGCCAACCATGCCGATTGGTGTTTTGCGCTGGTCCGTACCGACACCAGTCGCAAGCAGGGCGGGATCAGTTTCCTGCTGATCGATATGCATGCGCCGGGCGTCGAGGCGCGGCCGATCGAGCTCATCAGCGGATCGACGCATTTCTGCGAGGTCTTCTTCACCGACGTCGCGGTCCCCAAGGAGAATATGGTCGGGGGGATCAACCAGGGCTGGGGGATCGCCAAGCGCCTGCTCCAGTTCGAGCGCGACAGCCTGGCGACCGGGCGTGTCGATGCGCCGAGCCTGGCCGAATTCGCCAAGCGCTATCTGGGGGTCGACGAGCGCGGCCGGATCGCCGACCCCGTGCTGCGCCAGCGCATCGTCGACAATGCGATCCGCAACCGTGCCTATACCCATTATGTCAATCGGTCGGCGGCGGCGGCCAGGGCGGAGAATGGCGTCAGCACCGCCGTCTCGGTGCTCAAGAATCTGGGCGCCGCGGTTTCGCAGGAACGCGCCGAACTCGTCGTCGATATTCTCGGCAACCAGGGGCTGGGCTGGGAAGGGCCGGGCTTTGCCGAGGATGAGCTCGAGGCGACCCGCGCCTGGCTGCATAGCCGCGCCTTCTCGATCTATGGCGGCAGCTTCGAGATCCAGAACAACATCACGGCCAAGCGCGTGCTTGGCCTTCCGTCACGCTGAACGGTCCCGACATGTCCGAACTCACCGAAGAACAGATCATGCTCCGCGATGCCGCCCAGTCCTGGGTGCGCCAGCGCGCGCCGGTGAGCGCCTTGCGCAAATTGCGCGGCAATGGCGCGGCGGTGCGGGGATTCGATCCCGCAACCTATGCCGAGATCGCCGAAATGGGCTGGGCGAGCGTGATCGTGCCCGAAGCGCATGGCGGTGCCGATTTCGGTTATGCCAGCCTGGGGCTCGTGCTCGAACAGCTTGGGCGGACATTGGTCGCTTCCCCTCTATTGAGCTCCGCGCTGGCCGGCGCGAGTGCGTTGCGCCTGGGCGGCACCGCCGCGCAGCAGGCGCAATGGCTGCCGCGCATCGCCGACGGGTCGGCGATCGCGACGCTCGCCGTCGACGAGGGCGCGCGCCATGATCCGGCGGGCATCGGCCTGCGCGCGCAAGCCGATGGTGCCGGCTGGCGGCTGACCGGCAGCAAGCAGCCGGTGCTGCACGGCATGGCCGCCGACCTGCTGATCGTCGCGGCGCGCAGTGCGGGCGCGCCTGGCGAAAGCGATGGCCTCACGCTTTTCCTGGTCGCGGCCGATGCCGATGGCGTCGAACGGACCGGGCTGGTCGAAATCGAGACGCGCGGTGCGGCCGCGATCGATTTCGACGATGTGATGCTAGGCGCGGACGCCGTGCTGGGAGAGGCCGGGAAGGGCGCAGCGCTGCTCGACGCGATCCTCGATCGCGCGCGCATCGGCGCCGCCGCCGAAATGCTCGGTGCCGCGCAGGAGGCGTTCGACACGACGCTCGATTATCTGCGCACGCGCGTCCAGTTCGGCGAGATCATCGGCACTTTCCAGGCGCTGCAGCATCGCGTGGCGGCGCTTTACGGCGAAATCGAACTGACGCGTTCGGCGGTCGAGGCGGCGCTGGCCGCGCTCGATCGCGACGGACCCGATGTTGCCGAGCTGGCATCGATCGCAAAGGTACTGGCGGGAGAGACGCTTCGCCTCGTCTCCGCCGAGATGATCCAGCTTCATGGTGGGATCGGCATGACTGACGAGCATGACGCGGGTCATTATTACAAGCACGCCCGTGTCGCCGACATGAGCTATGGCAGCGCCGCCTATCACCGCGAGCGTTTTGCGACGCTCACCGGACATTGAGCCGCAATGCGCGTGATCGGGACAGGAGACGATAGATGACCATGTCGCGCGAAGTCCGGCTGGTCAGCCGGCCGGTGGGCATGCCCGTCCCCGACGATTTCGAGATCGCATCGGTCGAACTGCCTGCGCCGGGGCCCGGGGAGGTCCAGGTACGCAATCACTGGATGGCGGTCGATCCGGCGATGCGCGGCCGGATGAGCGACGCCAAATCCTATATCCCGCCCTTCGTGCTCGACGCCGCGATGGAAGGGCCGGCGATCGGTGCGGTGGTCGCGTCCAACGACCCCGCTTTCGCCCCCGGCGATATCGTGTTTTCGCGGCTGGGCTGGCGCGAGGCGTTCAATGCGCCGGCCAGTGCGCTCAAACCGCGCGATTGCAGCATCCTGCCCGAACGCGCCTATCTCGGTTTTGCCGGCATGACCGGGCTGACCGCCTATGCGGGGTTGTTCGAAGTGGCGGCGCTCAAGCCGGGCGATGTCGTGTTCGTCTCCGCGGCGTCGGGCGGCGTCGGCTCCAATGTCTGCCAGTTCGCCAAGCTGCGCGGTCATAAGGTGATCGGCGCGGCTGGCGGGCCGGAGAAGGTCGCGTATCTCAAGGACGTGCTCGGCGTCGATGAGGTGATCGACTACAAGGCCGAGCCGAGCCTGACCAAGGCGCTTGCGCGCGCCGCGCCCGAAGGGATCGACGTCTATTTCGAGAATGTCGGCGGCGATCATCTCCAGGCCGCGCTCGCCATCGCCAATCCCAAGGCGCGTTTCGCGCTCTGCGGCATGATCTCGCAATATAATGCGACCGAACCAAATGCCGCGCCGCGCAACCTGATGCAGGCCGTGGTCAAGAGCCTGCGCCTCCAGGGCTTCATCGCACTCGATTATTTCCATCTGGAACCGGCGCTGCTGCGCGAGGTGACGTCATGGTATCAGGCGGGCAAGCTGACCCAGGCGGAAACCGTCTATGACGGCGTGGATCATGCGCTGGACGGCTTTTTCGGTCTTTTTTCGGGCGCGAATCTCGGTCGCACGCTGGTAAAGCTCGGCTGATGTACGATCTCCTCCATGGCCTGCGCGTCGTCGAAGGCGCGGCATTCATCGCCGGTCCGTCCTGCGGCCTGCATCTGGCGCAGATGGGCGCGGAGGTGATCCGTTTCGACAATATCGGCGGCGGGCCGGATTTCCGGCGTTGGCCGCTCGCCCCCAATGGCGCCAGCCTGTATTGGGAAGGTCTCAACAAGGGCAAGAAATCGGTCGCGATCGATCTGTCCTCGACCGAAGGCCGCGAACTGGCGGTGGCGCTGGCCGCGGCGCCCGGCGACAATGCCGGCCTGTTCCTGACAAATTATCCGGCCGAAGGATTCCTGTCCTATTCGGCGCTCAAGGCGGCGCGCGACGATATCATCTGCGTGCGCGTCATGGGCTGGGCCGATGGCGCGCCCGCGCTGGATTATACCGTCAACGCCGCCGCCGGCCTGCCGATGATGACCGGTCCCGTCGACGATGCCCGTCCGGTCAATCATGTCCTGCCCGCCTGGGATCTGCTCGGCGGTGCCTATGCCGCCTTCGCCATGGTCGCGGCCGAACGCGCGCGGCGCGAGGGGCGCGGCGGGGCCGAGATCCGCGTGCCCTTGTCCGATCTCGTCGCATCCAGCCTCAGCCATATGGGGTCGGTCGCCGAGGTGCTGGTGTCGGGCCGGGATCGTCCGCGCATGGGCAATGATCTGTTCGGCGCATTCGGCCGCGATTTCGTCACTGCCGACGGCGCGCGCGTCATGATCGTCGCGATCACGCCGAAACAATGGAAGGGATTGGTGCGCGCGCTCGATCTTGCCGCGCCGATCGCGGTGCTGGAAAGCGAGCTCGGCACGGCATTCGCCGCTGACGAGGCGGCGCGCTTCACCCATCGCGACCGCCTGTTCCCGCTGTTCGAGGCTGCGATCGCCGCGCGCGATCTCGCGACGCTCGGTCCCGCCTTCGAAGCGGGCGGCGTCACTTGGTCGAAATATCAGGGGCTGCATGAGGCTGCGACGCAGGATGGGCGGCTGTTCGCCGCCAACCCGATCTTCCAGACGATGCGCCATCCCAGCGGGCTCGACTATCCCGCATCGGGACCGGCAGGGACGATCGCGGGGCAGCCGCGCGGCCCCCTGTCGCCGGCGCCGCGCCTCGGCCAGCACACCGACGAGGTTCTCGCCACACTGCTCGGTCTCGACAGCGGCGCCATCGGCGCGCTCCACGATCGCGGTATCGTGGCGAGTGCGGCGCCATGAGCCTCGACGACGCGCAGGTCGCGGAATGGTGCGGCTGGATCGGGCGCAGCGAAAGCAATGTCGAAACGCTCCACCGCGAATGCATGCGCCGCTATGCCGCCGCCTCGGGTAGCGATCTCGACATCGAGGCGCGCCAGCCTTCGCTCGGCCATTGGGCCTATTTCCTGCCGATGGTTTCCGCCGCCGGCATCGGCCCCGACGGCCATCCCAAGCGTGGCGGATTCCTTCCCCCGGTCACGCTGCCAAGGCGCATGTTCGCGGCCGGCAGCTTTGCCTTCGAGCAACCCTTGACGCTCGACGTCGAAGCCGAGTTGGTGGCGACGATCCGCGACGTGAAGCATCGCTCCGGCAAATCGGGCGAGCTGGTGTTGATCGAACTGGAGCGCGTGCTGAGCCAGCAAGGTAGCATTCGCCTCACCGAGCGGCAGACGATCGTCTATCGCGATGCGGGCGCGCCGATGGCGGCGGTGCAGGATGCGGATCTTGCCGCCGGGCCGGACGACGAACGCTGGCTGCCTGGCCCGGTCGATCTGTTCCGCTATTCGGCGGTCACCTTCAACGGCCACCGCATCCATTACGATCTGCCTTATGCGACCGGTGAGGAGGGCTACCCCGCCCTGGTCGTCCATGGCCCGCTCACCGCGACCAGGCTCCATGCTTATGCCGCGCGCCGGCTTGGCCGTGCGCCCGCACGCTTCGAATTTCGCGCGGTCGCGCCGCTCTTTTGCGGACAGCCGGTGCTGCTGCGCCCCGGTGCAATTGAAAACGAGATAATCGCCGTCCGTTGCGACGGCACCACGGCGATGATCGCAACCGCCGACTAGACGGGGATTGATATGGACCAGGAAACCTTCGCTCTCCTCCGCGACACCGTTCGCCGCTTCGTCGATCAGCGGCTGATCCCGGCCGAGGATCAGGTCGAGCATGACGATCTCGTGCCCGACGCGATTGTTGCGGAGATGCGCGATCTCGGCCTGTTCGGCCTGTCGGTGCCCGAGGAATATGGCGGGCTCGGCCTCACCATGGCGGAAGAGGCGGCGGTGATCCGCGAACTCACCCGTGCATCGGTGGTGTTCCGTTCGGTGATCGGCACCACGGTCGGCATCGGCAGCCAGGGGATCGTCATCGACGGTACCGAGGAGCAGAAGCGCGAATGGCTGCCCAAGCTTGCGACCGGCGAAGCGGTGGCCAGCTTCGGCCTGACCGAGCCCGATGCCGGATCGGATGCCGCGTCGTTGCGCACCGTCGCGGTCCGCGACGGCGATAACTACCGGATCACTGGCACCAAGCGCTATATCACCAATGCTGGCCGCGCGACGGTCTTCACCCTGATGGCGCGCAGCGAGCCTGACGTGAAGGGCGCCGGCGGCATCTCCGCCTTCATCGTTCCCGCCGACACACCGGGCATCAGCCTGGGCAAGCCCGACAAGAAGATGGGGCAGCGCGGCGCGCATGTGTACGACGTCATTCTCGATGACGTCGTCGTGCCCGCCGCGAACATCATCGGCGGCGTGCCCGGCCTGGGCTTCAAGACCGCGATGAAGGTGCTCGATCGCGGCCGCATCCATATCGCCGCGGTTGCGATGGGCATGTGCGACCGCCTGATCGAGATGAGCCTGCGCTACGCGATGGAGCGCAAGCAATTCGGCCAGCGCATCGCCGATTTCCAGCTCGTCCAGGCGATGCTTGCCGATTGCAAGACCGAGGCGCTGGCGGTCGAGGCGTTGATGGAGCGCGCCGCCGCGCGCTTCGATGCGGGCGAGAAGATCAGCCTGGAGGCGTCGGCGCTCAAATATCTCGCGAGCGAGACCGTCGGCCGCATCGCCGATCGCGCAGTCCAGATCCACGGCGGCGCGGGTTATATTTCCGAATATAAGGTTGAGCGCTTCTATCGTGACGTGCGTGTGCTGCGCCTTTACGAGGGCACTTCCCAGATTCAGCAGCTCATCATCGCGCGCGAAATGATCCGCGCGGCTGGCTAATCGAACGAAAAGGACAGGAATAATCATGCGCAAGGCCGCTATCGTCACGCCGCTCCGCACGCCCGTCGGCAAGTTCATGGGCGCGCTTTCGGGCATGCAGGCCGGCGATCTCGGCGCGGTGATCATCAAGGCGCTGGTCGAGCGTACGGGCATCGACCCGATGCGGATCGACGACGTCGTTTTCGCGCAGGGCTATGGCAATGGCGAGGCGCCGGCGGTCGGCCGTTGGGCCGCACTGGCTGCCGGGCTGCCGATCGAAGTGCCTGGCTATCAGCTCGACCGCCGCTGCGGCAGCGGGCTTCAGGCGGTGATCGACGCCGCGATGATGGTGCAGACCGGCGCGGCGGATGTCGTCATCGCCGGCGGCGTCGAGAGCATGAGCAATGTCGAATATTACTCGACCGACATGCGCAAGGGTGCGCGATCGGGTTCCTCGACGATGCATGATCGCCTGACGCGGGGGCGGCTGATGTCGCAGCCGATCGAACGCTTCGGCGTGATCAGCGGCATGATCGAGACCGCGGAGAATCTCGCCAAGGATTACGGCATCAGCCGCGAGGCGTGCGACGAATATGCGGTGATGAGCCACCAACGCGCCACCGCCGCCTGGGCCGAGAATCGCTTTGCCGAAGAACTCGTTCCCGTCGCCGTGCCGCAGCGCAAGGGCGATCCCGTGATTTTCCAAAAGGACGAAGGCTTCCGCCCCGACGCGACGCTGGAATCGCTGGGCGCGCTCCGCGCGATCGAAAAGGGTGGCGTGGTGACGGCCGGGAATGCCAGCCAGCAGAACGATGCCGCCGCTGCCTGCCTCGTCGTCGCCGAGGACAAGCTGGCCGAACTGGGGCTGGAGCCGCTTGCCTGGTTCCATAGTTGGGCCGCCGCCGGCTGCGAACCATCGCGCATGGGCATTGGCCCGGTGCCTGCCGTCGCCCGTCTGTTCGCGCGCACCGGCTTGAGCTGGGACGATATCGATCTGGTCGAACTCAACGAAGCGTTCGCACCGCAGGTGCTGGCGGTGCTCAAGGGCTGGGGCTGGGATGCCAATGGTTCTTGGCGCGATCGGCTCAACGTCAACGGATCGGGCATTTCGCTCGGCCATCCGATCGGCGCCACCGGCGGCCGCATCCTCGCCAATCTCGTCCATGAACTGCGTCGTCGCGGTGGGCGTTATGGGCTGGAGACGATGTGTATCGGTGGTGGCCAGGGCCTGGCGGCGGTGTTCGAGCGGGCTTGAAACATATCACCGTCGTCATTGCGAGGAGCGTAGCGACGAAGCAATCCAGCGGTTGAAGCATCCCTGGATTGCTTCGCTACGCTCGCAATTGTCTGTTGAAGATAGCGTATGACAGGGATGTTCCGCATTGTCGGGATGCC
>NZ_JBYSZM010000053.1:0-34251 GCF_058787155.1 Sphingobium sp. FW305-3-2-15-F-TSA7 | reverse complement strand
CTCTTCTGGAGCCTCCCCAGCAAAACCCAGCTCTATTTCCTCATCTGGAACGGCTTCGGCCTCATCGTCTATTTCGGATATGGCATGCGCAAAAGCCTAGCAAAATAAGGGGTGCTTATGGGAAGGATGCTCTGTCTCGCGGCGCTGATCGCCGCGAGTTCGACCGGTGCCTTTGCCAAGACCATCACGGTCGAGGCGGGGCCTGACGCGCAGGAACGGCTGCAGACCGCGCTGATCGAGGCGACGCCCGGCGATATCGTGCAGATCGGCGAGGGCCGGTTCGAGCTGACCGACGGCCTGTCGCTCGACGTTCCGCGCGTCACCGTGCGGGGCACCGGCATCGACGGCAGCGTCCTCAGCTTCAAGGGGCAGCAGGGGGCGGGCGAGGGGCTGCTCGTCACGTCGGACGATGTCGTGCTGCGCGATTTCGCGGTCGAGGACAGCAAGGGTGACGGCATCAAGTCCAAGGGTGCCGACCGCATCGTCTATCACAATATCCGCGTGGAATGGACCGGCGGGCCGAAGCCGACCAACGGCGCCTATGGCATCTATCCCGTCGAATCGCAGGATGTGCTGATCGATACGGTCCTGGTGCGCGGTGCGTCCGATGCGGGCATCTATGTCGGCCAGTCGCGCCGGATCGTCGTCCGCAACTCCCGCGCCGAGCGTAACGTGGCGGGCATCGAGATCGAGAATAGCTTCGAAGCCGACGTCCACGATAATATCGCGCAATATAATACGGGTGGCATCCTGATCTTCGACCTGCCCAATCTGCCCCAGATGGGCGGGCATTCGATCCGCGTGTTCGACAATATCGTCGCCGACAACGACACCCCGAATTTCGCGCCCAAGGGCAATATCGTCGCCACCGTGCCGATGGGGACGGGGGTGATGATCATGGCCAATCGCGACGTCCATGTCTTCAACAACGCGATGGAGCAGAACGCCACGGCCAATGTCATGATCGTCGCGTATAAACAGGCATTCGACGATCCCAAATATGAGCCGCGCGTGCGCAATGTCGTGGTGCGCGACAATGTCCATGGGCGCGCGGGCTTCGCCCCCGATTTTCCGGGCGGCAAGGAATTGGCGGCAGCGATGGGCGGATCGCTGCTGCCGATCTTCTGGGACGGCGTCGGCGGCGCGGACGCGAATATCCGCGTGACCGATCAGGTCGGCGTGCTCAGCCTCAATCTGGCCAAACCGACTTCGCCAGTGACCGAGGCCAAGCCGGCGCCTGCTGACCTCTCGAGCGGGGAGGTGATTGCGGAACCTAAGCCGGTCGTGCTGCCGGCAGCGATGGAGGCGGCGATCAGGTGACTTCAAAGGGCGCCTGTCCCTTTAAACGTCACCCCAGCGAAAGCTGGGATCCATACGATCCTCCAAACGCGCGGAGGGCGGTCGGCATTGCATGGGCTCTAGCTCTCGCTGGAGCGACAGGGAAAGGTTGATGATCCGGCGTGTCGCCTTGGCCATCGCGTGGCTGCTCGTTACCAGTGCGGCACCCGCACCCGTCGCACTCGACCTCATCCTCGGCGATACGCTGCCGCCCAGGCTCTCCGATTTCAGACTGTTCACCGACGCGCGCGGCATCGAACCCAATGCCGGCGTCGAGCCCTATAGCCTCAACACCCCGCTCTTCTCCGATTATGCGGAGAAGTTCCGCTATCTCTACCTGCCGCCCGGCACCAGGACGCGCCCCAATGGCGACGGCCTGCCGGACTTTCCGGTGGGCACGGTGCTGGTCAAGAGCTTCGGCTATCCCGCCGATATGCGGCATCCCGATCGCGATATCCGCATCATCGAGACCCGTCTATTGATCCGCCGCGCAACCGGCTGGGTGGCACTGCCCTATGTCTGGAATGCCGAACTCGGCGATGCCGAACTGAAGCGCGGCGGCCGGCGATTGCCGGTCGGCTGGATCGACGCCAAGGGGCAGAGCCGCAGCATCAGCTATGCCGTGCCCAATCAGAATCAATGCAAGGAATGCCATGGCCTGTCGGGTGAGATCACGCCGATCGGGCCCAAGGCGCGCAACATGCGCGGTCGGCCGGGCGCGACATTGCCTGCCTGGGATGATCCGGCCACCGGATCGCTCGACGGACGCGCGCGTGCCTATCTCGACGTCAATTGCGGCCATTGTCACAACCCCAGGGGCGCGGCGAGCAATTCGGGGCTGTTCCTCACCTGGGAGGAGCGCGATCGCGTCGCGCTGGGCATCGGCAAGCGCCCCGTCGCGGCCGGCCGCGGCAGCGGTGGGCTGGATTTCGATATCGCGCCCGGCCATCCCGAACGCTCGATCCTGACATTCCGCATGAAGACCACCGAGCCGGGGCTCGCCATGCCCGAGCTTGGACGCGCCACCGTCCATGACGAGGCGGTCGCGCTTCTCGAGGACTGGATTCGTGCGACGAATTGAGAGGCTTTTGAGAAAGCCGGTACCAGCCCGCTCCCCCCCCCAACCACCCGACAGGATCATGCTGGATCGGGAGGTTGGGCGGGGGAGTGGGCTGGCACCGCCTAAGAAAGCGCTCTTCCGCGCTTTCTTAAACGGACTTTGCCCGCAAGGGTCTTGCCGATCGCGCGGCGGCAGTGTTGATGGGCGACTAATCTCAATCAAGGTGACGGCATGAGCAGCGAATGGACCATCGGCGTGGTCGGGGGATCCGGCGTCTATGCGATCGACGGTCTCGAAGACCCGCAATGGATCGCGATTGACACGCCCTGGGGCGCCCCTTCGGATGAATTGCTGACTGGCTGCATCGAAGGCGTGAAGTTCGTCTTCCTGCCCCGCCATGGTCGCGGCCATCGCATTTCCCCGAGCGAACTCAATGCGCGCGCCAATATCGACGCGTTGAAGCGCGCAGGCTGCACCGACCTGATCTCGCTCTCCGCGATCGGCTCGCTTCAGGAACATCTGCCGCCCGGCAAGTTCGTGGTGATCGATCAGTTCGTCGATCGCACCTTCGCGCGCGTGAAGAGCTTTTTCGGCACGGGGTGCGTCGCGCATGTCTCGGTCGCCGATCCGGTCTGTCCCCGGCTGTCGGCGATGCTCGCGGCCGCCGGCCGCGCAGTGGGCGCCGATATCCATGAGGGCGCGACCCAGCTGGTGATGGAAGGACCGCAATTCTCGACGCGCGCCGAAAGCCGGCTCTATCGTCAATGGGGCTGCGACGTCATCGGCATGACCGCGATGCCCGAGGCCAAGCTGGCGCGCGAGGCGGAGCTTCCCTACGCGGTGGTGGGGATGGTGACCGACTATGACAGCTGGCGCGAGGGAGAGGGCCATGTCGAGGTGGACGAAGTCATCGCGCAGCTCATCGCGAACAGCGGGCTGGCGAAGCAGCTCGTCGTCGAATTCGCGCGGTCGCTGCCGGCAGTGCGGCCGCCTTCGCCGATCGATACCGCGCTCGACGTCGCGCTGATGACCGCGCCCGAAAAGCGCGATCCGATGCTGATGGCAAAGCTCGACGCGATCACCGCGCGGGTGCTGGGCAGCCGGTGATCCGACGGTGAGCTGGTCCTTTTCGATCGATCGCGGCGGCACCTTTACCGACATCGTCGCGCGGACACCCAAGGGGCGCGTGCTGACCGCCAAGCTGTTGTCGGAGAATCCGGGCCAATATGAGGATGCGGCGACCGCGGGCATCCGCATGCTGATGGATGCGCATGGCGGCGGCACGATCGAATCGGTCAAGATGGGCACCACCGTTGCCACCAATGCGCTGCTCGAACGCAAGGGCGAGCGGACCCTGCTCGCGATCACGCGGGGCTTCGGCGACGCGCTCAGGATCGGGCATCAGGCGCGTCCGGACATCTTCGCGCGCAGGATCGTCCTGCCCGAACCGCTTTACGATCGTGTCGTGGAGATCGACGAGCGCGTGACGGCTGACGGTACGGTGCTGCAGCCGATCGATCTGGGCGCTGCAGAACGCGCGTTCCGGGCCGCTTATGGCGATGGTATCCGGGCGATCGCCATCGTCCTGATGCATGGCTGGCACTGGACCGACCATGAGGCGGCGCTTGCCGATCTCGCCCGGGAGATCGGCTTTGTGCAGGTTTCGGCGAGCCATCGGGTGGGGCCACTGATCAAGCTGATCGGCCGCGGCGATACCACAGTGGTCGATGCCTATCTCTCCCCGGTGCTCAGACGCTATGTCGATCGCGTCGTCGGCGCGCTCGACAGTGAAGCGCACCTGCTGTTCATGCAGTCGAGCGGCGGGTTGATCGAGCATGACGGGCTCCAGGGCAAGGATGCGATCCTGTCCGGCCCGGCGGGCGGCATCGTCGGCATGGTCCGGACCGCCGCCCAGGCGGGGCACAGCCGCGTCATCGGCTTCGACATGGGAGGCACCTCGACCGACGTCTCGCATTATGCGGGCGAATATGAGCGCACCGCAGAGACCATGGTCGCGGGTGTCCGCGTTCGTGCGCCTATGCTGGAGATCCACACCGTCGCGGCGGGCGGTGGCTCGATCTGTCATTTCGACGGTACGCGTTTCAGGGTAGGCCCCGATTCCGCCGGCGCGGTTCCCGGACCCGCCTGTTATCGGCGCGGCGGTCCGCTGACCGTGACCGACTGCAACCTGCTGCTCGGCAAGATCAGGCCTGACTATTTTCCGGCGGTGTTCGGCCCCGATGGCAACCAGCCGATCGACGTCGATGTGGTGCGGACGCGGTTCACCGCGCTGGCTGACGAGATCACGGCCGCAACGGGAACGCCGATGACGCCGGAGGAGGTCGCCAAAGGCTTTCTGCGCATCGCGATCGACAATATGGCGAACGCGATCAAGAAGATCTCGATCGCGCGCGGGCATGACGTGACGCGCTACACGCTCACCTGCTTTGGCGGCGCGGGCGGGCAGCATGCCTGTCTGGTCGCGGATGCGCTCGGCATGGAACGGGTCCTGATCCATCCGCTTGCCGGCGTGCTTTCGGCCTATGGCATGGGACTCGCCGACATCAGCGTGATGCGGCAGGAATCGTTCGGCCGGCCGCTGGGCAGCAATCTCGTGCGGATCGACCGGTTGGCGCGCGAGGCGCTGAACACGCTACGCGCGCAGGACGTGCCGCTCGCGCATAGCCAGGTTCATCGCCGTGCGGCGTTGCGCTACGAAGGCAGCGACAGCACGATCGAGCTTCCGCTGGGGCTGTCCGACGAGATGCACCTCGAATTCGAGGCACGGCACCAGACGCGCTTCGGCTTCATCTCTCCGGACACGCCCGTCATCGTCGAGACGTTGATCGCCGAGGCGATCGGACGGTCATGGGATGAAGGCGGGCTGCTCGATATTCCGCGGGAAGCGCAGGACCAGGCGGCGCCCGAAGCGCGCCTGATGCCCGGCTATGGCAGCATCCATGACCGGGCGTCGTTGCGCGAGCGTGCGCGCGTCGTCGGGCCGGCGCTGATCGTCGACGCGTCGGCCACCACGGTCGTCGAGCCCGGCTGGCAGGCGGAGGTCGATGCGATCGGCAATTTGCTGCTGACGCGTGCCGTCCCGCGCGAGATGGTTCACGCGATCGGCACCGATGCCGATCCGGTGATGCTCGAGATCTTCAACAATCTCTTCATGGCGATCGCCGAGGAAATGGGGGTCGCGCTCCAGAACACCGCGAGTTCGGTCAATATCAAGGAACGGCTCGACTTCTCCTGCGCGCTGTTCGCCGCCGACGGTGCGCTGATCGCCAATGCGCCGCATATCCCGGTCCATCTGGGGTCGATGGGCGACAGTATCCGCACCATCATCGACGCGCGCGGCGTCAATACCAGGGGCGCCCCCAATGACGGACGCGGGATGAAACCCGGCGACGTCTATGTGCTCAACGCACCCTATCGGGGCGGCACCCATCTGCCCGACATCACCGTCATCAAGCCGGTCTTCATCGATGGCCAAGCGGGGCCGGCCGCTTTCGTGGCGGCGCGCGGCCATCATGCCGATATCGGCGGGATCGCGCCGGGATCGATGCCGCCCGATAGCCGCAGCGTCGACGAGGAAGGGGTGCTGATCGACAATCACCTGCTCGTCGATGCCGGTCGTTTCCTCGAAGCCGAGATGCGTGCGCTGCTGGCCTCGGGCGCATGGCCGGCGCGCAATCCCGATCGCAATATCGCCGACCTGAAGGCGCAGATCGCGGCATGCGCGCGCGGCGAGAGCGAATTTCGCCGCGTCACCGCCGAATATGGCCCGGGCGTGGTCCGCGCCTATATGGGCCATGTCATCGCCAATGCCGAGGAAGCGGTTCGCCGGCTGATCGCGGGCCTCGTCGACGGTGCGGCGGAAGTGGAAATGGACAATGGCGCGGTGATCCGCGTCACGGTTTCGGTCGACAAGGCGGCGCGGTCGGCGCGCATCGACTTCACCGGCACCAGCGCGCAACTGCCCGACAATTTCAACGCACCTTATTCGATCTGCCGCGCGGCGACGCTCTACGTCTTCCGCACCCTGGTCGACGATGCGATCCCGATGAATGACGGGTGCCTGAAACCGATCGAGCTGATCGTGCCGGCCGGTTCGATGCTCAACCCGGTCTATCCAGCGGCGGTGGTCGCGGGCAATGTCGAGACCAGCCAGGCGATCACCGATGCGCTGTTCGCCGCGACCGGCGCGCTGGCCGGATCGCAGGGCACGATGAACAACTTCACCTTCGGCGACGCGCACCATCAATATTATGAGACGATCGCGGGCGGCTCGGGCGCCGGCCCCGGTTTCGACGGCGCGAGCGCGGTGCAGACGCATATGACCAACAGCCGGCTCACCGATCCCGAAATATTGGAGACGCGATTGCCCGTCCTGCTCGAATCCTTCTCGATCCGTCATGGATCGGGCGGCGGCGGGGCAAATGAAGGTGGCGATGGCGTGGTGCGCCGTGTCCGTTTCCTCGCGCCGATGCGCGCCTCGATCCTGTCCAATCGCCGCGCGGTGCCACCGCGTGGATTGATGGGCGGAGAGGATGGCGCGCCCGGCGTCAATCGCGTGATCCGGACAGACGGTGGCGAGGAACGGCTGTCGGCGACGGCGGGTGTCGACATGGCGGCGGGGGATGTGTTCGTGATCGAGACGCCGGGGGGTGGCGGATATGGTGCAAAGGACTGACAGGGCGATCTGGCCGCATCGGGGGATGCGGCGATGAGCTACCTCCCGCTGCTCGGCATTCTCGTCGTCGTCGCGGGGTTCCTGCTGCGCTTCAATCCGTTGCTGGTGGTCACTGTCGCCGCCTTCGTTACCGGGCTGGCGGCGGGCTTCGACTTTGCCGCGGTGCTCGCGGCGCTCGGCAAGGCGTTCAACGACAATCGCTTCGTCACGGTCGTCTATGTCGTGCTGCCGGTGATCGGCCTGCTCGAACGCTTCGGCCTGCAGCAACGCGCGCGAACGCTGATCTCCGGGCTGCGCGGCGCAACCGTCGGTCGGTTGCTGATCGTCTATCTTGCGCTGCGCCAGGGATTGTCCGCGCTCGGCCTGACCTCGGTTGCCGGTCATCCCCAGACCGTCCGTCCGCTGGTCGCGCCGATGGCCGAGGCCGCGGCGGAGCAGCAGGGCGTGCTCGGCGACGATGATCGCGAGACCGTGAAAAGCTATGCCGCCGCGACCGACAATGTCGGGCTGTTCTTCGGCGAGGACATCTTCATCGCGATCGCCTCGATCCTGTTGATCAAGGGGACGTTCGAAACCTACGGTATCGTGCTCGCGCCCCTGCAATTGTCGGTCTGGGCGATCCCGACCGCGATCCTCGCTTTCCTGATCCATGGCGGGCGGCTGCTGCTGCTCGACCGCAAACTCTCCGTGCGCGGCAAGGCGGAGGGTGAACCATGATCACGCTCGGCTGGCTCTATGCATTGGGTGGCGCGATGTTCGCGGCCTATGCGGTGCTGAGCGCGCGCGACCGGCACAACCCGAAACGCTGGGGCAATGCCGCATTCTGGGGGCTGCTCGCGCTGAGCTTTCTGGGCGGCAATCTGCTGGGCGATATCGGCAATGGCGTGCTCGTGCTGTGCCTGGTCGGGCTTGCCGGTTTCGGCGCGATCGGGCGCAGCGAGCCGGAAACGACGACGTGCGAGGCGCGCGAGGCCCATTCGCTGCGGCTCGGCAACCGGCTGTTCCTGCCGGCACTGATCATTCCCGCGACGGCATTCTTCGGTACGCTCGCCTATAACTACACACCGTTCGGGCAATCCGGCCTGTTCGATCCCAAATGGGTGACGCTGATCCTGCTCGGTACCGGCGCGCTGGCAGCCGTGGCGGTGACGATGGTCTGGCTTCGCCCGCCCGCGATCGCGCCGCTTCAGGAGGGGCGGCGGCTGATCGATTCGATCGGCTGGGCGGTCGTGCTGCCGCAGATGCTGGCCGCACTCGGTGCGGTCTTTGCGCTTGCCGGCGTGGGCGACATCATCGGCGCGCTTGCCGGATATGCGATACCGGAGGGCAACCGCTTCGTTGCCGTCACGGTCTATGCGCTGGGCATGGCGCTGTTCACGATGATCATGGGCAACGCCTTTGCCGCCTTTCCGGTGATGGCTGCCGCGATCGGCGTGCCGCTGCTGATCAAGGGCTATGGCGGCGACGCGGCGGTGATCGGCGCGATCGGCATGCTCGCCGGTTTCTGCGGCACGCTGATGACGCCGATGGCCGCGAACTTCAACATCGTGCCCGCCGCACTGCTCGATCTCAAGGACCGCAATGGTGTGATCAAGGCGCAGATCGGCACGGCATTGCCGTTACTCGTCTGCAACCTTCTGTTGATCTATTTTCTCGCCTTCCGATCGCGCTGATCTGATAGGGCGCGCGGCATGACCGCTCTCACCCAGGATCTCGCCGCGCGCTTCGCCACGATCGCGCTTGGCCATGTCACGCTCGAATATCCGCACAAGCTCGACCATATCATGGATGGGCCGGAGGATGTGCTTGGGCCCAAGGCCTTGCATCCGATCTTCCACGGCAGTTTCGACTGGCACAGTTGCGTCCACGGCTATTGGATGCTGCTGTCGCTCACCCGGCGCTTTCCGCAGGCGCCGTTCGCCGCGGAGGTGCGTGCTCTGGCCGATGCGATGCTGGTTCCGCACAAGGTGGCGGGCGAACTCGCCTATCTCGACCGTGCCTATACCGGCGGCTTCGAACGGCCTTATGGCTGGGCGTGGCTGCTGGCGCTGCACGGAGAGGCGGCCCGGCACGAGGATGCGGAATGGGGCGAAGCGCTGGAGCCGCTGGCGCGCGCCTTCGCGCAGCGCTTCCACGATTTCCTGCCGCGACAGACCTATCCGATCCGCACCGGCACGCATTACAGCACGGCCTTTGCGCTGGTGCTGGCGCTCGACTGGGCGGAGACGCACGATCCCGCGCTGGCGGAACTCGTCCGTGCACGTGCGGTCGACTATTTCGGCGGCGACCGCGCTTGCCCGGGATGGGAGCCGGGCGGCGACGAGTTCCTCTCATCGGCATTGATCGAGGCGCTGTGCATGCGCCGCGTTCTGCCCGCATCCGATTTCTGCGCCTGGTTTGCCGGCTTCCTGCCCGGCCTGGCGGCGCGCGAACCCGCCAGCCTGTTCACGCCTGCCTTCGTATCCGATCGCAGCGACGGCAAGATTGCGCATCTCGACGGCTTCAATCTCAGCCGCGCCTGGTGCTGGCGATCGCTGGTTCCGGTGCTGGATGCGCCCGAAAAGGGACTTGCGCTCGCCGCCGCCGACGCGCATCTCGCCGCGAGCCTGACGCATGTCGCGGGCGACTATATGGGCGAGCATTGGCTGGCGAGCTTTGCGCTGCTGGCCTTGACCGCGGGGGAGAGTGAATGAGCGGCGTGACCCTGTTCGACTATTTTCGCTCCTCCGCCAGCTACCGTGTCCGCATCGCGCTCAACCTGAAGGCGATTGCCTATGAGCGCGTCGACATCAGCCTGCTCGACGGCGATCAGCGGACGCCCGCCAATCTGGCGCGCAATCCGCAGGGTTTCGTACCGACGCTCGAGATTGACGGGCATCAACTGACCCAGAGTCTCGCGATCATCGACTATCTCGACGCGAAATATCCCGAGCCGCGCCTGGTTCCGCAGGATCCCGCCGCGCGCGCCAGGACGCTCGCCCAGGCACTGGTGATCTCGGCCGATATCCATCCGATCGATAATCTGCGGGTGCTGAACTATCTGAAGGATGTGCTCGGCGTCGACCAGGCCGGACGCGACGCCTGGTATCGCCACTGGGTTGCCGAGGGATTCCGCGCGCTCGAAGCGATGGCGGCGGATGCGGGCACCTTCCTGGGCGGTGACCGGCCCGGTCTCGCCGATATCTGCCTGGTGCCGCAGATGTTCAACGCGCGACGCTTCTCGCTGCCGCTCGACGATTATCCGATCCTGACCCGGATCGACGCCACCTGCACCGCGCTCGACCCGTTCGCCGCGGCACACCCCGATCGCGTGGGAGCGCCTTCATGATCCGTCGCCTTGGTTTCGCGCTTGCCTGTATCGCTACCCCGGCGCTGGCGGAGGAGCAGGATATCATCGTCACCGGCCATGGGCTGGAAGAGGCGAAGGGCGATGCCGCCTATGACATCGTCCGCATCGAACGCGACCGGCTGACCGGCAGCGCGAGCGGGCGGCTGGAGGATGTGCTCAAGGACGTCGCCGGATTGCAGCAGTTCCGCCGCTCCGATGCGCGCTCCGCCAATCCGACCAGCCAGGGCGTTACGTTGCGAGGGCTCGGTGGCAACGCGTCGAGCCGCGCGCTCGTGATTCTCGACGGCGTCCCGCAAAGCGATCCTTTTGGCGGCTGGATCAGCTGGCCGGCCTTTGCGCCGGGCCGGCTCGACCATGTCCGTGTCACGCGCGGCGGCGGCAGCGGCGTGCTCGGCGCGGGCGCGCTTGCCGGCACGATCGAATTGGCGAGTGCGGGGCCGGACACGCTGTCGCGCTTCGGTGGCGGCGTCGCTTATGGCAGCCGCGAATCGATCGCGGCGGACGCGACCGCGGCGCTGCCGCTGGGCGCGGGCTTTGCGACGATCAGCGCGGATTATGCGCGCAGCGACGGCTTCATCCCGATCGCGAAGGAGGATCGCGGACCGGCGGACCGGCGCGCGCCCTTTGAACAGGCGAGCATTGCGGCGCGCGCGGTGATTCCGGTCGGCGCCGACACCGAGCTTCAGGCGAACATGCTGGCCTTCACCGACGATCGCGATCGTGGTTTCGCATTCAGCGGCAATGGCGGCGACGGCGCCGATGCCAGCCTGCGCCTGGTCGGGCGCGGGCGCTGGGGCTATTCCGCGCTTGCCTATCTTCAGGTGCGCGATTTTTACAGCGGCTTTGCCAGCCTCAGCCCGGGGCGGACCACGGCGACGGCGGTTGCCGAACAATATAATGTTCCCTCGACGGGCCTCGGCGCGCGGTTCGAATTGCGGCCGCCACTCGGCGACACGCTCGAACTGCGCCTGGGCGCGGATTGGCGGCGGACGAGCGGCGTCACCAAGGAATATTTCTTCTACAATGCGGCGGGCGCACCGCAGCGCGGTCGCGAGGCGGGCGGGCATAGCGACACTGCCGGCGCCTTTGCCGAGCTGAGTGCCGATTTCGGCGATGCCCTGACCCTGACCGGCGCGGCACGGATCGATCGCTGGTGGATCGGGCAGGGCTTCCTGCGCGAGCGCAACCTGTCGGGCGGGCCGCTGATCACCAACGCCGCCTATCCCGCGCGCCAGGGCTGGGAGCCGACTGCGCGCGGCGGACTTGCCTTTCTCCCGGCCGAGACGGTGACGCTGCGGGCCGCCGCTTATCTCGGCTGGCGCCTGCCGACGCTCAACGAACTCTATCGGCCGTTCCGGGTGGGTAACGAAACGACGCAGGCCAATGCGGCACTCAGTCCCGAGCGACTGTCGGGCATCGAAGCGGGTATCGACTGGCGCCCGAGCGATTCGGCGCGGATCGGCGTGACCGTGTTCACCAACCGGATGAAGGACGCGATCGCCAACGTGACCGTCGTGCCGCGCGTCACGCGCCGCCGCCAGAATCTCGACGCGGTCCGCGCCCAGGGCGTCGAATTCGACGCCAGCTATTCTGCGGGCGATCTGCGCTTCGCTGCGTCCTATGCCTATACCGAAAGCGTCGTGCGCGCGTCCGGCCTGGCGCTGTCGCTTGACGGACTGCGTCCGGCGCAGACGCCGCGACATATGGCGTCGGCCACGCTCGGTTGGCAGCGGGCGTCTGGTCCTGCCGCCTCGGTGACGCTACGCTATGTCTCGGTGCAATATGAGGACGATTTGAACATCGTGCCGTTGCGCGATGCCCTGACCGCCGACGCGCGTGTGCTGTTTCCGATCACCAGGGGATTGTCGATCGAGGCGCGCGGCGAGAATCTGGGCAATGTCCGCGTCGATGCGGCGCGCAGTGACGATGGCGTGATCGAGCGCGCCAGTCCGCGCACCTTGTGGCTCGGCCTGCGTGTCGCGACCTGATCGGGTCTGACGAAAAGGGGCGCGCGCGGTGTGGCGCTCCCGTGCGCCTCAGTCGGGCTTCTTCTTCGTGCTGCGATTGACGTAGAGCAGTGCGGCGACGATCGCCGCCGATCCGATCGCTGCGCCGAGTCCGGCGTTGGACCAGCGCGACGAGCGGGGTTCGCCCTTCGAAGCGGCATCCGCCTTTGCCTTTGCAGGTGCCCGCTTTGCCGGAGCGGCCTTCGCCGTGCGCTTGGGCGCAACGCGCTTTTTCGGGGCTTGCTTCGATTCGGGCTTATCGTCAGCCATCCGGCACTCCGCGCTACGCGATCCAGAAGAAAATGGTCGGGGAGAGAGGATTCGAACCTCCGGCCCCTGCCTCCCGAAGACAGTGCTCTACCAGGCTGAGCTACTCCCCGACCGATGCGGAACCGGCACGAAGCCGGTAGGCAGGCGGCGGCTTATAGCAGCGGTTTGGCGCATCGCAAGCCCGCTTCAATCACCACGTGCGGCGATCATCTCCGCGATGTTGACGAACTTGCCACGCGGGCTGCCGTCGCGGGCACGCGCGACCTCCGCAGCCTCGATCTTCTGCCAGTCGCGAAAGGTGACGACGTCGACGTTGCGCGCGGAAAGCAGTGCATCGAGCCCCGTCCGCCCGGCCTTGCGCGACGGATCGGGCAGGTCGGCGGCGATCTTTTCGGCGATCATCTGCCCATCGGGCCGGTTGGTGCCGATCGTGCCGGTGGGGCCGCGCCGCGCCCAGCCGACGCAATAGAGGCCGGGCAGGATGCGTCCTTCGTCATTGGCGAAGCGTCCGCGACCATGTTCGTAGGGGACGCCCTCGATCTTCGGTGTGCTGTAGCCGATGCAACTCACCACCAGTCCGCAGGGAATGGTGTAGCGTTCTCCGGTCCCGCGCGACCGCAGATCGGCATCGAGCACGGTGCGCTCGACGATCACGCGCTCGACCTTGCCGTCGCCTTCGATCGCGACGGGCATCGCGAAAAAGTCGAAATCGATCGCGATCGACTTGGTTGTGCCGGCCGCGGCGAAATCGCGCAGATGTGTCACCGACTTGCGCATACCCGGTTCGAGCAGGGCATCGTCGCCGACGGGTGGCAGGTCGGCAGGGTCGACATGCGGCGCGGCGCGTTCCAGATGGCCGAGCTCGCCCAGCTCCTTGGGCGTCATCGCGATCTGATGGGGCCCGCGCCGGCCGAGGATCGAGATGGTGCGGATCGACGATCCCGCCAGCGCGCCCAGGGCGTGATCGACGATATCGGAGCCGGCGAACTCCGCCGGGGTCTTGGAGAGGATACGCGCGACGTCGAGCGCGACATTGCCGTTGCCGACCACGACGGCGCCGTCCACGTCGAGCGGCGGCGCCAGATCGGCGAAATCGGGATGTCCGTTATACCAGCCGACAAACGCCGCCGAGCCGACCACGCCGGGCAGATCGTCGCCGGTTATGCCGAGCGGGCGATCATTGGGCGCGCCGGTCGCGAGCACCACCGCGTCGTAGAGCGACTGGAGTTCGTCGATGCTCACATCGCGTCCGACCGAGACATTGCCGACGAAGCGGACATTGTCGCTGAGCGCGACGGCTTCGTAGCGGCGCGAGACCGCCTTGATCGACTGATGATCGGGCGCGACGCCGAAGCGGATCAGGCCATAGGGGACGGGCAGGCCGTCGATCACGTCGATCCTGACGTCGCCGCCGAACAGCTTCTGACAGGCTTCGGCCGTATAATAGCCGGCGGGCCCGGAACCGATCACCGCAATATGCCGCATGGGCCATTCTCTCCTGATTTTTGAGGATCGTAACGCGGCGAGAAAGCGGCGCAAGGGGCGTTGGCAAGTGCGGTCGGCCGCTGCTATCGCATGGTGGTGAGCACGCTCGAAATCATTGCGGTGATCCTTGGCGTGATCAACGTGACGCTCGTCGTGCTGCGCAGCATCTGGAATTATCCCTTCGGGATCGTGATGGTCTCGCTCTACGCGGTGATCTTCTACCAGACCAAGCTCTACAGCGATGCGCTGCTCCAGATCTTTTTCTTCGTCGTCCAGATCTATGGATGGTGGTCGTGGCAGCGGGCGAGGGCGGAGACGGGCGAGGTGCGCGTCGAACTGCTCTCCAACACCGCACGGATCGGCTGGGTCGTTGCCCTGATCGCGCTGACCATCGCGTGGGGATGGATGATGGACACGCGCACCGATGCGCATTTCCCCTATTGGGATGGCGCGATCGCGATGATGAGCGTCGCCGCGCAGATCCTGATGTCGCGGCGCTATCTGGAGAACTGGATCCTGTGGATCCTGGTCGATGTGCTCGCGGTCGGCCTCTATTGGGTCAAGGATCTGAAGCTGACATCGGCGCTCTATGTTGTCTTTCTCGCGCTTTCGATCTGGGGGTTCGAGGAATGGATGCGCGCGCGCAGGGCGAGCAGGCAGACCGCGTGACCACGGGATTCGTGCTGGGAAAATTCATGCCGCCGCATCAGGGCCATGTCCTGCTGTGCGAGACGGCGCGTGCGCTGGTCGACCGGCTGACCATCCTCGTCTGCTGGCTGCCTGACGATCCCGTTCCGGGTCCCCTGCGGCTGCAATGGATGCGCGAACTGTTTCCCGACTGCGATGTGATCGGCCATGACGCGATCGTGCCGCAGGAACCCGCCGAGCATCCCGATTTCTGGCCGATCTGGCGGGGCATCGTGACGGCCGCGCATCCCGCGCCGATCGATTTCGTCTTCGCGTCCGACGCCTATGGCCAGCGGCTTGCCGACGAGGTTGGTGCGCGATTCCTGCCGGGCGATCCGGACAGGCAGGCGGTGCCGATATCGGCAAGCGCCATCCGCGCCGATCCCTGGCGGCATTGGCGCGATATTCCCGTGCCCGTACGGCCCTATTATGCGCGGACCATCTGCCTGCACGGCCCCGAGAGCGTCGGCAAATCCGCCCTGTCGATCAGGCTGGCCGAACATTTCGATACCAATCTGGTCCCCGAATATGGGCGGACCTGGTGCGAGCAGTTCGGCACCGACCTGACGATGGACGATCTGGTGTGGATCGCACGCGGCCATGACGCGATGACGCGCGCGGCGCTGCGCCAATGCAATCGCCGGCTGATCCTCGACACCGATCCGCTGATGACGGCGGCATGGGCGGATATGTTGTTCGGCCGACGGGATCCCTGGTTCGATGCCTGGAATGCGACGGCCGATCTCTATCTGCTGCTCGATACCGATCTGCCCTGGCATGACGACGGCACCAGGCTGTTCGGCACGCCCGCCGACCGGGCGCGCTTCCTCGATGCGTCTCGGGCGGAGCTCGAGCGGCGCGGGGTTCGCTGGGCCATGGTGCGCGGCGAGGGCGAGGCGCGGTTCGAGAATGCGCTGGCCGCGATTGAGGCGGCTGGATTGAGCTGAGCCTCTCCCCCTCCCGCAAACGGGAAGGGGGACTGGCTTCAGCGCCGCACCGGCAGTTCAATGTACGACGCGTTCTCGCCGTCATGGTGGATGGCATTGTCCGCCACCACGCCCTTGCTTTCGCTTTCGTTCGGACCGCCCGTGTTCAGGTTGCGGACGAATTTGGGAAAGCTGGACGAGCTCACTTCGACGCGGATGCGATGGCCGGTGCCGAACTGGATGCTTGTCGTCATCGGCGTCGGGCGGATTGTATAGACCTTGCCCGGCTCCATCATCTTCGGCTTGTCATATCCGTCGCGGTAGCGTGCGCGGAAGATCGTGTCGGCGATGATCCAGGCGGTGCCGTCGGGTGCGACGTCGACGAGCTTGACCGTATAGTCGGTGTCCTTCGCGCTCGATGAGACCTTGAGCACCGAATCGACGAAGCCGCTGACGTTGAGCGGGGCCTTCAGCGGTTCGCTGGTATAGACGAGCACGTCGTTGCGCGTTTCCACGCCGCGCTGGTCGAAGGCGCCGGGCACGACGATCCCGCCATTGCAGCAATCGCCGCCGCCGACGGTCTGCACCGGATTCATCGGATCGTAGCGATAGCGATCCGCGGCTTCGCCAGCCGGGGGCGCTGCACCCTCCAGCCGGCCATTGCCGTTAAGGCTGTTCGCGCCGCCGCCGCTGCGCAGATACAGGCGCATCATCTCGGTGCCCTTGGGCGGCCAGCTCTCGGCATTCTGCCAGCGATTGGCGCCCATCTGGTAGAATTGCACGCGCGGCGTGGCGGCGGGCCAGGCGGCGGCATTGCCCTTCAGCCAGCGATCGAACCAGGCGAAGATCGTGCCCGTGGTCTCGAAGCTGGTGTCGCCCATGTCGCGCTCGCCGACGACGGTCTTGGGGCCCTGCTGCCAATATTGGCAATGCGGCATCGGGCCGATCACCGCATATTGGTTGGCGCTCGCTTCCTTGTCGGTGCCCGCCGCCTGCGCGTGGTTGAACAGTTCCAGATTGGGGCCGATCGACACGTCGTACCAGCTGTTGAACCACAGAGCGGGCACGCCCCAGCCCATATCGTCGTGATAGAGCCCGCCCTTGCGCCAGCCGGGATCGGCCGGCGTACGCTTGATGAACTGCTCGAAGGTCGCCGGCGGCTCACCCAGGTCGGAGAGCATCTGATCGACCGGCAGATGCTTGATCTGCTTGTTCCAGTCGACCTTGGGCTTGGCCGCGTCGAGATCGTTGTAGCTCGCGATACGGGTGCGGATCGCGGGATCGAGGCCCTTGGGCAGTTCGGCGCGCAACGGATTGTCGACGCCGTAGAGCCACACGAAGAACAGGTTGCGTGGTACGCCGCCGGTGTACCAATTGCCTTGTTCCTGGAAACGGCCGACCTTGCCGATGCCGGCGCCCGAGGCCATCGGCACCATCGCCGCATGCGCGGGGTGGTTCTGCGCGGCGAGCGCGAGCTGCCATTCGGCGGAGGAGGAGCAGCCGACCGTGCCGACCTTGTGGTTGGACCAAGGCTGTTTCGAGATCCAGCTCAGCATGTCGTAGCCGTCGGTCTGCGGATAGCCGAGGATTTCGAATTTGCCTTCGGAGAAATAGCGGCCGCGCTCGTTCTGGACGATGAAGACATAGCCACGCTTGACCGCTTCCAGCGCCAGCCGCTGGGTGCTGCCGCGCAGGACATGCTCGTTATACGGCGTCTTCAACAATATGGTGGGGAGCGGGCCGGTCGCGCCCTTGGGTTTGTAGATGTTGGTCGACAGGCCGATGCCGTCGCGCATCGGCACCAGTATCGCGATCTCGGCAGAAGCGGAGTCCGCCATTTCCTTGGCCGCCGCCTCGGGCGTGTATTTCGAATAATCCTGCGCGACGACAGGCATATGGAGCGTCAATGCCACGGATATGGCCAGGACGGCACGTTTCATCTGACGATCTCCCCCTTCATTTTCTGCGCGTGTTCTTCCGACACGCGTGCATATTGTCAAGAAACTGGCGCTATCAGGACAAGTTTTTCCTATGGGAAAATGTGTCCCGATATCGCCCGGGCCAAGTCAGGGGGCGATGCCGAGCCCGTCGCCATTCTTGCCGGCGGGCAGGCGGCGGAGCACCGTGCCGGTCTTCATATCGATCTCGGCGATCTCGTTGCGATAGGTTTCTGCGGCATAGAGACGCTTGCCGTCGCGCGAGAACAGGATGGTGACCTGACCGGCGTCCTTCTGGCCGCTGACCGGCACGGTCCGCAGCACCTTGCGCTTGGCGACATCGATCAGCGTCAGCGTGCCCGCTTCGAGATTGGAAGTGACTGCGGTCTTGCCGTCGGGACTGATCGCGACGCGGATCGCGACCGGATCGACCGGCAAGGTCGCGACGGTCTTCAAGGTCGCGGTGTCGACGATGCGGACATGCGGTGCCGAGAGGTCGCCGACCCAGAGCTGTTTGCCATTGGGCGTCAGCGCGATGCCTTCGGGGCGCCCGCCCACGGGGATGTCGGCGATCTTCACGCGCTTGTCGATATCGACGACGCTGACCGTGCCCGATGCGATATTGGCGACATAAGCGCGTCCGCCCGCCGGCGCGATCGCGACCATATGCGATCCCAACTGATCGGTGGAGACCGCGCCGACTGCTCCGGTCGCGGGATCGACCAGGGTCAGCGACTTGCTCTTTTCGGTGGTGACGACCAGCCGGCCGTCGCGCAGCCAGGCGATGCCGTGCGGCGCGACATTGGGCGAAAGGTCGATCCGCTTGACCCGGCTGGCGCTTGCCACGTCGAAGATATCCAGCGTCGTTCCGCCATAGGCGACGACCGCGGCCTGCTTGCCGTCGGGCGAGATCGCGATCTCGTGCGGCATATGCGCGGTCTCGACGCGCGCGCGCTCCTTGCCGGTGGCGAGATCGATGAAGCTCACCGTATCCTCCGCCTTGTTGCCGACCAGCAACGTCTCGGCAGCAGCGGGGGCGGTGAATGCGAGGCTCAGGACAAGCAGGGCGAATGGGCGCATCGGGGTCTCTCCTTTGCGCGGATGAATACGCAGGAACCGCGTAAAAACAAAGCGCCGCCCCGGCGGACCGGGACGGCGCTTCGTTTGCCTTTGCCTGTCGCTTATTTGCGCGCGACGGGCGCCGCGGCTGCCGCATTTTCGGGCAGGCCGCCGAGCTGGGTGACCAGCTTGGTATAGGCGTCGAGATAAGCGAGCACGATGACCTGGCCGATCTCGGTGTTCTGGTAGCCGCCACCGCCGGCTGCGGCGAGACCGCCACCCCACAGCGCGCCGCCGCCGCCGCCGAAGCTGACGTCGGACTTGCGGGCATAGCCCTCGGTCAGCGCCTCTTCCTCGGTGGTACGACCGTTGACGATCGAAAGCGTGACGTTCGCTTCCTTCTTCTTGACCGAGATTCCGCCGGCGATTCCACCGATCACGCGACCGGCGCCGCCGAACAGGCCGCCCAGTGCGCCGCCGAGCGCACCACCCGCGCCGCCGCCGCCGCCATTGGCGTTCGCGCCGACGATGTTGGGCTCGAGATAATAGTCAGCCGCCTTCACCTGGCCCTTGCCGAGGTTGGAGCCGGCCTGAAGCTCACCCGAATCGGCCATGGCGCGCTCCATCGCGCGGCTCTGCATCGCGCGGCCGCGATTGACGATGGTGAAGCAGCCGGACTGCTGGACGAACACTTTCAGGATCGCTTCCGGGCTGCCCAGATTATAGTCGCGCCACCACTGGGTGTCGGGCTCGACGATCGCGACCGAGCCGAGCTTGCGGGTGCAGCGCGGAATCTCCTGGGTGCCCTTGGACTGTTCCTGGCGGGCGGACGAGCCCTTCGTATCCTTCGCCAGCGCGGGCGAAACCGCGAGGCAGAGCGAGGATGCGACGAGCAACGAAGTCAATTTAACGGACACGATATTCTCCCCAATGAAAATCGGCATCGTGTTGCGTGACATTTTGCACGCGCCCCGAAACCGAGATGCAATCCTTGCGACCCGCTTGTTTACGGTGTGGACGCCGCCATACCACCAAAGCCGTATCCGCGTAAGTGCTCTGCGTCACAGGGCGAGGTCCGATATGATTGGCGTTGGTCGATGACATATGGCAGCCGCAATGCTAGGCGCGCCCGATGACCTCGCTCGACAAGATCCGCAACTTCTCCATCATCGCGCATATCGACCATGGCAAATCGACCCTGGCCGATCGGCTGATCCAGCGCACGGGCGGCTTGTCCGAGCGCGAAATGTCCGCCCAGGTTCTCGATAATATGGATATCGAGAAGGAACGCGGCATCACCATCAAGGCGCAGACCGTCCGGCTCGACTGGAAGGGTTATGTCCTCAACCTGATGGATACGCCGGGTCATGTCGATTTCGCGTACGAGGTTTCGCGTTCGCTCGCGGCCTGCGAAGGCGCGCTGCTTGTCGTCGACGCGGCGCAGGGCGTCGAGGCTCAGACGCTCGCCAATGTCTATCAGTCGATCGAGCATGATCACGAGATCCTGCCCGTCATCAACAAGATCGACCTGCCCGCCGCCGAGCCCGAGCGCGTCCGCGCCGAGATCGAGGACATTATCGGGCTCGACGCGTCCGAAGCGGTGCTGGCCAGCGCCAAGTCCGGCATCGGCATCGACGAGATCCTCGATCAGATCGTCGCCAAGATCCCGCCGCCCAAGGGCGATCGCGACGCGCCGCTCAAGGCGATGCTCGTCGACAGCTGGTACGATCCCTATCTGGGCGTCGTCATTCTCGTCCGCGTGATCGACGGCGTGCTCAAAAAGGGCCAGCAGATCAAGTTCATGCAGGCGGGCACCGTCCATCTGGTCGACCGCACCGGCTGCATGCGCCCCAAGATCGAGCAGCTTCCCGAACTTGGCCCGGGCGAGATCGGCTTCATCACGGCGCAGATCAAGGAAGTCGCGCAGACGATGGTCGGCGACACCATCACCGACGCCAAGAAGCCAGCGACCGAGGCGCTGCCGGGGTTCAAGGAAGTCCAGCCCGTGGTGTTCTGCGGCCTGTTCCCGACCGACGCCAACGACTTTGAGAAGCTGCGCGAAAGCATCTCCAAGCTGCGGCTCAACGACGCGTCGTTCAGCTTCGAGATGGAGACTAGCGCGGCCCTGGGCTTCGGTTTCCGCTGCGGTTTTCTCGGCCTGCTCCATCTGGAGATCATCCAGGAGCGGCTGACCCGCGAATATGATCTCGACCTGATCACGACTGCGCCGTCGGTGGTCTATCACATCATGCTGACCCATGGCGGTGGGCAGCTCGAGCTGCACAATCCCGCGGACATGCCCGATCCCAACAAGATCGAGGAGATCGAGGAGCCGTGGATCGAGGCGGTGATCTATGTGCCCGACGAATATCTCGGGCCGATCCTGAAGTTGTGCCAGGATCGCCGCGGCATCCAGAAGAACCTGACCTATGTCGGCGGCCGCGCGCAGATCACTTACGAACTGCCGTTGAACGAGGTCGTGTTCGACTTTTACGACCGGCTCAAGAGCATCAGCCGCGGCTATGCGAGTTTCGACTATCATCAGATCGGCCATCGTGTCGGTGACCTCGTCAAGATGAACATCCTGGTGAACAACGAACCCGTCGATGCGCTCAGCATGATCGTTCACCGTGGCGCGGCCGAAGCGCGCGGCCGGCACATGTGCGAGCGGTTGAAAGACCTGATCCCGCGGCATCTGTTCAAGATCCCGATCCAGGCGGCGATCGGCGGCAAGGTGATCGCGCGCGAGACGATCGCGGCGCTGCGCAAGGACGTGACCGCCAAATGCTATGGCGGCGACATCAGCCGCAAGAAGAAGCTGCTGGACAAGCAGAAGGAAGGCAAGAAGCGGATGCGCGAATATGGCAGCGTCAGCATTCCGCAGGAAGCCTTCATCGCGGCGTTGCGGATGGGGGATGACGCCTGATGGCCGAGCGGTTCGAACGCCATCGCCAGCCCTGGACGAGCGACGAGCTCCAGAAGCTGCATCTGCTCGCCAAAAAGGGTATGCCGCTGAAGGCGATGGCCAAGGCGCTGACCCGCAGCGAGGAATCGATCAAGGATCGCGCGAAGATCGATGGGCTGAAGATCGCGAAATTGCGCTAAATCCCGGTCGATCGACTGAAGAGGAAAGTCGCACCGCGCGGTGCGGCAAGATCGGCGCCGATGTCGAATCCCGGCGATCCTGATTCCTGTCGTCACGCAACTGTCGCAATTGTCGAAATCGGGAATATCCGGCGCGGTATTTTTTGTTCGCGACTGTGGCCCTGATGCACCACTTCGGAAAATAAAAAGCCGGTCGTCATCGCAGTGCAACATTTCGGTCTTTATGGGGCCGCCGTGCTGTTGCAGTGCAACCTAGGGCTTCGGGCTGCGAGTCGTCTTTGAGGGAAGGCGATCGGGTCCATCAAGGGGACTATCATGAAGAATATGCTTTACGTCGGCGTGGCTGTTGCTGCGCTCTCGATTCCGGGCGCAGCGTTCGCCCAGTCGACCGGTTCGATCGATTTCGACGAAGCGGAAATCATCGTCACCGGCGCGCGGACCGACAATGGCGTCGCCGGCGTGATCGCCCCCGACACGAGCAAGGCCAAGGCCGTACTGACCCAGGAGTTCATCGGTCGCCAGGCGCCCGGTCAGACGGTCAACGATATCATCAACCAGCTTCCCGGCGTTTCCTTCCAGAACAACGATCCCTTCGGCTCGTCGGGCGGCAAGCTCTATATTCGCGGCTTCGACAACACCCGCATCAGCCAGACCTTCGATGGCGTGCCGCTGAACGATTCGGGCAGCTATGCGCTCTATTCGAACCAGCAGGTCGATCCCGAACTGATCGAGCAGGTCAACGTCAATCTGGGTTCGACCGACGTCGATAGCCCGACCGCCGCCGCATCGGGTTCGACGGTCAATTATCGCACGCGCAATCCCTATCAGGATTTCGGCGCGAAGCTGGCGGGATCGCTCGGCGAATATGGCTTCTTTCGTGTGTTCGGTTCCGTCGACACCGGCGAGATCGGTCCGCTCGGCACGCGCGCCTTCTTCGCAGCCAGCCATGCCGAGAACAACAACGTCTTCAACCTGACGGGTCCGGGCCGGAATGTCGGCCGCATCGACAAGCAGCAATATAACGCTCGCATCTATCAGCCGATCGGCTCGAACGGCGACTTCATCTCGATCGCGGGTCACTACAACCAGAACCGCAACAACTTCCTCGGTTCGGTTTCGCTGCGCAACGATGCGAACCTGGCGGTCACCAACCGTTTTCCGCAGACCAAGGACGAGCGTTTCTACGAAATCGCGCGTTGCCAGATCAACACGGTGGCGCGTCCGGGGTTGGCTGATAACGTGAACGGCTGCGGCTCGACCTTCGACGAGCGCTTCAACCCGTCCAATACTGGCAATATCCGTATCGCATCGAAATTCACCCTGGCTGACGGCCTCGTCCTCACGGTCGATCCCAGCTACCAATATGTGAAGGCCAATGGCGGCGGCACCGCCACCGGCCGCGAAGGTTTCTTCGACGTTGACCCCACTGCCGCGGTTTCCAACCAGACCGGCTATATCGGCGGTTCGCCTTATTATGGCCGCGACCTCAATGGTGACGGCGACATCCTGGATCAGGCCCGCGTGCTGGCACCGAGCCAGACCAAGACGAAGCGTTTCGGCGTGATCGCTTCGCTTCGCTACGATCTCGACGATCATAACACGGTGCGTGTCGCCTATTCCTGGGATCGCGCGCGCCACCGTCAGACCGGCGAGACGCAGCTGCTCGATCTCGATGGCGGTCCGCTGGACGTCTTCGCGGTCAACAATCCGCTCAAGGATCGCGACGGCAATGTCCTTCAGAAGCGCGATCGTCTCTCCTACGCGATCCTTCATCAGTTCGCTGGCGAGTATCGCGGCGAATTCTTCGACGAGCGGTTGACCGTCAATGCGGGCCTGCGTGCGCCGTTCTTCAAGCGTGAGCTGAGCAACTATTGCGCCACGACCAGCGTGTCGGGCTTCGTCGATTGCTTCGGCACGAACAGCGCCGCCGAGGCAGCCTATCTTCTCAAGAATCCGACGGTCGCGATCTCCGGTGGCACGTCGCCGCGTCAGGGACCGCAACAGCGCGTCTTCAAATATGACAAGCTGCTGCCGAACTTCGGCCTGACTTATGACGTCACCGATCGGGCGAGCATCTTCGCCAATTACTCGCAGGGCCTGCAGGTTCCGCGCACCGATACGCTGTACAATTCCTTCTTCTATCCCGTGGACACGGACCAGGCCAATCCGCGGCCCGAAACCACCACCAATTTCGATCTGGGCATGCGCTATCGTTCGTCGAAGCTGATCGCCCAGCTGTCGGTGTGGTACACCAAGTACAAGGATCGCCTCGCGGAGGCTTATGATCCCGAACTGGATCGCAGCGTGTTCCGCAACCTGGGTACCGTCAACAAGTACGGCATCGACGGCAGCGTTTCGTATCAGCCCATTCCTGAGATTTCGCTCTACGCCTTCGGCTCGTACATGAAGTCGGAGATCCAGGACGACCTGCTGATCACCGAACTGCCGAATGGCACGGCGGTCTATTCGCCGACCAAGGGCAAGCGGGAATCGGGTGCGCCGGTCTTCACGCTCGGTGGCCGCGTACAGGGCAATCTCGGACCGCTCGAACTGGGCGTCCAGGCGAAGCGCACTGGCAAGCGCTATGTGAACGATTCGAACCTGCCGATCTATGCGGCGCCGATCACCGGCACCGCGCCCAATCAGGTTGGCGCGGTGGTCTTCCCCGCGACGGCGGCTGCCTATACGCTGGTCGATCTTGATGCGCGCTTGTCGCTCAAGTTCCTGGGTCTCAACGACAAGACCTATTTCCAGCTCAATGTGACGAACGTGTTCGACAAGCTCTATGTCGGCAGCTTCGATGGCGGCAATCAGTCGCCGGTCTATACCGGCAACAACCTGACCGGCTACACCTCGCCGATCTTCGTGCAGATCGGCCCGCCGCGGACGGTGATGGGTTCGCTCGTCGTCGCTTTCTGATCGCGATCACAAGCATTCGAAACAAGGCCGCCGTCCCGAAAGGGGCGGCGGTTTTACTTTGTGCGCGCGTGAGATCCGCCTTTATGCGGCTTCGGTGGCCCTGGCGTAGATGCTCTGCCGGGGGCGCTCGAACAATTTCATCACCATCGGCTCGAAGAAGGCCAGCGGCGCGCTTTCATAGGCAGGATCGAACGCCGTCTGGTCGTATTTCTCGCAGAATTCCGCGCAGGCCTCGAAATGCGGATGGCCGCGGTAATTCTCGCGCAGATCGCGGTCCATGCCGAGATGGTGAAAGAAATAATAGCCCTGGAAGATACCGTGCTGCGCGGTGATCCAGTGCAGTTCCTCCGACACGAAGGGCTTGATGATCGCGGCGCCGATATCGGGATGGTTATAGGCGCCCAGCGTGTCGCCGATATCGTGGATCAGCGCCATCACGACATAATCGTCGGGGCGTCCGTCGCGGTGTGCGCGCGTCGCGGTCTGCAGTGAATGCTGCAGACGGTCGACCGGGAAACCGCCATAGTCGCCGTCGAGCAGTTTCAGATGGTCGAGTATGCGCCGGCCGCCCTTTGCGGCGAAGGGGATGAAGTGGCTGCTGATGGCCCGCCAGTCGGCCTGGGTGCCCTCGGTCATCGCAGTGAATGTCGCGCGGTCATGAATCTGTTCGGTCATGAATCCTCTCCTCCGACGCGGAGAATAACGCTCAAATCGCTCAAGTTGCAAAACGCGACTTGATTGCCCGCCAGATCCATTCCCCCATCAGCGCCGCGAGCATCGTCGCGCCGGTCAGCGGAAAGAGCGCGCCGACCGCCAGCATGACGGCCACGACGCCGCGGCTGGCGCGGCGGTCATCGGCACGCGGCGGCGCGTTCAGGCGGTTGTTCCGGCAGCGTTTCCACCAGAGGATCGGCGCACTCAGCGCAAGCAGCCAGACGCCGATACAGCCCGCAAGCATGATCAGGCGATTGGCTTCGCCATATTGCTGACCCTGATGGGTCGCGATCCCCCATTCGATCGCCTGTGCACCGCGTCCGAACCGGGCATAGGGCGCATCGAGCAATACGCGCCCGTCGGCGGCGTCCAGATAGAGCACCCGCGCATCTTGCGCGCGCCGGGCGGGGGCCGCGATCAGATAGGGTGCGCCGGGCGTCGCAGGCAGGGTGAGTGTCCAGCCCGGACCGAAGCCGCGCGTGGCGGCGATCGCGACGGCGCGGTCGGGGCCGATATCGCTGCCGCCATGCCCCATCGGATGCCCCAGATGCTGCATCGACCAGGGCAGGCCAGGGTCCGGGGCGCCATGATCGCCGTGCATGGTCTGCGATGGTCCCGGCGCCGCCGGGCGGCCGCCATTCGCGGCGGCGACCGCGCCGCGCAGCCAGCCGCCCCAATGCGCCGACCAGGGCATGCCGGTGACGGCCAGGAACAGGATCACCGCGCCGATGATGGCACCGGTCGAGGCATGAAAATCGCGCCAGAACAGGCGTCCATCGGGGCGCCCGCGCAATGCGAACGCCCTTTGGCCGGTGCGCGGCCACCAGAGATAGAAGCCGGTCAGGCATAGCAGGATCGTCCAGCCCGCCACGATCTCGATCAGCGTGTTGCCGATCGGCCCGGTGATGGCGAGGCTGTGGAGCTGCTTCACCGTCTCCATCATCCCGCCCTCGGGCGTGCTGCCCAGCACCTGGCCGAATGCCGGATCGACGAAGAGCGTGCGCCGTTCGCCGTCCGGACAGGCCAGGGTCATCCGCCAGCTCGCGTCCGGATCGACGGGGCGCTCGATCCGGGTCACGCGTCCCGGCATCTGCCCGGCGATGCGGCCCAGCATCGGGCCAAGCGCGGCCGGGTCGCCGGTGAACTGGCGTTCGGTCCAGCCGCCATAGACCAGATGCTCGATCTCGGGCTTGTAGAGATAAAGCGCACCGGTGGCGGCGAGCCACATCAGCATCGGCAGCACGATCAGCCCGGCATAGAAATGCCAGCGCCAGACGGCACGGTAGAGTGCGTTCGGCATCACCGGCCTCAGAAACGCGCACTGATGCCGGCGGAGACCGCGCGGCGTTCGACCGGGTAATAAAGTGCCTGGGCCGGGCTCGCCACTTTCACCACTGCGGAGATATCGCCGACAGCTTTTTTACCGGTCAGGTTTCTTGCGTCGACGAACAGCGCCACGCCATCCCGGAGTTCGGCATGGGCGGCGACGCCGATCAGCGCATAGCCATTCGTTCGCACGCTATTGGCATAGTCCGCCCATGCCCCGCGCGGCACCCATTCGAGATTGGGGGCAATATTCAGGCGGTCGCCGCCGAGGCGGAGTGCTGCGCGATAGAGATGCGGCGCGATGACGGGCAGGCGATTGTCGCCGAACTGGGTGTCGCCGCGGAAGCGGAAATCCGCATATTGCCAGCTCTGGCGCAGCCTCAGCCAGGGGGTGAAATCGAGATCCAGCCCGGCTTCGATGCCTTGATGGCGCGTTCGGCGCGCATTGAAGGTGGCCGCGGGAATGGTACCGGGCACGATCGAATATTGGAGCAGTTCGCCGCGCAGCTCCGCACGATAAAGGCTGATATCCCATCGCGCCGGCCCCCAATGTCCGCGCGTGCCGATTTCCGAGGTCCAGGCGGTCTGCGCGTCGAGCGGCACGAAGCCGGGCACGGGCTGGGCCTGCGCCAATTCGCCGAAGCCCGGAATCTCGGCCGAACGGCTGTAATTGGCATAGAATTGCACGGCCTCGACCGGTTCGAAGAGCAGGCCCAGCTTGGGGGAGAATTGGCTATAGCCCCGACTGTCGCTGGCGGCGGGATTGAAACGGTTGTCGACCGAACGGCGCCCGTCGACATGGACGGCGCCCGCGATCAGGCTGAGCGTATCGACCGGCTTGAAGCGGAGCTCGCCATACAGGTCGATCGTGCGGGCGCTCTGCCGGGCATTGGCGGTCGGCGCACCGCGATGACCGGCAATATTGACGAACTGCTTCGCGGCCACATTCCCCCAGCGGGCGGTGCTGCCGATGGTCAGTGCGAACCGGCCCCAATCGCGGTCGTAGCGGGCATAGCTGCCCCAGTCGGTCGATTTCTGATCGATCAGCTGGAAGATCGGATGGAAGAGCTGCTTCGCATTGAGGAAGACGCCGATATCGAGCGTGCCGCCACCAAGCGCGATGCGGGTGCGGTTCTGCAGGCGCAGCGAATCGATATCGCGCTGCTGGTCGCCGGCGATGTTGGCTGGAAGCGAGGTCGCGGGCGCGTCCAGCACATCGGCCATCGAAAGCGCCCCGGGCAGTTCCTGGCGGATATGCTGGACGCTGGCATAGAAGCGCGTCTCGATCGCTTCGCCGAGGCGGATGCCGACATTGCCGTTGAAACGCAGTGCCGAGCGGCGCGCATGATCGCGGTCGCCATCGGAACGGTCGCCGGCAATGGCGATCCACGCATCGGCGCGATCGTCCGAAAAGCCGGCGGAGGCGACGCCGCGAATGGTGTCAAAACTGCCGCCATCGAGACGAAGGCGGATGCCGGGGGCGGTGCGGCCGGTCGGCGTCACCGCATTGATCGCGCCGCCCAGGGTCGAACTGCCGAAACGCAGCGCATTCGATCCGCGATAGACTTCGAGATGTTCGAGGATCGTCGGGTCGAGTTCCTGGAAATCGCCATTATTGTCGGCCATGTTGATGGGGATGCCGTCCTGCAGCAGCGTCAGCCCCCGCATATGGAAGCCGCGGCTGAGCCCCGAGCCTCGGATCGACAGGCGGATTTCCTGGCCGAAACGCGGCTGGGTGTAGACGCCGGGCGAAAAGGCGAGTGCATCGCGCAGAGAGACGGCTGCCTTGTCGGCATAGTCCTCGGCAGTGACGATATTGGCGCCGCCCGGGGTTCTCGAGGCCTGGATCTCGGCGTCGCGCAGGCGTTCGGCGGTGACGGTGATGGTGGCCGGCGTTTCGGGGGCGTCTTCGGCGAATGCCGGGGTGGCGCATGCAAGCAGGGACGCGCCGGCAAGGGCGCGGGACATGAGGGACATGATGAGACCTTCCTGAAAACGGGTTCGGCCCGCGCGTGCGCAGGCTGGGCGTGTTCTCAGACGGTCGCGGGTGGTCCTGTAGCCGGCGGTGGCGGGGCGGGAAGGCCGCGGCCGATCGACACCGATGCCGGGAAAATCTGCGGCTGATCGACCGGCGCCGGATGCCGCGTCGCGATGATCGGCGGCGGTGCATCGGCCAGCGCGAGCGCGAGACCGGAAAAGGCGCAGGGCTGATCGTGGCGCGGATCGGATTTGGGCGTGCCCTGTTTATGGACCTCGCCCGAACGATCGACCCAGGCGACGACGCGGCCTTCGCCCGAGCACAAGGTGATCCGGGTCATGCCGTCGGCGCCGATCACGGGCATCCAGCCGGTGGGCACGAGCATCCGAAGCATCAGCGCGCCGGCGAGGATCCAGAGCGCAAGCGCCCTGTTCTGCCCCACCAGCCTGCGCCGCCATGCGTTCATGGGCCGCGCCTATGCGCCGGAGGACGGGCGGGTGCAATGGTCTGCGGGCGTGGCCTCGGCGATTTGGCGGCTGTCCCACTGTGCAAAGCACGCCCCATCGTCATGCTGAAACAAGTTCAAGGTGAAGCGCGGCCTTGTTCCAAGGCCGCGCTTCACCTTCGCGCCCTGACGCGATACAGCGGCCCGATGGCGAGCATCGGGCTCAAGCAACGGCCGTTCTTCGACGACAAGAACCGGGCTTTCTGGAACCTTCAGTCGGCGGGCTGGGCGGGGTATCTCGTGCTGCGCGCATTGTCGGGCTTTTCGAACGGCTTTCCGCTCGAATTCCTGGTGCCGCTGCTGATCCATGTCGTCACCGGCTATTCGCTCACCCTGGTGCTCGGCGTCATCTATCGCATGGTGATCAGCCGCGCACGGATCGTGACCTGGGGGGTCTCGGTCGCCGCGATCATGATCGCGACCTTGTTGTTCGCGGTGATCGACGCCTGGGTGTTCTCGACGATCAACAAGCCGGACACGCCGCTGGCGACCAATCTCGTGCTCGGCACGCTGACGCTCGATTTCACGATCCTCGCGGCCTGGTCGGCGCTTTATTACGCGATCAATTTCTACCTGATCGTCGAGGAACAGGCGGATCAGCTCGTCAAGCTCGACGTCCAGGCGACCTCGGCGCAGCTGGCGATGCTGCGCTATCAGCTCAATCCCCATTTCCTGTTCAACACGCTCAATTCGATCTCGACCCTGGTGCTGCTCAAGCAGACCGAGCGCGCGAACATGATGTTGTCGCGCCTGTCCTCCTTCCTGCGCTACACGCTGGCCAACGAGCCGACCGCGCAGGTGACGCTGGCGCAGGAGGTGGAGACGCTGAAACTCTATCTGGAGATCGAGAAGATGCGCTTCGAGGACCGGCTGCGCACCCATTTCTCGATCGAGGACAGCGCGGCAAAGGCACGATTGCCCTCGCTGCTGCTCCAGCCGCTCGTCGAGAACGCGATCAAATATGCCGTTACCCCGCAGGAGGAAGGCGCCGATATCTCGGTCGAAGCGCGGCTGGCCGGAGAACGGGTGCAGATCACCGTGTCCGACACCGGCCCGGGGTTGAAGGAGAACGCGATCAGGCCCAGCTATTCGACCGGAGTGGGTCTCGCAAATATCCGCGATCGCCTCGCCCAGGCATTCGGTCCCGAACATCGATTCGATGCGGGGTCGAAACCAAATGGCGGGTTCAGCGTTACGCTAGAGTTCCCGCTCATATTGGACGAACAGCCGAAAGTGGCCGCATGACGATACGTACCATTCTGGTCGATGATGAATCCCTGGCGATCCAGGGATTGAAGCTGAGACTGGAAGCCCATGATGATGTCGAAATCATCGATACCTGCCTGAACGGCCGCGAGGCCATCCGCTCGGTCAAGACCCATAAGCCCGATCTCGTTTTCCTCGATATCCAGATGCCCGGTTTCGACGGCTTTTCCGTCGTCCAAGGCCTGATGGAGGTCGAACCGCCGCTGTTCGTGTTCGTCACCGCCTATTCGGATCACGCGATCCGTGCGTTTGAAGCGCAGGCGATGGATTATCTGATGAAGCCCGTCGAGCCCGAGCGCCTGGCCGACACGCTCGACCGTGTCCGGCAGCGGCTGACCGAAAAGCGCGGCCAGGAAGAGGTCGAACGGCTGAAGGAAGTGCTGTCAGAGGTCGCACCCGATGCGGTGGACCAAATCGCGGGCGATAGCGATGCGCATGCCGCCAATCGTTACGAGAAGCTGATCAACATCAAGGATCGCGGCCAGATTTTCCGCGTCGATGTGGATTCGATCGAGCGGATCGACGCCGCGGGCGACTATATGTGCATCTATACCGGCGATAATACGCTGATCCTGCGCGAAACGATGAAGGATCTGGAAAAGCGCCTCGATCCGCGCCGTTTCCAGCGTGTCCATCGCTCGACCATCGTCAATCTCGATCAGGTCAAGCAGGTGAAGCCGCACACCAATGGCGAATGTTTCCTGGTGCTCGATTCGGGCGCGCAGGTGAAAGTCAGCCGGTCCTATCGCGACGTGGTGGCGCGCTTCGTCCACTGATCCCGGTTTCGTGAGGTTGCAGGGGGTCGGGCATTGTCCGGGCCCCCTGAACCATCTGTGCGATGCGGCCTATTCCTGGCTGTCGTCGAGCACCTCGACCGCCCCGAAGCGATGGCCTTTCTCGATCATCTCCTTGCGGTAGTCGCTGCGCGCATCGGCGATCTCCCGGCGATATTCGCTCCACGCTTCCTCACGGTCGCTCGGCTTTCTGGCACGCCGCAAATCGCTGCTCAACTCGCGCCGCGCCTCGCTCATGTCGGTCTGATAGTCCCGCCAATAGGCATTGTCGGGATCGCCGACAGCCGGGCTGTCATGCGCAAGGGCGGGAGCGGCGAGTGCCGCGCCCAGGGTGAGCGCGATCGTCAATATGCGCATGGAAGGTCTCCTTCTCGTCGATGAACCTCGCGCGGACAACGGACCGCGATCCGATCCTGCACCGCGCGTTGCGCCGGGCCGTGGCCATGACGGGGCGGCGTGATCGGTTGGCGATCGCCGCGATCGTTCACACCACGCTTGCCCATTTCCCCCGTCCGGATGCTGCCGCCTGACCGGCGGCCATGGAGAAAATCTTGGTATTTCCCCGCAAATCGAGGCGAAACTGGCATGGCCATGAGCGCGAGATCCGGTTTTCCTCCACCAGCCGCCGCCGGCGAACGGGCTGGAGCCGGCTTCGGATCACGATCCTCGCAGGCTGCCTGGCCGGGCTGGCCTATACGCAGGTCGACATGCCGGCCGGCATATGGCGCTGGCCGATCGTCTCGAGCGACACACCCAAGACGGTCGTGACCGATGATGGCACGCGGCCCGATCGTCTCATCCGCGATCGGGCAGGGGCCAATGTCCGATTCGGACTATGCCATAGCGGCGGGGGGCAGAATTGCGTGGTCGATGGCGACACCTTCTGGGTGGATGGCGCCAAGATCCGCATCGCCGACATCGATACGCCCGAAACCCATCCGCCGCGCTGTGCGGCCGAAGCGGAACTGGGCGAGCGGGCGACGCGACGGCTGCAGGTGCTGCTCAATCAGGGCGCGTTCGACCTGGAGATTCGTGGACGCGATACCGATCGCTACGGCCGCAAGCTTCGTATCGTCACGCGCGACGGCACGTCGATCGGCGGGATGCTGGTGTCGGAAGGCCTGGCGCGCCCCTATGGTCGCGGCCGGCAGCCCTGGTGCGATTGACGATGCATCCTTGAGGGGCGGCGGTGCGTTGAGGGCGTCTCATCCAAGCGAAGGACAGCATCATGACCGATATCAGCCAGATCCGCGAACATATGGACGTCATCGGCGCCGACGGCGTCCATGTCGGCACGGTCGACAAGGTCGAAGGTCATCGCATCAAGCTGACCAAGGCCGACAGCGGGCAGGGCAGCCATGAAGGCCATCATCATTATATCTCGACCGGTCTGGTCGCGGACATAGAGGGCGATACGGTCCGCCTGTCGGCCAATGGCGATGTCGCGGTGACCTTCGAGGAAGAAGAAGCGGGCTGACCGCCGGCCCTCAATCTTCCTTGATCATGCTGGTCTTCTGCGTATCCGGCACCAGCAGGAATGCGATCGTCGCGACGCCGATCAGCGCGGTGATGTACCAGTAAAAGGCCGCTTCGACGCCCTGGTTCTTCAGCCAGAGCGCAACCGTCTCGGCGGTGCCGCCGAATGCGGCATTGCCGATGGCGTAGGGCAGGGCGACGCCCAGTGTGCGGATATGTGCGGGGAACATCTCTGCTTTCACGACCGCGCCGATCGCGGTGTAGGGCGCCATCGCGACGAGCGGGATCAGGCTGAGCATGAAGGCGATGACGGGATCCGTCGTCGTCGACAGCATCGTGAAGATCGGCACGGTGACGAGCATGCCGGTCACGCCGAACCAGAGCAGCAACGGTTTGCGTCCGATCCGGTCGGACAACAGCCCGAGCAGCGGCTGGAGCAGCATGAAGATGACGAGCGCCAGCGCGGTGATCTGGGTGGCGGTTTCGCGGCCGAAGCCGCTGGTGTTGACCAGGAATTTCTGGAGATAGGTGGTGTAGGCGTAAAAGGCCGAGGAACTGCCCGCGGTCATCATCACCAGCAATATGGTCGGGCGCAGATGCGCTTTCACCAGATGCCGCGCCGACGATGTCGGCTGTGCGGCGCGATCGATCGCCTTGAACGCGTCGGTTTCGGCCAGATTCCGGCGGAGCAGATAGACGGCGAGCGCGAGCAGCGCGCCGATCAGGAACGGGATGCGCCATGCCCAGCCCTCGATCGCCGCCTCGCTGAGCATCGCCTGCATCGCGAGCAGCACGCCCAGCGCGGTCAACTGGCCGCCGATCAACGTGACATATTGGAAACTCGAATAGAAACCGCGGCGATCGCGCGTCGCCATTTCGGAGAGATAGGTGGCGCTGGCACCATATTCGCCGCCGACCGAAAGGCCCTGGAGCATGCGCGCGAACAGCAGGATCATCGGCGAGAATGCACCGGCCTGTTCGTAGGTGGGCGCGATCGCAATGATCAGCGATCCCGCGAACATCAGCCCGACCGACAGCGCCAGTCCGGCCTTGCGGCCATGCCTGTCGCCGTAAATGCCCATGACCCATGCGCCGAGCGGCCGCATCAGAAAGCCGACGGCGAAGATCGCGGCGGTGCTCAGCAACTGCGCGGTGGGGTCGCCTTTCGGGAAGAAGGCGGGGGCGAAATAGATGGCGAGCGACGCATAGGCGAACCAGTCATACCATTCGACGAGATTGCCGGCCGATCCGCCGATGATGGATTTCAATCTTTTGGCTTCGATCGACATGCGGCCCCCTGATCTGTTTCGGAAATGTGCGGAAGAGCACATTTCCGAAGCCGCACCGGCCCCCGG
>NZ_JBYSZM010000052.1:0-35862 GCF_058787155.1 Sphingobium sp. FW305-3-2-15-F-TSA7 | reverse complement strand
CAACCGTCAGCGTGCCGCCGTCGAAGTTCGTGCTGTCCACATCCGCGATCGTGCCGTTGCTGCCCACGTCCAGCTTCACCGGACCCTGCGCCTCGATCCACACTGCAGCGTCGCCGGACACCCCCGTCGAAGTCGGCGCATCGTTCACACCGGTCACATCGAAGGTGAACAGGTTCGGCGTCTGGTCGGTGTCTTCGCCGCCGTTCGCGGTGCCGCCGTCGTCCTGCACCTGGAAAGTGAAGCTCGAATAGCCCGCGCCGTTGCCGTTCGCCGCCGGCACATAATAGACATGCCCCGCGTTGATCTGCGACAGCATGACGACATCGCCCGCGCCGATCGCGGTCGGCAGGCCCACACCGCCGCCATCGATGTCGAGATAGAGCGTGCCCGCCGCCGGGACCGTGGTGAACACCACGCCCGCCAGATTATCGCCATCGCTATCGCCGAACCCGAAGTCCGCCGCCGCTAAGGTATAGGTCGCATCCTCGAGCAGGGTCGCGGTGTGATCGGTGCCCGACGGTGCGTCGTTCACGCTCAGCACATTGACGCTGCTCGTGACGCTCAGCGTGTCCGCACCGCCATTCGCCGTGCCGCTTCCGTCCACCAGCGTCCAGGTCACCGTGCGCGTCGACGTGTCCGGATCCTGGCTGGTGTTGTTATAGGTGATCGCACGCGTGATCGCCTGCACGTCCGCAGCGGTCGCGGTCGCATTGAAGGTGAAGCTGATCGAACCACCGGTGGCGAGGAATGTGCCGACCGGAACACCGCCGACCAGCACCACACCGGGGTTGGTGGTCACCGCGCCCGTCGTATCGATGCTCAGCGCATCCTGACCCGCCACATAGCCGGTCGTGATCGCGACGGTCAGCGTGCCGCCGTCATAATCGTCGCCATCGATGTCGGAGATCGTCGCATTGCCGCCCAGATCGAGGAAGACGGGGCTCGCGCCCTCGGTATAGGTCACGCTGTCGCCCGACAGGTTCGTCGAGGTCGGCGCATCGTTCACCGGCGTCACGTCGAAGGTGAAAGTGTTCGCGCCCTGGTCGGTATCCTCGCCGCCATTCGCGGTGCCGCCATCGTCACGCACCTGGAAGGTGAAGCTGGCATAGCCCGTGCCGTTGCCGTTGGCGGCGGGGGTGTAAGTCAGCAGGTTGGCCGCGATGTCCGCCGCGCTGACGAAGGTGTCGGCAATGGTGATCGCAACGCCGTTGAGTAGCAACGTGCCGTCGGCGGGCAATGTGGTAAGCACCACTCCAGCAAAATCATCACCCTCGCTCTGATCGCTGAAGCCGAAATCGGCGGTCGCGAGCGTGTAGCTGCCATCCTCCAGCAACGTCGCGGTATGATCCGCGCCCGACGGCGCGTCGTTGACCGCCACCACATTGACGCTGCTCGTGACGCTCAGCGTATCCGTACCGCTATTGGCAGTGCCGTCACCGTCCACCAGTGTCCAGGTGACGGTGCGCGTGCTTTCGGTCGGATCCTGGCTGGTGTTGTTGTAGCTGATCGCACGGACGATCGCCTGCACCGCCGCCGGCGTCGCATCCGGATCGAAGGTGAAGGTGATCGAGCCGCCGGTCGCGACGAAAGTGGCGACCTGGACGCCGCTGACGAACACCACGCCGGGGTTCGTCGTCACCGTGCCGCCCGACGTATCGATGCTCAGCGCATCCTCACCCGCCACATAGCCGGTCGTGATCGCGACGGTCAGCGTGCCGCCGTCGAAATTGGCGCTGTCGATGTCGCTGATCGTTGCGTTGCCAGCGGAATCGAGCAGAACGGGTATGTCACCCTCGGTGAAGGTCACGCTGTCGCCCGACAGGTTCGTCGATGTCGGCGCATCGTTGACCGCCGTGATCGTGCCGCCCAGTACGACCGTGTCCGTCGAATAGGGCGTGGTCCCGCCAGTGGCCGCGATATTGACGACCTGTCCGTTGGTGATGGCGGCGCCCGAATTGTCGATCAGCAGAACGGTCAGCGTCGGTTCGGGGCCGTTATAATTGGCGGCCGGATTGAAGCGGATCATCGCCGTGTCCGACAACAAGGTCGCCGAAGATTGCGATGCGCTGGTCGAGATCGTCGCCCAGGTGACGCCGTTATAATATTCCCAATCGCCCTCGGTCGTCGCCGCGTTGCCGACCACGGCAACGCCGCTGAACGCGCCCGGCGAAGACCCCGTCGGGTTGAGGAAATTGTGGTATTGATTGTCGGCCGCATCGGAATATTGGCCCGAGAACAGGCTGGAGATCGACTGGCCCGTCGCCGAGGGCTGATCCTCGAAGATCGTCGTGCTGTCTTCCGTGCCGTCGCCGGACACCGTCGGCGCATCGTTCACCGCGGTGACGGTGATCGTCCTGCTGGCCGAATCCCCGTTCGAACCGCCGGTGCCGTTTGCTCCATTGTCCTCGATCAAGGCATTCAGCGAGGTCGAACCGTTGAAATTGGTGTTCGGCGTGAAGCTGAGGCCGCTGCCGGACAGCGTGGCGTTGATCGCGTTGAGCGTACCGCTGATCGTGACGTCCGAGCTGCCGTTGCCGGTGATGTCACCCGAGACAATACCGCCCGCGATATTGGTCGCAAGGGTAAGCGTGCCGGCGTCGAGGCCGATGGTGAGCCGGACCGTGACGATGTCGAGCGCGGGATTGGCATCCGGATCGGAAAAGGAGACGCCGGTGACGATCACGTTGGTCGCATCCTCGGCAACCGTCATCGCGCTGCCGACGCTGAGCGCCGGAGAATCGTTCACCGCCTCGATCGTGATCTGCGTGGTGCCGCTGTTCCGCAAACCGCCCGGAACGTCGTCCGCGCCGTCACTGACTGTCCAGGTGATGGTGCGATTGGTGTTGAGGCCGGAATTGGTGGGATTATCGCCGGTCGACCAGAAGCTGATCTGGCTCAGCACGGCCTGATAATTGGCGATGGTATCGTAACCGGACAGCGTCAGCGTCTCGCTCGCCGCATCCCACGATATCGTGATGTTGGTGCCAGCGATCTGGCCCGAGATCTGCTGGCCGGCGCCATAGCCCAGATGATCGTCGTTCGAACTGCTTTCATTCGCGGTGAACTTGCCGCCGGTGACCTGCACGGTCGCGTACGACAGAGAACCGCCATCGACATCGGTGATCGTCGGCGCGCCGGTCAGCAGGGTCACTGCGGCGCCCTGTTCGGAGATCGCCGTACCCGTGCCGCTCAGGCCGGCAAGCGTGGGAAGACTGTTGAACGCCAGTCCGCCGAAATTGGCGCCGATGCCGCTGAAGCTGGGCTCGGGATAAACGACATTGACAAAGGTTCCGGCGGTTCCAGCCGCATTGAGCTGGTAAACATAGATGACATCGTCATTGCTGTCGGGCGTGAGTTCCTCGGAGGTGACGTAAAGCTGCCGCGTGGAGGCGTCGAACTTGATATCCCCAGGATAGAAAGTCGGCTGAACGAAGTTCAACACCACCTTCGTCGCTATGCCGGATGTATCGGTGCCGCTGATATACCAGATCGCATTCTGGTTCTGATCGAACGATCCCCCACCTTGCGGCGAAGTCGACTGCGTGGTGAAATAGACGAGGTTGTTGGCGTGATTGACCTCGACGGAAATGATATAGCCGTTCGATCCATCATCGCCGAACTGGGCGTCGCTGACCAAGGGCGTGATAACCTTGGTGGTCAGGTCCATTCGATAGACGCCCTGCTCCACACCGTTCAGTTGCTCGGTGAAATACAGGGTGTTCGTCGCCCGGTTGAGCGCGAAGTCGCGGACATCCAGCAGATCGAGGCCATGCGTATCGATCGGCTTGGTAGCGTCGGTGTCGGCCCGAACGATGAAACCGTCGTCGGTGATCCCACCGGTCAGCGGATCATAGCTATATTGGCGAATGCCCGTATTGGCCAGATCGAGCGTGAAGGGATCCGTGAAACCCTGGATTCCGACATAGATCTTGTGCCCGATGACATCGACGTACAGCGCATTGACGATATCATCGTCATCGGTACCGAAGACATTGTCCACGCCATCGAAACTCACCAGCGCCGTCACCGCCCCGCCGGTCAACGAGCCGCGCACCAGCCGGGCTTCACTACCGTCATTGCCGCCATTGACGATCGCGAAATAGAATCCCGCCGCGGTATCGACGCCGATTTGCTGCGGCGTGCTCGTGATCAGGTTCATCGCCGCGCTATTGTCGACGATGATGGTCTGATTGCTGCCGTCATTGTTGATATAGCTCAGCCGCGTATCGGCGGGGTCGCCCTGAGTCAGGAAATAGAGCTGGCCGGTCGGCTTGGAACCGAATATGCTGAGACCGTCTTCGTTGGCGCCAGCGGCGAGCAGATAGTTGGCACCGTCCACGCTGACCGTTCCCAGCGTCGCTCCACCGGCCAGGACGCGCGTCGTGGTGTCCATGATATTCTCGAAGAAGGTCAGCGTACCGCCGGCGTCGATGCGGAACAGGCTGGCGCCGCTGGCGCCGCTGAGGGTCTCGGGGCCGCTGACGGCGAGATAGCTGGTGTCGCCGAACGTCACGACGCTGACGCTGTTCGCCCCCTGCAGCCAGGTCCCCCCAGTGTCGCCGACATTGTCGACATTGGTCAGCACGCCCGCGCTGCTCATGGAGAACACGCTGACGCCGGAATCGCCGGAACCCACGGCGAAGACATAAGTGACGCCAGCGACGACCGCCGTGGTGATGTCGCTGACACCGTCCAGGTTGAGCGTGGCATTGTCCGCAACGCTGCCGGCATGGGTCAATGTGCCACCTGCCGAAACCTGGAAGACGCTGACCCCATCGTCCGCGTTGCCGCCCGCGATCAGGAAGCTGTTGCCGCCGATCGTGACGGTTGCGAGCGTCGACACGCCACCCAGTTCATAAGCGACATTGTCGGTATCGGCGACATTGAGGATATTGGTGAGCGCACCGTTACCGGCGACGCGAAAGCCGCTGACGCCGCTGTCGCCGGCGCCCGCCGCGAACAGATAGGTGTTGCCGGCGACGGTGATCGTGGCGGTGTCGGTGACGCCGGTCAGCCGGAGCGTGCCGTCATCGACCACATTGGCGACGTTGGTCAGCGATCCGTCGGTACCGACACGAAACGCGCTGATGCCGTTCTCGGACGTACCGGCGACGAACAGATAGGTGTTGCCGTCGACCATGGCGGTCGAAAGCCCTTTGGCGGCACCGAGATTGACGCCGGCCGTATCGTCGACATTCGCGACATTGGTCAGCGTGCCGTCCCGCGCCAGGCTGAAGACGCTGATGCCGTTGTCGTCCGCGCCGGCAACGAAGACATAGGTGGTGCCACCGACATCGGCCGAGACGACCGAATTCGCACCGTCGAGCTCAAACAGGGGATTGTCGGCATCGACCACATTGGCCGGATTCTTGTAAGCAAACGACATGGCTTCCACCCCCAAATATCACATCACACGGCGCATAATCGCCCATTGTGACTGCCCAACGACTAGTCTTGTTCTATATTCAGTCGAGGAAACGACGACAGCCGGACAGCTTTCGCCGGTCCGGTACATCTTGAACGAGGCGGGCCACCGCCCCGCTTTCATCGCGTCCCCTGTTCGCTGCGCGTTCATGACACAGGATTTTTCGTCCTGCCAGCACAAAGGACGGAAGCGAAACGATCTTTTGATCCGAAGCGGTGGAAATCGTCCCTTATGATCGGAGATCTGCGCGGTTATTCGGACAAATCGATCCAGCGATCGAATGTCGCGGCCTGGCCATGGATCGCGCCATGATCGTCGATCAGATTCCACACAATTGCCTGCTCGATGCGAAACCGGCGCCCGGTCGCGGAAATGCGGATTCCCGAATAATCGTCGATGAAGCCGTCGCGCGTGACTCGGTCGAGCAGTAGCTGGCGCTCTTCGCGCAACATCGCCTCCGCCGACAGGCGCGACGGCATCGCGGTGAATTGGCCCAGCGTCACCTCGAACCGGTCGAGTGCGGCAAGATTGCCGAAAAAGAAGATCGGATCGGCCTCCATGCCATGCGCGACGACGACGCGCGGCGCGGTCCACAGCGCCTGCGCCGGATCGGCGGTGGCCGGCACCAGCGCGCGGCCGGTCAATCGTTTATGGCTTGCGGCAATCAATTCCAGCCGTCCCCGCATGGCAGGCGTGGCGAATATCGGTGGCAGTGATCCTGTCGTCATCGTCCCGCTGTTAGCGATCCTCCGCTTTTGAACCAACAGGCGCGATCGGGCAGACACTGCCGAACGCGTGCAGGTGGTGCTAAACGGCATCGCGAACACAAGAAGGTCAATTCGAATGCCCGCAAAGGTCACGCTGCTCGGAATTCCCACCGACATCAATTCGTCGCATCTGCGCGGGCCGGCAAAGGCGCCCGATGCGATCCGCGCGGCGCTCCATTCGGGGTCGTCGAACATGTCGTCCGAAAATGGCTGGGATCTCCAAAGCGCCGATATCTTCGGCGATGCCGGCAATGTCGCGACGACCGAAACGCCGCGCGATCTCGACATCATCGCCGATGCGGCGGCGGCAATCTTCCGCGACGGCGCCGGGCTGTTCCTGGGCGGCGACCATTTCGTCTCCTGGCCGCTTCTCGAAGGGCTGTCGCGCGCCGGGCACGCTGCCCCCAATCTCGTCCATATCGACGCCCATCCCGACCTCTATCCCGATTTCGAAGGCAATCCGCATTCCCATGCCTCGCCAATGGCCCGCATTCTCGAACGCGGCCTCGCCCGCTCGCTGACCCAGATCGGGGTGCGCACCGTCAACGATGTGCAAAAGGGGCAGATCGACCGCTATGGCGTCGCCGCCTTCACCGCCCGCCAATATCGACAGGCGCTCGCCAGCCTGCCAACCGGCCCGACCTATATCTCGATCGATCTCGATGGCCTCGACCCCGCATTCGCGCCGGGCGTCTCGCATCATGAGCCGGGCGGGCTCAGCGTGCGCGAAGTGCTCGACCTGATCGACGCGATCCCCGGCCCCGTCATCGGCGCGGATATCGTCGAATATAATCCCGACCGGGATATCAACGGCATGACCGCGGCGGTGGCCGCCAAGCTGGTCAAGGAGCTGGCCGGCCGGATCGCGCAGGATGCGACGATACCGGCCTGACACCCGCATCACGCCGGTAATTCATCGTGCCGCGGCACATCCTCCAGCCGATCGTCCCAATCGGCGCGGCTGGCGCTGAAGATATGCGCGTCGGGCCGGATACCCAGTGGCCCGTCCAGGCTTCCCGCCGGCACCACGATCAATGCGCCGTCCATGTGCAGGCCGGGCAGAGCAGATCCGCATTCCGTGCAAAAGCTCCTGCGGTGCCGCGTGTCCGGTACCGCATGGGTCCGCACCCGATCCTCACCCGCCAGCCAGTCGAGCCGCGCGGTGCGCGAGAACAGATTGGCCGCGTGCGCCGATCCGGTATTTTTCCGGCAGCGCGAGCAATGGCACAGAAAGAAGCCCTCAAACGCCCCCGAAATCTCGAACCGCACCGCGCCGCACAGGCATGACCCCGGATATGTTTCGCTCATTAAATCCTCCTTTGCAGAGGCGCCCCCCTAGCCCAGCGCGCTAGGGCATGCGATCCGCCAGAAGCGGCTCGCATATGAAAGACCGTGACGGCGCAACGATCGCCCCCAGGCACGCCTCGACGGGCATCTCCGCCCAGGGCTCGGTGCCGGTCTGCGCGAGCACGGCATGCACGGCTGCGACCGCATCCTCCGCCGCACGCATCAGCCCGCTGCCGCGGGCAAGCTTCGCCACCAGGCAGGCGGTGAACAGGTCGCCGCTGCCCGCCGGCCTGACGGGAAGCCGCGGCGAACGGATCTGCCATGTCTCGCGCCCGTCGATCACCAATGTCCGCAGGTCCCCGTCACCGCCATTCCCGGCCGTCACGATCACCCCGCCCGGCCCGATCGCCTGCAGCGCCGCAGCAGCTTCGCGCAGATCCTCGCGCCCCGTGAGCGCGCGGACTTCCCAGCCATTGGGCGTCGCGACATCGGCGAGGGGCAGCAGCCGATCGACGAAGATCGCCTGCAACCCGGGCGCGACGAAGCCGCCAAGATCGTCGTCGCCACAGACCGGATCGCAGACATAGAGCAGTTTCGGGTTTCGGCGCCTGGCGCGCTCGACGAAGCGCGCCACCACCTCGCCATTTTCCACCGAGCCGAGATAGCCGGTCACCAGAATGGTCGCGGCCTCGACCAGCCCGCGCTCCTCGACACCGGTCAGCAGTTCCGCCAGCAGCTCGGGCGGCAGCACCCGGCCGCGCATCGTCGGATAATGGGGATGGTTGGAAAGCAGGGTGGTCGGCACCGCCGCGACGGTCAGGCCGTGCGCCTGCAATGCAGGCACCGCTGCGCTGTTGCCGACCTTGCCGTGGACGACCTGGCTCTGGATGCTGATGACCAGCGGGCCGGGATTCATGACGGCTCCTCCGGTTCGACGCCGGTCAACCGGCGCGACCAGTCCTCGACCCGGCCGGTCGCCAGGCGCTTCGCCGCATAATGTCGCCACCCATCGGGCAGATGCGCGAGTTCCGAAATCATCGCGAGTTCCGGCATGTTGAGCGTGTCGACATAGAGCGCGCGCCACAGCCGCGCGATCGTCCAGTCGGGCGACAGGCGATCGACCAGGGCCAGCGCGTCGCCAGCCTCGACATTCCCTTCTTCCAGCACGCGATAATACCAGCCGGTCCGTCCGCTCGCCTGGAGCCGGCGCGCCATGTCTGGCACGCCGAAGCGCAGATTGAGCTTCCAGCAGGGCTGCCGGCCCTGGCTCACCTGGATCAGTGCCGAGCCCAGGCGGAACGTGTCGCCCACCGCCATGTCGGCCTCGGTCAGCCCGACGGTCGAGACATTCTCGCCGAACGCGCCCGCCTGCGCCAATATGTCGCGCTCGCCGATCGCCTCGCGCCAATAGGCATAATGATCGCGGGCATAATGATGCACCGCCTTGTCCGGCCCGCCATGATGTTTCCGGTCGCCCTGGGCGTCACCGACCAGCCCGTCGCGACCGAGCCGGATCCGGCCGGAAACGGGATGCTTGTCGATGCCGCTCGGCGTCGCGCGCGGCCCGAGCGGCCTGACGGCGCCGGTGAGGAAGTGATCGATCCGGATCATGGGGTCGTCGACGACCGAACCGGCCGGGACGGGCATCGAGACACGCCGTCGCTCGACACGTCATGACCGGAATTGCGATTCACCAGGGGCACGGATCGACCATTACCGCGCCGGCCTATCGAATGCATAGGGCCTGATCGTCCGTTGGCCGGCCGCGCAGTCGCCGTTTTTTTCCGCTCTGCCGAAACCAATGATCGGCAGGCGCGTAGTGACAACTTCCCCAACTTGGAGGCGCGCACCGCACGGCGCTGCCTCGGCCCCGGATCTCACGCGGATTCGGGGCTTTCTTTTGAGGCCCGATTGGCTGGTCGGGTGCGTTGGTTCCGTACGAGCCACCTATCGCACGGCCTGGCCCTGGAAGGTTTTGGCAGAGGGGGTTGCTGCACCTGACGGCCGGTTGATGCCCAGATGCAGCGAATGCGGCATTAACCAAAAACACCATGGCATGGCACGGCCAGACTGATCCATTTTCGAGCGATCTTTGCGCGATCGCCCGAGCGGCACGAAACCGGGCTCGCCTTGCCCCGCTTTCCCACCGATCCTTTCTGTGGCCCCATGTCGAATTGGTGCGTTATGCTCCGGTCATGACGAGGATCAGCCAAATGCCAGCAATGCGATTGTCCATTCCCCTGCTGCTGCTTTTCATCGCCGCCTGCGATCGGGGCGGCACTCCCACGATCGACGCGCATGATGGCAATGCGGAAATCGTGGGTAATGCGTCCCCCGGCCCCGCCGCCAACGGCGCCGGAGCGGAAGAAGCCCGCCCGCCGCAGGAGCCGCTCGCGGCAGCGCCGGCCCTCGCGCTTTCGGACGAACAGATCCGCGCGCAATATACGCCCGCCCTCGACGCCTGCCTGAACATGGGCGACGCGGCGAAGGGGGTTTCGGTGGCGATGGGCGGCTGCTTCAATGCCGAACTCAAGGTGCAGGACGATCGGCTGAACGCCGCCTATCGCTCGGCCCTGGCCAAGCGCGATCCCGCCGGCCAGGCCCAACTTCGCGCCGAGGAGCGTGCCTGGATCAAGCGCCGCGACGCCGAGTGCCGGGCGATCGCGGTGGGCGGAACGATCGACATGGTCGAGGTGCCGAGCTGCCTGCTCAACGAAACCGTCCGTCGGCGCATCGCGTTGCAGCCGATGGCGGGCTGACGGGCATTGCGCGGGCGCCGAACACGCCCCCCGATCGTTCGGCGCTTCAGCCGATCACCTCGCGATAGAGCCGCAGGAAATTCCCGCCGAGAATCTTGTCGATATCGCGTGAGGCAAATCCGCGGCGCTTCAGGGCATCGGCGATGGTCCGGAATTTCGACGGGCCGTCGAGCGCCAGGATCTGGTCGTTCCACTTGACGTCGGGCATCGGGCGGAAATTCGACGGGCTGCGGGCATGTTCGTTGAACTCCGCTTCCGACTTCGGATAATCGACCGGCTGGATGGCCGTATCGCTGCCGATCCCGACATGATCCATGCCCGCGATCTTCACCGCATGCTCGACATGCCGGATGAAATCGTCGAGCGTCACCGGCGCCCGCGCGCCGACGAAAGTGCCATAGGTCGTCATCCCGACCACGCCGCCAATGGCCGCCACTTTTCGGATCTCCTCATCGGTCTTGCAGCGCGGATGGTCGCGCAGGGCGCGGCAATTGGTGTGGGTTATCGCCAGCGGCTTCCTGGCGACCGCGATGGCGTCGAGCGCGGTGCGTTCGTTGCTGTGCGACAGGTCGACCAATATGCCCAGTTCGTTCATCCGCGCGATCGCGTCGATACCGAAATAACTGAGGCCGCCATCGGTCCTTTCGGTGCATCCGCATCCGACATCGTTCAGCGAGTTGTAGGTCAACTGGATCTGACGCACGCCCAGGCTGTGGAACAGTTCCAGATTGCGCAAATCGCCCCTGAGATGCGCGGTGTTCTGGAAATTGAGCATGACCGCCGTCCTGCCCAGCCGCTTCGCCTCCAGGATATCGTCGGCACGCGTCACATGGACGAGCTTGTCGGGATAGCGCGCGAAGCGCCCCTGCCAGCGCCCCAGATCCGCAACGGCCTCTTCATACGTGAAATTCGGTGTGCCGGGTGGGCCCACCGTGATCGCCACCGTGATCGAAAACATCGACAGCGACGATGCCGCAAGCGCCTCCAGCGCGCTCGTTTCGATCACCGGCGCCTCTGCCAGTCCTGCCAGCCCCGACAAGGCGTCGATCCAGATCGGGCCCTGGATCGGGCCGCCACCGGCAGTCGCGGCCGAGGCCTCGGCGCCGATCGCCGGCGCCGAAGCGACGGCGGCAGCCAGCGTACCGATCCCCGCCCGAACGACGAACTCGCGCCGCGAACTGCCGGTCGCCCCATCTGCCCGTCTGTCCATGAAGCACTCCTTGGAAAATGAATAAGGCGCCCGGAAGCGGGCGAACGCGCAAAGCAGCGTTTCAGGGTTGCGGTTTGACCTGACGCAGCTGGAATTCGCCCGGCGGCGTCACCCCCAGCAGATGCTGGACGAAATAATCCCAGCGTCGGCGCAGGAAATAGGGATCGAAAATGCGGGGAGCGGATTTGCCCTTGGCGAGATCGATCATGACATGGTTTCGGTTCGGAAGGATCAGCAGGTCGAAATCCTTGTTGGCGGCGACCAGCGCATCCACCATCTGCATCGTGCCCGACGCATGGACATTGTCGTCCATCTCACCATGGACCAGCAACAGCTTGCCCTTCAGATTTGCCGCCAGCGCCGGATTAGCCTGCGCCTCGAAATTGCTGCCCACCGGATAGCCTTCGAAACGCTCGCCCCAGCCGGCATAATAGCTGCGCTGGTCGTGATTGCCCGACGACGACACCGCGACTTTGTAGAAGTCCGGATATTTCAGCAGCGCACGGGTCGATGCATAGCCGCCGCCGGAATGACCGTAGATGCCGACGCGATCGAGATCCATGTACGGATAGCGCGCGGCAAGCTGTTTCAGGCCCGTGACATGATCGTCGAGGCCCCCGGCACTGCCAAGATTGCCGAACGACAATTCCCGAAACGCGCGCGAGCGCAACGGCGTGCCGCGCCCGTCCAGCGTCACGACGATGAAGCCCAGCTCCGCGATCGCCTGCTCGTTCTTCTCCCAGCTCTGCTGCGGGAAGGATTTGCGCGTGCGGATCGATTGCGGCCCCGGATAGATCGCGTCCAGCACCGGATAGCGGCGCGACGGATCGAAATTGCTGGGACGGTAGATCGCGCCGAACAGGTCGGTCTTGCCATCGCCGGCCTTCACCTTGAACGGCTCGGGCGCGCGCCAGCCGGCGGCCTGAAGCCGGGCGATATCCCCGCGCTGGAGTTCGCGGACCAAGCCGCCGTCCGCACCGCGCAGAACCGAGACCGGCGCCTTGTCGATGCGCGAATAGGTGTCGACGAAATAGCGGCCGGTGGGGGAGACCGAAACGATGTGATCCGCGTCTTCCGGCGTCAGCAGCTTCAGACCCTTGCCGTCGAGGCCGATGCTGTAGAGGTGCCGGTAATAGGGATCGCGGTCCGGCTCGCGCCCGCCCGCCGTGAAGAAGACGCGCCCGCGTTTCTGATCGACATGGGCGAGCGCGCGGACGGCCCATTCGCCGCGGGTGATCGGATTGCGCACGCGGCCGGTGCGCGCGTCGACGCGATAGAGATGCGCCCACCCGTCGCGATCGGAGGTCCAGACGACGTCGCCGCCATCGCCGAGGATGTCCGCGGCACGCCCCCGGTCGATATAGGTGTCGCTCTGCTCCGACAGCGCCGTGCGGACCGTCCCCGTCGCGGCATCGGCCAGATGCAGCGTCACCGACTTGTAGCCGCGCCCGTCCTCGGTGAAACATGCCACCGTGCTCGCGGGATTCCAGCACGTGAAGGTCTCCAGCGGCGAGATCCGATCGAACGGCCCGTACCGCACGGGCATGCTCGTGCCCTTGTCCAGATCGACCAGCACCATCTGCGCCTTGAAGAGCTCCGCATCGCCGGCGATGGGCGAACGATAGGTTTGCACATGCGGCGCCGCGCCCGATATCGTCTGCGCCACCCCCAGTTCGCGAACCTTGCGGGCATCGCTTCGCGCCGCGAGGAGCTTCCGGGAATCGGGCGAGAAGCTGGCCAGCGGCATCACCGGATCGTCGAGCATCCGCGTCGTGACCGTCGCCAGCGGATCCAGCTCGGCATAGCTGTCGCTTTCCGACCCGTCGACGGTCAGCGCGGCTTCCCGGTCGGTCAGCGTATCGCGAACCCAGAGATTATGATCCTTCACGAATATGGCGCGGCGGCCGTCGGGCGATAGGATTTCGTTGGGCCGTTGCGGCGACGGGATCGCGACGCAGTCATAGCTCCTCACACTGCATCGCCAGCCGCCGGTATCGATCGCGACCGCGATCTCCGTCCCGGCACGATAGGCGATCGCGTCGAACGGCAATGCCGTCGCCGAATAGGTCTTGCCCGTCGCCCGCGACAGCGCCGCCGCCAGCCGGGCATGGTCGAATGCGGGTTTCTGGACGTTCCGCGCCGGATCGACGAACATGAACGTCTTCGCGCCGCCATGCCGGTCGACATACCAGAAACTGTCGCTTTCCGCGATCCAGTTGGGCTCCAGCGTCATCCGGGAAACCAGGCTGTCGGCATTCTGGAACAGCGCGGCGCGCTCATAATCCGCCAGCGTGCCCTGTGCGACGACGGGGGCGACCGGCGCAGCCGTTGCGAACAGGCAACCGAACAATGCGACGACCGGGCGCCGGGCCCTGCTGCTGCCTTCAACGCCCCTGGATATCAGACCCATCCGATCAATCCCCCGATACGAGTGCGTCGACGAGGCGTGCGACACCCGTCCGGACCGAATCGACCGCCGGCAGCCCCGTGGCATCCTCGGCCTCGCGCAGCGCGCGCTCCGCCTCCGCCGCCGACATGCTCGACGTGTTGAGGCTGATGCCGGCGACGCGCGCGTCGGGATTGGTCAGCCGGGCGAGCCCCGTATAGGCCTCGATACATGCCTGCAGCGGCGGCCGGGCATAGAGCGGAAATCCGCCGATCGTGTCGCGCGCGGGGTCGCCGCACAGGATCATCGCGTCGGGCTGGCTGCCATGCACCAGGCCGAGCGTGACGCCGGCATAGGCCGGATGGAAAAGCGAACCCTGCCCTTCGATCACGTCCCAATGATCGGGCGCGTTCGCCGGCGACAGCGTTGCCGCCGCCGCCGAAATGAAATCCGCGATCACCGAATCGATGACCACGCCCTGGCCGGAGATCAGCAGGCCGGTCTGGCCGGTGGCGCGAAAATCGGCCGGAATTCCCCGTTGCCTCATTTCGCGTTCGATCGCGAGCGCCGTGTATTTCTTGCCGACCGCGCAATCGGTGCCGACGGTGAGCACGCGCCGACCCGGCCGAAAGGCGAAATCCCCGATATCGAATTCGATCGTGGGACGGCGCACGTCATGCAGCGTCCGGCCATGCGCCTCCGCGCGGGCCTTCAGCCTGGCATCGTCGTTCAGCCGCGTGTGCAGGCCGCTGGCAATGTCGAGGCCGGCGGCGAGCGCCTGTTCGAGCGGTTCGATCCAGGCCTCCGGAAGCTGCCCCCCGGCCGGCGCCACGCCGATCAGCAATGTCCGCGCGCCGGCGAGGACCGCTTCGTCGAACCCCATGTCCGGCAGCCCGAGGTCGAGCGGCGAACCGGGAAAACGGAATTGCGCCAGGCAGGATTCGGGCCTCCAGTCGCGCACGCCTTGCGCCGTCTTCGCATAGGTCGCGTCGCCAAGGAACAGGAGGTACGGCGTCGGAATCCGCATCTCAAACGCCCCGCGACATTTGCGCTTCGGCGCGCCGAACCGAAAATCGCGGCTCTGCGATCGCCAGAAACCGCCCGAACCGAAGACCGGCACCACAGACCATGGATATTTCCCCTCTCCCATCTGCGCGCACGAAAATCGCTCGAGCCGCATCGGACGACAAGAAATGTTATAAAACTTACCTAAATGTCAAGCAACAATGAACAAAATATAACATAGCACCAGCAGCCATCCGCGAACGTCGCCAAAGCTGGGAGAGGCCGTCACAGCGCTGACGGAAAATTTCGAGGCATGAGTTAATGGCGATAGGACGTCGCCCCCCTCCCCTCCGCGCCTCCGCGCGAACCATCCCCGGCTAGACAGGCGCCCCAAGCCAACGGGTTCACGCGGAGACGCAGAGACGCGGAGGACGAGCGGCCTTTTCCGAATGCCGTTTCATCGCCTCCCGCTTCGTCGATCATCGCGGCGGGATGCGGTCTGCTCTAGGCGCGTCGCCGGTCGCCGATATGACCGACGAAATCCTGATAAAGCTCGGTGAATTGCTCCAGCCTGGGCTCGACTTGCGAACCGAGCTTGGCGACCACGCCGTTGCACAGCTGGGTGACGGTCACCGACAATGCGGAGCTCGAAGACCAGAACAGTTCCGAAGCGGTCGAAACCGCGATGACGTGCGGCGTGAACTTTCGCGCCCAATTGCAATATTTGTCGGTGATGACGACCAGGTCGATCCCGGCGGCATAGGCCTTTTCGCAAAGCGTATAGGCCTGTTTGGAATAACGGCGAGTCTCGAACACGACCAGGCATCGGTTCTCGCGGTCGTCGGCCAGGACATCGGCGAAATTTCCGGACGTCATATCCACCAGATGCACGTCGCGACGCACATATTGGAGAATGTTCACGAGATAATGACCAAAGGCGCGTTCCGACTGGAACCCGGCCACATGCAATATCGAGGCATGGCTGAGCAGCGAGACGATGCTGCGCCACTCCGCCGTGTCGATCATGCTGTAGACTTCGACAATGGCGGCGATGTCGTGCTCGAGCGTTCGTTTCAGCCGCCCCTCATGATCGCTGCGCGATACGAATGCGGCAAGTGCCTCTCCGGCCGGCCAGGGCACATCGCCGATATCCGCCTTGAGCTCGCCTTTCAGATCGCGGAAATGGCGATAGCCGAGTTTGCGGCAGAAGCGGCCGACGGTGACGGCGCTGACGCCGAGCCTTTCCGCGACCGAAGTCGCCGTCTCGAAGGCGATCGCATTGCCGCTCTGGAGAATGAACTTCGCGATCACTCGCTCCGCCGCGGTGAAGCTGCGAAAATCCCGCTCCAGGCGATCGAACAGCACACCTCCGGGCGATGCCACCGCATCCTCCACTGTGTCCGCACCTGTTCGTTTTGTAACGCGCTTGCCTGTCATAACGGTGTTTGTACGGCGTCTCTCCGCCATCATCAATGCCCGATCATCGGCCGCATCCGCCGATCGCTCCCTTGCCCCCGAGAGCGTCCAACCCCCGCACCTTTGGACCCTGTGCCGGCACATATCATTCGCCTCTCGACGACACCCGACCGCCGATCTATGATCGAAATATTACATTGTTGCGCAATGTCGCGAATTTGTTCGAGTTAATCGATCATCGTGCGAAAGGCGGGGAAATCTCGATGCAGGACGAAACACCGCCACCGATCGCCCGTGACGGCTTTTTGCCCGCAGTCGATCGCCGCACGCTTCTCGGCGGCACGATGGGGCTGTTGACGAGCCTTTCGGCCGCGGCGAACGCGGCGCCCGCCCCTGCCCCGCGATCGGACGGGCTGGCGGACGGCCCCTATCGCCAGCTCGTGATCGCCGGCGCGATGGTCGTACCGGGCCATGGCGGCCCGCCGAACGGCCCATGGGACATCGTGATTCGGGGCAACCGGATCGCCGAGATGACGCCCGCCAAACCCGGCTCCGCGCCGCCCGGGGATCGCGTCATCGACGCCGCGGGCATGTTTGTCATGCCCGGCATCATCGACATGCATTGCCATGTGCGGACGGCGCCGCTGCCGCTCGACTATGTCTATTATCTGAAGCTCCTGCACGGCGTGACGACGATCTGCCACCATCCCGATCGCGGCCTGGCCCATGCCCGCGAACAGGCCGATCTCAGCAAGGCCAACCGCATCCTCGCACCGCGCATCGTCCCGCTTTGGCCATGGGAGCAGATCGAGGGCTATACGCGCGAACAGCTGGAGGCGCCGGATCAGGCCGCGCGCATCGCGGCCGATATCGCCGCCAAGGGGATGCGCATCGTCTCGCTCGACAAATGGAGCTGGAACCAGGAATTGTTCGGGGCGATCTGCCGCGCCGTCAAGCAGGTCGGCGGCATCACCACCGTGCATCTTCAGCCGCAGAACAATGCGGTCATCACTGCCATCGATGCCGCACGCCTGGGCGCCACGATGATCGAACATCATTATGGCTATGCCGAAGCGGCGCTGGACCGACGCGTGCAGGATTTCGCGCGCGACTATAATTACAGCAACGAAAGCATGCGTTTCCGCGCCGCGGGACAGGTGTGGAGCGACACCAACCGCCAGCGATTGCTGACCGATGTCGTCGGCGAGCTCGCCGATCGCGGCGTCACCCTGCTGCCCACCCGTGTCGTCTACGAAGCGAGCCGGGACGTGCTGCGCGCGCAGAGCCAGCCCTGGCACGACAAGTTCAGCCATCAATATCTGATCGACAATTCCGTCCCCGGTGCCAGCCATGCCGCGTTCCACTGGGACTGGACATCGGACGACGAGGCGACATGGGCCCGCGCATTCGCGCTGTGGGGCGACATGATCTTCGAATTCAACAAGCGCGGCGGCCATATCGTCTACGGCACCGACGATCCCTGGATGTGGCAGACGCCCGGTTTCGCCAATGTCCGCGAATTGCTGCTTTCCCGCGAGACCGGCGTGCACGCGCTCGAGGCGCTGAAGTTCGCGACACTCAACGGCGCCGTCACGCTGGGCGAGGACCGCCTTGGCCTGGTGCGCCCCGGCTATATCGCCGACCTTGCGATCGTCGACGGCAATCCCGTCCGCAATCTCCACACTCTCTACGCGTTCGGCGCGGTCACGATCGCCGGCGACGCGACGCTCGACGAAGCCGGCAGTGCGGACGGCGGCGCGGCGCGCCACATGCGCAGGACCCGCGGCATCGTCCACACGATCAAGGACGGGATCGTCATCGACAATGCCGGGATGCTGGCGGAGGTGAAAAGGATGGTCCGGGAATCGCGGATCGGCGCCCGCCCCAACATCCTGACCGCGCCGTTCGCCTAGCAGGGTGTTGAAAAAATTGGATCAGGCTTGCCTGCATGGCATCCCCGGCATCGCCCCACATCCACGATCACCATCGAACGGTTTTTGGATCGTTCCCGTAATCGGACGACGCCATGTAATGTATGTCTTAACCTTATCTTGAACCGGCGCGGCTAGAGGCAAATTGCTGATAGACCGGAATTTTGTCGATGACCCTGCGCCTTTTCCTTCTCATCCTCGCCAGCGTGAGCCTGTCCGCGCTTGCCCAGCTTGCGCTCAAAATGGGCACCACCGCCGCCGCCGGCGCCCGATCGGCGGGGATCGGCGGTGAAGTGGGCGGACTTGCGCAATCCCCGATGATCATCGTGGGCCTCGGTCTCTACGGCGTCGGCGCGCTCCTCTGGCTGTTCGTCCTCGGCCGCGCGCCGCTGTCGCTCGCTTATCCCTTTGTCGGCATGGGCTTCATCCTGACGATGCTCGCCGGCGCCCTCTGGCTGGGCGAAAGCCTGAGCGCGGCCCGTATCGGCGGCACGCTGCTGATCGCAACCGGCTGCGTGCTGGTCGCGCGCTCGGCGTGAATACGCGCCTGTAGCGTATCGGGAGGATCGCATGAATCGAACGATCGCGGCTTATGGCCGCCCGGCACTCGGTCTTTCGGGCCGGACCTGCGCCACGCTGCTCGCCGCCACCGTCATTCTCGCCATTGCGCTCAGGACGGCGGGCGCATCGATCCTGATGCACCCGCTCGAGAGCGACTCGCTTGCCTATTTCACGATGGCACAGGGCCTTGCGGAGCGCGGCGAGCTGCTGGACATGTATGGCCAGCACGCCTTTTACAGCGCCGGCTATCCCTTGCTGCTCACCCCGTTCTTCCTGACGCTGGGCAGCACGGTCGCCGTCGCGCTGGCCGTCAACATGCTGCTGTGCGCGGTCAGCCTTTGGCTGGTCTACAAGCTCAGCCTCGCGCTGTCGGGCGATCGCGGCGCAGGTCTGCTCGCCGCCGTCGTTTATGCAATGTGGTTCCCCGGCATCTGGAACGCGACGATGCTGACCAAGGAAAATCTCTCGACCCCGCTGTTGCTCGGCATCGCCCTGTGCGCGATCGGGATCGCGCGCGACGACCGCCCGATCGCCTGGGCACTGGGGGCGGGTCTGTTATGGGGCGCGTCGCTGGTCACGGGCGGCTCGGCGCTGCTGCTCTGCGCCGGCGTCGCCGTCGCGCTGCTCCTGCTGTGGCGGGCAAGGGGCCGCTTCACCCCTGCCCTCTCCGGCGGCCTTTGCTTTGTCGCCGGCGCCGGCCTGGTCCTGACACCCTGGCTCTACGCGACCGACCAGATGGTCGGCCGCCCGGCGCTCACCACCAACGCGGCCTTCAACCTCTATCTCGGCAACAATCCCGCCGCGACGGGCAGGTTCGTGAGCATTGCCGACACGCCGCTGGGCAAGGATTGGGAAACAACCCGCCTGCGCCTGGGCGAAGTCGGCAACGCCGATCGTCTGCAGGCCGAAGCTCTTGACTGGATCGCCGCCAATCCGGGCCGCGCGGCGGAGCTGGCCGCGCTCAAGCTGGTCTATTTCTGGCAGCCCAATATCCCCGACGCGGCGGATTTCTCGGCATCGAAGGCGATCGGATCGATCCGGCTGTTCGAGGTGGCGCAATATGGCGCGATCCTGCTGCTGGGCCTGCTGGCCTTCGGCTCGCGGCGAATCGCACGCGACGGCAAATGGATCCTCGCGGCGATGATCGCGGGTTTCTGGCTGATCCACGCCGCCGCCTATATCATCGTCCGCTATCGCGATCCGGCAATCCCGCTTCTCATCGTCATGGCATCGATCCCGGTTGCCGCCTGGCTCCGCCAATTCATCGCGCGAAGGGGGCCGAGCCATGCTGTATGAACAGCCCATAGCGGCGGGCGAGGTCGTGCCCCTGTTCGTCGATGTGGACGGCACGCTCACGCGCGCAGACATTTCGCTCGAAAGCTTCGTCAGGGTCGCAAGGTCGAGCGTCGCGGCGCTTTTCGCCCTGCTTCTGTGGCTGCTCGGCGGACGTGCGCTCGCCAAGACGATGGCCGCGCGGCGCGGCGCCATCGACGCGGCGGGGCTTCCCTATCGTCAGGAGGTTCTCGACCTCATCGCGCAAGCCAAGAGCGAAGGCCGTCCGGTCATCCTCGCAAGCGCCAGCCATTGGCGGCATATCCGGCGGATCGCGCAGCATCTGGACCTGTCGGACCCGATCATCGCAACGCGGGGCCGCGCCAACCTGAAAGGCAGCGCCAAGCTCGCCGCGATCCGCGAGCGCATCGGCCCCGACGCGCCCTTCGATTATGTCGGCGATTGCAAGGCGGACATATGCCTGTGGCAAGAGGCGCGCCAGGGCTGGTCGGTCGGCCATGTCCCGACGGGATCCGCGGTCGAACGACTGGGTGCGCCCCGCGCCCGGTTCGCCCATGTGCTGGCAAAGGCCATGCGCCCCCATCAATGGGCCAAGAACGCGCTGGTGATCGTGCCGGCTTTCACCTCGGGCGAGTTCACGAACCCCGCCATATTGCTGACGGCGCTCGCCGCCGCGCTGCTCATGTCGCTCATCGCCTCGTCCATCTATCTTCTGAACGACCTGCTCGACATCGATTCCGATCGCGCGCACCGCACCAAATGGAAGCGGCCGATCGCGCACGGCGATCTCTCGATACCCGCCGCAATGGGCCTCGCCCTGCTGCTTTCGGGTGCGGGGCTGATCGGGGGGTGGCTGCTGGGCGGCCCGCAACTCAGCTTCTGGCTGTTCGCCTATATGGCGATCACGACCGCCTATTCGTTCCGGCTGAAGTCCGTCATGGTCGGCGACGCCATCGTCCTCGCCTCGCTCTACACCATCCGGATCTGGATCGGCGCGATCGCGATCGGCGTGTCGCTGAGCTTCTGGCTGCTGCTCTTCTCCGTCTTCCTGTTCCTGAGCCTCGCTTACCTCAAACGCTATGTCGAGATGCGCGACGCGATCGAGCCGGATCGCCTTTTAAGCGGGCGCGGCTATGTCGGCGGCGATCTCGATGTGGTGATGATGTCGGGGGTTTCCGCCGGGATGGTCGCGATCCTCGTCCTCGCCCTCTTCGCCCATGATCCCGCAACGGCCGCGCACTATGCGCTGCCCGAAATGCTGTGGCTGCTCTGCCTGCCGCTGATCTACTGGCTGAACCGCATCTGGATGATGGCGCGGCGCGGCCAGGTCGAGGGGGATCCGGTGGCCTTCGCCATCAAGGACACGCGCAGCATCCTCGTCGGCGTCGCAATGGCCTGCATCTTCGTCGCCGCGCTCTACGGCCCCGCCGCCGCCCGCCTGCTGGGACAATGAGAGGCCGGCGAAACGAGTAGCGATGATCCGCCTGGAGCGCTTCCCGGAAACGACCGCCTCGAAATCACTTCATTGCTGCGGCATTCCCTCGGGATTCATCCACACCAGCTCGAAAATATGTCCATCGGGATCTTCGAAGCTGCGATTGTACATGAAGCCGAGATCCATCGCGCTGCGCGGGTCGGCGCGCCCGCCCGCCGCCGCCGCCACGGCGATCGTTTCATCCACCTGATCGCGCGTTTCGCATGTCAGCGCGATCAACACTTCGGTCGCCGTCCGTGCATCCGAAACCGCCCTGGGCGTGAAGGTCGCGAAATAGTCGCGGGCGAGCAGCTGAAAGGTGATCTGGTCCGACCACATCATGCTCGACGCCTTTTCATCGCTATACGCTTCATTCTTCCCGCATCCTATCGCCTGATAGAATGAAGTGGCGGCCGGGATGTCCGCCACCGGGAGGTTCACAAAGATCATCTTCGTCACCGTCTGTTCTCCTTGCCGAGGAAGGGCATGCCGGCAAATCTAGAATGAACGGCAACTGGCAGAAATGTCATCCTTCGCGCATTTCATGCCAAATGATGCGAAGGCCGCGGCGTGGCCCGTGCCGGTCAGCGATCGCCGGGCGGCCGCGGGATGCGCCCCATGGCGGCACGTCTCAGCGCCTGCGGCGGCTGGCCGAAGGCGCGCAGAAAGGCCCGGCGCATGCGCCCCGGTCCGTCGAACCCCGTCTTCAGGGCAATGCGATCCAGGGTGTCGTGCCCGGTCTCGACCGCCGCCCGGGCGATCTCCAGCCGCAGCCGCTCGACCGCCTTTGCCGGGGTCAGCCCCGTTTCGGCGGCGAAGACGCGTGCGAAATGGCGCGGGCTCATCCCGGCGCGATCGGCAAGGCTTTCGACGGGCAGCGGATCCGCGATCCGTTCCCGCATCCAGCCGATCAGGTCACCGAAACGACCGCTGTGCCCGCCCAGTTCGACAAAGGCGGCGAATTGCGACTGGCCGCCCGGCCGGGGGTGATACACCACGAGCTGCTGCGCGGTGCGCTGCGCGACAAGTTCGCCCAGATCGGCCTCGATCAGGGCCAGCGCCAGATCGATGCCGGCCGTGATCCCGGCGGAGGTCCACACATGCTCGTCCCGAACGAAGATGCGTTCCCGATTGAGCCGGACGTCCGGATAGCGCCTGGCGAAGTCGTCGCAATTCGCCCAATGCGTCGTCGCCTTTCGGCCACGCAGCAGCCCCGCCTCGGCAAGCAGATAGGCGCCGGAACAGACGCTGGCGAAACGGCGCGCGCGAACATGGGTAAGCCAGGCGACGATGTCCCTGGCGACGGCAAGGCTTTTGGCGATGTCGCCGCCCGAAATCAGCGCGGTATCGACACGGCCCGGCGGCAGCGGGGCCGATGCCAGCGCCATGCCAGAAGAGGATGTGATCGAACCACCGCCGGGCGACACGACCCGAAGACCGTAGCTGTCCGGACAGTAACGCTCGGCAATTTCGAAGGCCGCGATCGGGCCGGCGACGTCGAGCAGTTGAAAGCCCGGAAAAATCACAAAGGCGATCGTTCGTTTCATGGCTGCCTGTGCTCGAAATATACGATTTCGGACAATCCGTAACCGCAATGCGTCCGGCCGGTCAGGCCGCTTCTTCCGGCTGCCGCGCAAGCTTCGCATTGCGCGCCAGGATATGGACGGTCAGCCGCTGCACGACCGGCATGGCCACGAGCATGAGTTGCCCGATGCCGGGCCATCGCACGCTGAAGGGCGTGACCGCCAGAGTCAGGACGACCGTGAGGATGACCCCGATGCTGCGCCCCCGCCACATCGTGCGTCGTTCGGCGGAGATGCCCGGCCGGACGTGGCGGGCGTCGGTCGCGATATGCACGATCCAGCTGTAGCAGAGCGCCACGGCGAGCAGCACTGCATTGTAGAATTGAACCGCGCCCGGATTGTGCAGATTCTCGCTCATAAAGGCCGTCGCAAAGGGCATGAACGCGATGAACAGCAGCATGAGGAGGTTGGGCCAGGTGATGCTGCCTATGTGCCGGTCCAGGAACTGCATCGTGGTGTGATGGCCGACCCAGAAACGGCCGATGACGAGAAAGCTCAGCACATAACCGAAGAAGCTGTGGGACAGGCCCGCCAGCGCCCCGGGAACCTGTCGCCAGTCGGCGGTTTCGAGATGGGGCACCTCGATTTCGATGACGAGGAGCGTGATCGCGATGGCGAACACGGCGTCGGAGAAGAAGGTCAGCCGCTCATGAGCCGGATCAAGCTGGTCGATCGATGGTTCCGCCATGAACATGGTCCCCGACGCTGTTCCGCGCGGAAAAATAGCCGACCCGAAGTCGTTTCGCCATCCGCGCGCAATCGGAAGGCACGGCTCCGTTTCATCGGCGCGGCGCCGTTTCGTGCGCTTCGCGGGCCGACACATGGCAGTTTCCGCCCGAAATATGTCATCTCCCGCATGGACGGAGTCCGATAGCGTTGCGGCAATTCAAGGGAGGAGCGTCCCGAATTGGCCAGAATGAGGGCACGGACGATCTGGCTGGCTCTGCTGGGGACGGTGATGCTCGCGATCGCGGGTTTCGCGACCTGGATCGCCTTGCTGCCCGCGCAGCCGGAATCGACGACGCCCCGCCCCATCGCAGCGGACGAAATACGGGCGACTCTGGCGGCGCTCGCCCCCAACCGGCGAAGGCGCCCCCTGATCGCGATCATCGGCATAAACGACGCGACCGAGACGACCGACTATATCATGCCCTATGGCATTCTTCGCCGGGCGGATGTCGCGGATGTCGTGGCGCTGGCCACCCGGCCCGGGAACGTGACGCTGTATCCGGCGCTGTCGGTGATGCCCGACGCCACCGTCGCCGAGTTCGACGAAAACCATCCCGAAGGCGCCGACTATGTCATCGTTCCCGCAATGTCGCGCGAGGATGATCCGGCCGTGCTGACATGGCTGGCCCGGCAATCGTCCAAAGGCGCCGTGGTGATCGGCGTCTGCGTCGGCGCGAAGATCGTCGCCGCGGCGGGCTTGCTCGACGGACGGCGGGCGACGACGCACTGGTATTCCCGGAATGCGCTGCTCCGGGAGAATCCGGCGATCCATTATGTGCCGAACCGCCGTTTCGTGATCGATCGCGGCGTGATGACGACGACGGGAATCACGGCGTCGATACCGGCGACGCTGACGCTGATCGAAGCGATCGCCGGGCGTGAAAAGGCGATGGCCGTGGCCCGCAATCTGGGGGTGGACGACTGGGATGCGCGGCACGATGGTTCGGAGTTTCTGCTGACCCGGCGCTTCGCCACCACCGCGCTGCGCAACCGGCTCTTCTTCTGGAGGACCGAAAAGCGGATCATCCCCCTGCATCCCGGGATCGACGAAGTCTCGCTTGCGCTGACCGCCGACGCCTGGTCGCGCACTTACCGGTCGAAAGCCGTGACATGGTCCGCATCCGGTGCGCCGATCCGGACAGCGAACGGCATGCGCGTGGTTCCCGACGAGATCGCCCGCGACGCGCCTCTCCGGCAGCGGACCATGTCGCTCGCCGGGAAACCGGCGACAGCCGAATTATACGACGCACTCCGGAACATCGAGGCCCGCTATGGCGCTTCCACGGCAAAAATGGTCGCCATGCAGCTGGAATATCCGGCCCGGCATCTGCGCGGATTAAAGCGGCCAGCGGCTGCCGCGTCGGCACCGTAACGCCGGCCAGCCTATTTGGTCGTATAGCCGCCGTTCACGAGGATCGTCTGGCCAGTCATCCACCAGCCGTCCGACACCAGGAAGCGGATGAAGGGAACGATGTCCTCGATACTGGTGAGCCCGGTCTTCGTGAATGCGGAGAGCGCCGCTGCCGTCTTGTGATAGGCTTGGGCATCCGCGCTTTCGGCCGGATAGAAGAATGGCGTATCCATCGGCCCCGGCCCGATCGCCGTCACCGAGATACCGCGTTCGCCGAACTCCTTCGACGCCGCGCGCGTGAAATGCTCGACCGGCGCCTTGGTGCCCGCATAGGCGGCGTAGAAGGGCGTGAACGCACCGAGCAACGAAGTGACCAGGGTGACGATCTTGCCATTGTCGTTCAGATGACGCCCCGCCTCCTTCAGGAAGAAGAATGCCGACTTGGAATTGATGGCGGTCATCTCGTCATATTCGGCTTCGCTGATTTCGATGAGGGGCTTTTTCAGCACCTTGCCGACCGTATTTATCGCGATGTCGGGATTGCCGATGACGGCGATCACATCTGCGAACAGCCTTTCGATCGCGCCTGCCGTGGTCAGGTCGCCCTGAAAGGCGACGGCTTGCGCGCCGGCAGCTTCGATCGCGGCGACGGTTTCGAGAGCGGCGTCTTTCGTCGCCGGGCTGTTATAGTGGATGGCGATCGCCTTCGCGCCCTGCCCGGCCAGGTCGCGGGCCAGCAGCCCGCCGAGATTCTTCGCACCGCCCGCGATGAGGACGGTCTTTCCCTTGATGCCATGATCGGCCATGCGCACGCCTCCTGCTCGTTGCCGGAGACGTCCACCGCTCCGTCGAAGGCGAATCTACACGCTCGATTGTTGCCATAAAGCCGATCATTCTGACATGACATGTCAGAACAGGCGAACAATGAGCGGCACCAATGGATCGTATCGACCTTTTCAGGATCTTCGTCCGTGTCGTCGAATGCGCCAGCTTCACCCGCGCGGCCGACATGCTCGGCATGCCGAGATCGTCGGTCTCGGCCGCGATCCAGGACCTGGAAGCGCGCGTGGGCACGCGCTTGCTGCATCGTACGACCCGCCGGGTCACGCCAACGCAGGACGGCGCCACATTTTACGATCGCTGCATGAGAGTGATCGCCGATGTCGAGGAGACCGAGAGCCTGTTCCGCCAGGCCGCGGCCGGACCGAGCGGCATGCTGCGCATCGACGTGCCGGGCCGGATCGGGCGGATCGTCATCGCCCCTGCACTGCCCGGCTTCTTCGCCCGCTATCCCGATATCGAGATCCGCCTGGGCGTCACCGATCGCGCGGTCAATCTGGTCGAAGAAAGCATCGACTGCGTGCTGAGGGTCGGGCCGCTCGCCGATTCCGGTATGATCGCCCGTTCGATCGGCGAACTGTCGCTGATCAACGTCGCCAGCCCGGACTATATCGCGCGCTACGGCATTCCTACGGCACCCGGCGATCTCCATCGCCATCGGGCGGTTCGCTATGCTTCGCCATCGAGCGGCCGGGTCGAGGACTGGGAATGGGCGGAGGACGGCACGGTGAAGACGATGGCCATGACGGGGTCCGTCACCGTCAACAGTGCCGAAGCCTATATCGCCTGTTGCCAGGCGGGGCTCGGCCTCATCCAGATACCCGCCTATGACGTAAGAGCGCATCTCGCCGCCGGCGAGCTGGTCGAAGTGATGCCGGATCACCGCGCGGCTCCCTTGCCGATGACCTTGCTCTATCCGCATCGCCAGCATCTGTCGCAGCGATTGCAGGTCTTTGCGGACTGGCTCGCCGACCTGCTCGTGCGTGAAATTCTGGCCTGAGACCGGATCTCGATGCGTTCGACTCCTCAAGATCCGGTATCAGGCCGAAAGGCGGGTTTCCGGCCCAGTGGCCGGAAAAACGATCCGCCTCCGCGCGACCTTCAGGAAAGCGGGCCGTTCAGACGGCGCAGCGCGACGTTGCGGACGCGGCCGCCATGGATCTTCAGGCCGGTGACCTTGCCCTGCGCATCGCGATCGAAGGCGACGACACCCAGCATCCCGGATCCGGATTCGAAACGATCCGCGACCACGCCGGTCAGCGAGACCGGATCGGGCATCCAGATCGAGCGGACGGCCAGATGGTCGCCCTCCACCGCGATCGTATAGGTCACGTCGAGTTCGTCGCTGTAATAATTGCCGGCAAAGTCCGCGAGCGCGGCGGCCGTCGGCGTGGCCGGCGTGATACGGTCGTAGCGGGTGGTGCGCGATTCCTCGGGCGTCACCTGTTCCAGCGCGGTGACGGTGCCGTCAGCGGCCTTGATCGGATTGAAATAGCTGCGCACCGGCGGACCGGAATCGACCGTGCCGTTGGCGCGCTGGGTCAGCTTGGTCGGCTTGCCATAGCCGAAATCCGCATAGAGCCCGTCGGTGCGCGCCTCCAGCTTCAGGCTGTGGGCATAGGGGTTGAAATAGGTGCCGGCCAGCGGCGCGGGATTCGGCTTCGCATCGGCGGCGGGAACGGCGGGCGCCGGAACCTTGGGCAGATAGAGATCCGCGATCGCCGCGACCCGCGCCGCCAGGTCGAAACCGAAATTCTTGCCGGCCGCGTCGAACGGCGTGTTCGCGGTGATCGCCACCGCGAAATCCTGTCCCGGATAATAGACGAAGATCGCGCGGAAACCGGCATCGGCGCCTGAATGGGTGATCACCTCGCGCCCGCCGATCTTGGTACGCTGCAACGCGAAGCCGTACGTGATCGGCTTGCCGTTGGAGAGCGTGCCGTTGGTCGTCACCTGATCGATCAGCGCGCGATCGCCGACCACCGGATTGGTGAAATTGCCCGCCCATTTGGCGAGATCCTCGACCGTGGTGAACAGGCTGGTGGCGCCGGCATTGTCGTAGTTGAGCAACTCGCGCTTCCACGGCTTGTCCGGGCTCTCGCGATTATAGGATTGCGCGCGGCCCGGCACGACCTCGTCGACATCGTCGAAGAAGAAGGTCCTGGTCATGCCCAGCGGCTTGAAGATGCGTTCGTCGGTGAACTGGCGCAGGGTCTTGCCGCTCACCGCATGCACGATCTCCGCAAGCAGCGTGTAGCCGGTGTTGGAATAATTATATTCGCTGCCCGGCTTGAAGTTCAGCCCGCGCTGGCGCGCCACCATGTTGACCACCTGTTTCTGGCGCAGGCGATTGTCCATATCCTGCCCGCCCAGCGTGAACAGCGACCATTGATCACGCAGGCCGCTGGTGTGATGGATCAGGTGATTGACGGTGATGACTTCGCCGAAATCGGGAACATAGGGCAGGTAGCGCCGGATATCGGCGTTGAGATCGACCTTGCCCTCGCGCGCCAGCAGCGCGATCGAAAAGGCCGCGAATTCCTTCGACACGCTCGCCACATGGAATTGCGTCTGCGGCGTGATCGCGCGGCCATCCTCCAGATCGGCGATGCCATAGCCCTTGGCATAAACGAGCTTGCCCTGGCTGTAGATGCCCAGCGCCGCGCCGGGATCGGCGGCCCCGACGCTCGCGAACAACGCGTCGACGGCGACCGCGCGGCCCGCATCCTGCGCTGGCGCGGCAGCCGGCCTGGCGGACTGCGCCAGGGCCGGCGTCGCCGCGGATGCGGCAAGCGCGACGAAGAGAAGCGGGCATTGCAGGGTCTTGCTGATGCGCATGGACGATCTCGCGATGGAGTTGGGGAATCAGAAATCCGATTTCATATCATGAAAATCGATTTGTCCAACCGGACAGGCGCGGTTTTCGTTGCCCGAGGCGATCGGGCTCGTTGATCGCCGATCGCTCGAATGGCCATCGCCGCCACGACGACCGCACACAGGATCATCGCCCAGAGCGACGAAGGCGCCTCCGCCTCCGGCATCACCGGAATTCAGGCGCATGCCGACGCCCATGGGAAATTCGGAACCGCATCTCACTCAGAGAAAAATTGACCGAATCGGAAATTTTTTCGATGATCGGGCCGATGGGGCAGCGATCGCGCGTGAGTGCCGTCCGTTGACCGAATATTGAATGCATCCAGGGAGAAGATGACAGTGCGTTTTGGACAATTTCTCGCCGCGAGCTGCCTGCTTCCCCTGATGACCCTCGCGCCCGCCGCGGCGCAGGAAGCGAGCTACGATATCGTCATCAAGGGCGGCCGCGTGATCGATCCGGAGAGCGGCCGCGACGAAGTGGCCGATGTCGGCATCAACGGCGGCACCATCGCCGCGATCTCGGCTGGCCCGCTCAAGGGCAAGCGCGTGCTCGATGCCAGGGGGCAGGTCGTGGCGCCGGGCTTCATCGATTATCACGCCCATGGCCAGGATGTGAAAAGCCAGGGCTTCCAGTTGCTCGACGGCGTGACCTCGGCGTTCGAGATGGAGATCGGCACGATGCCGGTCGCCAATTTCTACGCGGAGAAGCAGGGCAAGGCGCTGATCAACTACGGCGCGACCGCCAGCTTCCTGTGCGCGCGCATCGAGGTGTTGAGCGACAAGAGATGCGGCACGCCGGGTGCGCCCCCGACCGCCGCGCTCGTCATCTCGCCCCAGGCGCTGACGACCTCCGCGAATGCGGAGCAGGAAGACCGGATCGTCGCGGCGGTCGAGCGGGAGATCGAGGCCGGCGCGCTCGGCATCGGGATCGGCCTCGAATACACGCCCGCCACCGGCCGCCGTGAGATCTACAAGGCGTTCAAGGCCGGCGCGAAATATGGCGTGCCGGTGTTCGTCCATGCGCGCATGCGCGAACTGAGCCGCGCGCCGGGGATGCCGATCGCGGTCGCCAACGAACTGATCGCCGACGCCGCCTCGACCGGCGCCGCGTTGCAGCTCGTCCACGTCACCTCGACTTCGCTCGGCGATGCGCCGACCGTGATCGAGATATTGAAGGGCGCCGCCAGACACGGCGTCGACGTCACCACCGAAGCCTATCCGTACGAAGCCGGATCGACCGCGCTCGGATCCGAATTCTTCTCCGAAGGCTGGCAGCAGCGTTCGGGCATCACCTACAAGGATGTCCAATGGTCGGCGACCGGCGAGCGGCTGACTGAGGAGACGTTCAACAAATACCGCAAGGAACAGCCCGGCGGCGAAGTGGTGATCTTCATGATCCCGCAGACCGCGATCGACGCGGCGATGGCCGATCCGTTCGTCACCATCGCATCCGACGGCATGCCGATGGTCGAATCCAAGGTTCACCCGCGCGGCGCCGGCAGCTTCAGCCGGGTGCTCGGCCATTATGTGCGCGAGCGCAAATTGCTCGACCTCAGGACCGCGCTCGCCAAGATGACGATCATGCCGGCGAAGCGCCTCGAAAAGGTCGCCCCCGCAATGGCGCGCAAGGGCCGCATCCAGGTGGGCGCCGATGCCGATATCAGCATATTCGACCCCAATACCGTCAAGGACAACGCCACCTATGAAAAGCCGCATCAGGCATCGAGCGGCTATCGCTATGTGCTGGTCGGCGGCAAGGTGATGGCGGAGAACGGCAAGATCACGCCCAATCTGTTCCCCGGCGTCGGCGTCAAGCGCGGGGATAAATAAGCGGCGACCGCCCGGACGATCGCCATGATCGTATCCGCTTGCCTGCGCGACGAGATGTTCGCGTTGGTTCCGGCGCGCTGAAGATGGATCCCGTACTGCCGCTACTTCGGCAGCACCCATTTGATGGTGCGAGTAGCCTGCGACTCCATCGACATGCCGTACTGGTCTTGAGCAGGCTTATAGCGGGCGCGCCGCATGATCAGATCGCAACTTGTGAAATCGAGATCCGCATTGCCGCTTGACTCGATAACCTTACAATCGGTGGCAAAGCCGAGGACAGTGATCTTCCAAGTAATGCGAACGCTACCCTCCGCCTTCGCCTTGATCGCCGCGAGAGGATAGTCCTCCTGGGTGATCCAACTTCTCGTCACCCCATTTGGATCGAATCCTGGCCCTTGGGCCATCACAGGTGACGTGACAACTAAAGAGGCCAAGAGAAAGAGTGTTGCGTATTGGTCCATCTTTCAACAGAAGCAGCTTCTCAGCTTGCGGTCAAATCGCCAACGTTTACCATGACAGATCATTAAATCTGCGTTCACAGCGCATAAGTCAGCTGAGCGGCAATCTACATTGAGGGCGGTGGAGTGCGCCGTAATTTAACCGGCCGGAGCGTTGATCGCCAATTGCGCAGCAAAAGCCCGCCGATAGGCCGGCCGTGCCTCGCCGCGGGCAACATAGGCGGCCAGCTTCGGATATTCGTCCAATAGGCCCGACATCCGAAGGCGGAGCAGCACCGAGACCATCATCAGGTCACCCGCGCTGAATGCGCCGTCGAGCCACTCGGCATCGCCCAGACGCGCGGACAATTGCTCCAGCCGGGCGCGGATCCGGTCCATCACCAGCGGCAGGCGTTCCTGCGCCCAGGGCTTGTCGCCCTCCAGGATCTTCGCGGTCGTGAGATCGTGGATCACCGGCTCCATCGTGCTGAGCGCGGCGAACATCCATGTGATCGCCCGCGCCCGGGCATCTTCATCCTCCGGCAACAGGTCCGCATGGCGCTGTGCGATGTGGAGGATGATCGATCCCGTCTCGAACAGGGCCAGATCGCCCTCTTCATAGGTCGGGATCTGGCCGAAGGGATGGAGCGCCAGATGCGCGGATTGCTTCATCGCCGCGAACGAGACGAGGCGAACGTCGTAAGGCTGATCCGCTTCCTCCAGCGCCCAGCGAACCCGCGTATCGCGCGCCAGCCCCTTGCCGCCATCGGGTGACCGTTCAAAGGCGGTGATGGTGATCGTCATGACGTTCGTCTCCTTGCTTGCGCCAACGATTGTGGCGTCTCATCGTTACGACGAATGAGCTTGTCGGAAATCGACATCCCTTTTTTCATCGCTGAAGCGCTTGTCTCTGGCCTGGGTGGCGCCGCCTTTTACGGCCCGAAGCGGGAGAAGGGCACGCCGGCTGATCACTGCGGGCAAATTTGAACTGACGGAGCACGTAAGCGATCGGGCGTTTTTTTGAGGCTGTCTACAGTCGTCTGATGACCTTTGAACCCGGTATTCGACACCCACCGGGTCGCTGGTGGGGTAACGACGAACGGATTCGCCGAGACATATTCAACTTTGTCAGCAAGAAGAAAGCTGGACGGTCGCTTTCGACAACCATCGAGTCTTTCTAGCGCGAGCAAGGGCAAAATCTGGATTCGGATGAATTGACCTGTCCGACGGCAAGTAAAATCTGGACTGAAGATCGAGACAAACTTGTGACCGAGATTCTTCGAAGGCATCACGCAGGTCGCGTTCGATAAACACCGGCAACGATCTCGAAATCAAATCTCCAATCGACATTGCCCCCGCTTCCCGCCCAGCCTCCAAAAGCGGGCGCGAGCGGCGGAGAGACACAACCCACGGTGCCCGAGGTTTACAGCGCACCCGACATTGTACCAGCCCTTAGCGGGGGATCGAATGGGGTTGAGAAGTCGATCCGCTATAGGAACTGCGCTGCCGCCCATCGTTTCCCCCTTTGTCGTCCGCACACGCCATTCCCGCCACAAGTGGACGTTCGCCCACCTTCCCGTTACAGGCGTCCATCCGCACAACAAGACCGGAGCCATCGTGCGGGGGCCTTATTGACCGGCCCCGGAAACCGTGCCTGGAAATTGGAATTGGGGGTTCACTTGCCTTTGCCGTGGTATGCGCTCATCGCAGCGCTTCAGTTGCAAGCCGGCCATGTCGCGCCTGCTCGCGCCGACCTTGGATCGATCTTCGTCACGCCGGAAACCGCTGAACTTGAGGGGGCAGGAAAGCTCGATTTCGTGCCCGATCCCAGCGCCTTCAACGTGGACGTCCCTCCGGGTGGCGATGGGCTTTCGTTCACGGTCCGGCTGTGGTTCGATCCTTCGGGCAAACCCGTCGCATGCGACGTCGGTCAGCAGCTGCTGCCGCAGGCAGCGCAAGTTGGTTGTGCGCAGTTGATGAAATCGGCCACATTCCGCGGGGTGCCGGGCATGGTCGCTCCGCTGCGGCGGGGGTTCATCGATGTGCGGTTCAGCTTTTTCAACAATCCGCCAGGGCCTCAATTATACGCGTTCCCCCACCCGGCATACAGAAACGCGACGATCATCTATCCGCCCGATACTGTTCCGGACAGCGATCGCCTCCGCCTGGCGGATGGTAGGCTGATATTTTCGATCACAGGCGACGACTATCCGCCCACCGCAATTCGCTACGGCCTGGAAAGCGCCACCGTCGTCCAGCTTGGCATAAGCCGGGATGGCCTGATCAAAACCTGCCGTCCGATAACGTCATCAGGGCCCGCCACGGCCTATCTCGACAACAACACCTGCGCATTGTTCCTGCGGCGAGGCAGCTTCCAATTCGTCGCCGACGCACCAACCTATGATGGATTGCGCTATCTGAACAAGGCGATGCGCTGGAAAATACCGGATTAAGGGCTGGCCGGTTGGCACCCAGCCCCCGGGCTCCCGCCCCAGGCGCCACGAATATCGCAATTTCAGGAAGTGGAGGCCCGAGCCGGAATCGAACCGGCGTGCAAGGATTTGCAGTCCTCTGCGTAACCACTCCGCCATCGGGCCGAAGGGCGCTCCCTCTGCGCGGACGTGCCCGGGATGTCAACCGCTATGCTGTGCCTTTGGCAACATGGCGGCGCAATTCGCGAATTCAGGCGGCGATCAGGTCCGCGACGATGCCCGCCGCGTCGATCGGGCGGACGAATTCGCCGCCGATCTCGCCCGGCGCCACGCTGACCAGCCGCGCCGCCATGTCGCCGGCGATCGGGATATGCACGATCACCTGGTCCGCGACATCGAACGCGCTTTGCGTCGATCCGGAAAAGCCGCTGGCCGATAGCGCGGTCAGGCTGAAATCGACAGCGGCGCCACCGATGCCGCGGATCGATGTCTCGACGGCGATCGGGTAGCATGTCTCCGTCTCGCCCTGCGTTGCGGGCCGCGTTCCGGTCGTGCGCATCGGTATCCCCTGCCATCGACAATCATCCGGCTCTAGCCGCGAAACATTAAAGCCGCGTGATGGCCCGCACAGCACAGGTCGCGCTTCGCCTTTAATGTCGTGTGATGTATCCTGCGGACGATTCGAATTTGGCTCGGACGGTCGCAATTCAATCGGTTAAACGGAAGGCATGGTCATAAGGCCCCTCCGGACGGCCGACGGGGAGAAACGTGTTGCGCGTCGATAAGTACATGCTGCCCGCCGCCACGCTCGTGCTCGCCGCGATGCCGATGGCGGCGCCCGCGCAAAGCCTGCGCCCCAGCCTTCAGGACAGTTTCCGCCTCGGCAGCGCCGGCGGCTCGCTCTGCCAGATGCAGAGCCAGAACAACGATCCCGCCGCGCGCGGCATATTCGATCGCGCCTGGACGATCGTCTGCCGCGATGCCGCGCGCCCGATCGGGCAGATCTATGCGCTGCGCGAGGGCGACGATGCGCTGGTGCGGCTGGCCGCGTCGCGCGACACCCCCGTGACCTGTGAGGGTGAGGCCAGCGCGCCCGTCGCCGATCTCGGCGCCGTTTCCGTCACAACTTGCCGGTTCGCCAGCGCCAATGTCGGCTACAAGATCTATCGCACCCGCATCGGCCGCGTGACCTATGTCGCGCAGGGGCTGGCCGGGTACGACAGCGCGCTCGAACTGGGTCTGCGCACCATCGTCGCCGACTGGATCGTCGATGGCGAGATCCGCGTCGCCACGACCGGGCTGGCGGATCCCGTCGCCTTTGCCCGCGTCCAGGCCGGCGCGCTCGATCCGGCACAGACGCTGGCCGAGGGCTATCGCCGCAACAATAGCGGCAATTATGCCGAGGCCGCCGAATTCTTCGACACGCTGCAATCGCGCCTCGATGCCGAGGATGCGGCGCGCGACACCGCCGCGAACCGCGAACAGCGGCTCAACGAATATCTCGTCAACCAGGCGCTGCAAAAATCGAACCTGGGCGACTTCGCGGAGGCCGATGCGCTGTTCGCCGCCGCCGCGCGCATCCCCACGCTCGATCCCGTCCAGACCCGCCTGCGCCGCAATTTCGAGGCGCTCCACCTGCTCAACCAGCGCAAACTGGACGAAGCGGCGGCGGTGCTCGCACGGCCGGTCGTCCCGCTCGCCGGGCTCGCCAGGACGAGCGGCGTTGTCGATATCGGCGTGCCGCTCGCCGCCGAGATCAATTCCAGCCTGCCCGCCGCGCGCCGGCTGGGCGCCACCCAATCCGCGATGCTGTCGCCCGAGGAACGCGTCGCCATCCTCGATGCGCAGACGCTTCAGCTCCGCGCCACCATCCTGCGTTTGCAGGGTCAGCCCGAGCCCGCCCGCGCGATGCTCGACAAGGCATTGGCGGACGCCACCGCGATCCGCGAGGGCCGCGTCACCTCAATCACCCGGCTGCGCGCACAGATCATGGCCGAAAGCGCGCTGACGCATGAGGATCAGGGCAATCTCGGCGCGGCCGAGGCGCTGTTGCGCCGCGCGCTCGATCTGCTGCGCACCAGCTATCCCGAAACCACCGCGATGAATGGCGGCCGCGCCCGGCTCGCCGCCTTCCTCGCCCGCCATGGCAAGCGCGACGAGGCGATGACACTCTATCGCGACGTGGTGACGAGCACGACCGAGAACCGCGCCAACACCACCGGCCTGTCCAACCTGCTCGCGCCCTATTTCGAGATGCTCGCCGAACAGGTAC
>NZ_JBYSZM010000051.1:0-36291 GCF_058787155.1 Sphingobium sp. FW305-3-2-15-F-TSA7 | reverse complement strand
CGCCATGGCCTGAACCGGGATCTCGGCTTCACCGATGCCGATCGGGTCGAGAATATCCGCCGCGTCGGCGAAGTCGCAAAACTGATGGCAGATTCCGGGCTGATCGTGATCACCGCGTTCATCTCACCCTTCCGGGCGGAGCGGCGGATGGTGCGCGACATGATGTCCGCCGGCGAGTTCGTCGAAGTGCATATCGACACGCCGCTGGCCGAGGCCGAGGCGCGCGACGTGAAGGGCCTCTATCGAAAGGCGCGTGCCGGTGCGCTCAAGAACTTCACCGGGATCGACAGTCCCTATGAAGCGCCCGAACATCCCGAGATCCGTATCGATACGACGCGTATGTCCGCCGAGGAAGCCGCGGAAGAGATCGTGAAAAGGCTGATATTATGAGCACTGCACTGGCCGAGATGAGCGATGCCGCGCTGGCCGCGCATCTGGCGCATCATGCCGGCGTGATCCTGAAGGCCGTGCGCGCTTCGGGCCTGTTCGGCGCCAAGGCGCTGGGCAAGGCGGGGGACCAGACCGCGAACCAGTTCCTCTGCCATGCCCTGCGCGCCGCGCGGCCGGACGACGGGCTGCTTTCGGAAGAGGAGAAGGACAGGCCCGACCGGCTCGACCGGCGCCGGGTATGGATCGTCGATCCGGTCGACGGCACACGCGAATATGGCGAGGACCGCACCGACTGGGCAGTGCATGTCGGGCTGGCGATCGACGGCGTCGCGGCGATCGGCGCGGTGGCGCTGCCGGGCATCGATATGGTGCTGCGTTCGGACGCGCCTTTGACGGTGCCGCCCGCGCCGTCGATCCTGCGGATGGTGGTCAGCCGCACCCGCCCGGCGGCGGAGGCGGTGGCCGTCGCCGAACGGCTCGGCGCGACGCTTGTGCCCATGGGATCTGCCGGTGCCAAGGCGATGGCGATCGTGCGTGGCGAAGCCGATATCTACCTGCATAGCGGCGGCCAATATGAATGGGATTCGGCGGCGCCGGCGGCGGTCGCGCAGGCCCATGGCCTGCATTGCTCGCGCATCAACGGTTCGCCGCTGATCTACAACCGGCAGGACAGCTATCTTCCCGATCTGCTGATCTGCCGCAAGGAGCATGCGGAAACCACGCTCCGGATCATCGCCGAGCATGTCGATCTTGGATCCGACCACTAGAGCATGTGATCCGCCGGAAGCGGATCACATGCTCCAGGCTTTTGTTTTGTCGCAATTTTCGAGTCGTTCGATGAGTCCATCGAACTGCAAATCGCTCTAGGCCAAGGGCCGCTCCTTCCGTTAAGACAGGCGCCATGACAGGCAATCGTCGTGGCCAGCCGCCATCATCGACGCATGACGCACCCGCCAGGGTGACTCGGCATGGGCGCGGTGCCTTGCCGCGCCATCGGCATGCCACGGGTTATGTCGCGGTCGTGTTGGCCGGCGGATATGTCGAAGCAGGAGATCGCGGGCGCTGGCTGGCGGGGCCCGGGACGGTGATCATCCATGGTGCGCACGAGGCGCATCGCGATGCGTTCGAGACCGGCGAAACCATCGTGCTCAACCTGCCTGCTTTGCCGGCATTCGAGCGGGGCGCGGGACTGGTCGAAGATCCGGATGCGGTGATGCGCCTGGCCGAGCGCGATCCGGTCGCCGCGACGGCCTTTGTCGCCGCACATATCCGCCCCGGGGCGCGTCGCTTCGCCGACTGGCCCGATCTGCTGGCCGATGCGATGGGCGGCGATCCAGCGCTTTCCATCACCGATTGGGCCGATGCCATGGGGCTTTCGCCTGCCTCGGTCAGCCGCGGTTTCCATCGTGCCTTCGGTGTCAGTCCCAAGCGTTTCCGGATGGAAATGCGCGTGCGGCGCGCATTGCGCGCAATCGCCGTCACGGACGAGCCGCTGGCGCATCTGGCCGTCGATCTCGGCTTTGCCGATCAGGCGCACATGACGCGCGCGCTGCGGGAGATCACAGGGGCGACGCCGGCCGGCCTCAGGGCAAAGTCCGTTCAATCGAAAGTGGCGCCCCCGCGTTAAGCGGGATGCATGAACCGTCGTCATTTCATCGCCGCCGCCATGGCGCTCGCCGCCACCCCCATCCTCCCCGCATTCGCGGCGACACCGCCCGCGATGCGCACGCGCTGGAACGTGATCGAATCCGAAGGCTATGACGCGATCGCCTTTCTCGGTGCGCTGTCGGGCCAGGATCTCTATCGGCATTATTATGCCGAGGATGCCGACGCCTTCGCGCCGGGCCTGCCGGCGGACATCCGTGCCGATATCCCGCGTCTTGCGCAGGAAGCCGAAGCGGAGTCGTTCGGCCTGCTCTGGCCGGTGCTCGCCAATATCCTGAGCGGTGCGGGCATCACCTCGCTCCAGTCGGTGATTGACGCGCTTGCCGATCCCGATGGCCGCGTCGCCCCCGCCTTTCGCCGCAACCCGAGCCGCGAGGAAAGCGATTTCACCTGGCTTGTGCAGCATGCGCCACGGCTGATCGCGGTGTTCCGGGCCATGCAGGGCGCGGATTTCACGGGGTTCAGGCGCAAGCGCCTGGGCACGGCCTTTGCCGGGCGGATCGCCGAAGTGACGAACGGCCTTGCGCGCTACGATGTGGTCCAATGGCAGGAAAAGCTGACGGGGCGCAGCTTCGATCCCGTCATCAACGTCGTGCTGCTCGCCTTTTCCAAGCCGCATGGCGCCAAGATGCTCGACCAGACCTTTCTCCAGGCGGCCGATTACGACACCGCCACGACGGTGCGGATCGCCGCGCACGAAATGCTGCATCCGCCGTTCCCGATGGACGGTGCCGCGGCGAAGGCGGCGCTGGCGGTGCTCGCACGCGACCCGCTGATCCCGCGCATCGTCAAGGAGCATGACCCCAAATGGGGCTACACCACGCTGGAAGGGATGTTCAACGAAGACATATGCGAGGCGATCGACCAGCTCATCAGCGAAGCGCTCGGCGTCGCGCGCAATCCCGCCGACCGCTGGCGCAAAGCCGATGACGGCATCCATGTCCTGGCCGGCGGGCTCTACGGCCTGCTGCGCGACGATCGCTGGGTGGAGACCGGCGGCAATCTCGAGCAATGGATCGCCACCGCGGCGCGTTCCGGCCGGCTCGGGCCGAAGATCCTCCACGCCGCGGCTGCGCGCGTCCTGGAACGTCCCGTCGACCGGCTCTGGCCCCTGCCGTCCGCCGGAGCGGGCCGGGCGTGATCATGATCGGCGAATGGCGTCGGTGTCCTGATCCAGCATCGGCGCGGCAAAGGGGGCCGGACCTGGCGTGCGCCCGAATTTGATCGGCTGGCCGACCCCGCGATAGCTGCCGAGAACGGGGTGCGCGATATCGGCGACGATGGACTCCGCGATCACCTGGGGATGATCGAACATGTCCTCGATCGGCCGTACCGCCGAACAGGGCACCGCGTCGCCGAGCAATTCTTCCCATTCCCGCGCGCTGCGCGTCTCCAGAGCCGCGCGCAACCGCGGCACGATCTCGTCCGCATGGGCCGCGCGCGCGCGCACGCTGTCATAGCGTGGATCGGCTGCCAGTTCGGACAGGCCGGTGAGGTCGCACAGCGCCTGCCAGAAATGCGGTGTGTTGGCGGAGAGGTAGAGATATCCGTCCGCCGTCGGGTGCAGCCCGGTGATGCCGCCCGAGCGCATGTCGCGCGAGATGTCGTGGGTCTCGCCCGCGGCCTTGATCAGCCGTGCGGACTGCATCGTCAGCGCGCTGCGCAGCAGCGACACGCCGACAAATTGCCCCTCGCCGCTGCGCTCGCGTTCGTAGAGCGCGGATGCGACCCCCGCGGCGACGAGTGCCGCGGCATAATAATCGACGGGCGAACCATAAGTGAGTTCGGGCAGTTCCGGCCGGCCCTGGAGCACGCACATGCCGGTCATCGCCTGTAGCACCTGATCGTAACCCGCCTTCGATCGCAGCGGCCCATCGTCGCCATAGCCGGTGATCGCGCAATAGATCAGCCGGGGATTGAGCGCGCCGAGGCTGTCGAAATCGATGCCCAGCCTCTCCGCCACGCCGGGCCGGAAATTATGGACGAAGATGTCGGCCTCGACGGCAAGTTCGCGCAGCAGATCGCGGTCTCCCGCGTCCTTCAGGTTCAGCACGATACCCTGCTTGCTGCGGTTGACGCCCAGAAAGGCGCGATTGTCGCCGTCCAGCGTCGATGGATATTGGCGCAGATTGTCGCCGCCCGGCGGCTCGATCTTGATGACGTCTGCGCCCTGGTCGGCAAGCAGCGAGCAGCCATAGGGACCGGCGATATAGGCGCTGAGATCGAGCACCTTGATACCGGCGAGCGGCCCCGCGGATTGCTGGCGGAGAGAGCTGCGGAAGCGCGATTTACCGGTCATCTTGGGTCCAGGTCTGGGAATATTGGGGGGCGAGGGGGAGCCAGGTCAGCCGCCAGCTGCCGTCCTGCCGGTCACCGATGTTGAAATAGGGTTCGAACGCGATCGATGCGCGGCCCTCCGCATGCAGGAGCAGCCTTTCCCCATCCATCTCCGGGGGCATGGCCGCATCGAGCCGCAGGGTTTCGGACACTTTATATCCGTCGACCAGCCCGGTCGCATAGACGAGCGGACCGCGGGTGAGCGCCGCATAGTCGAAGCGCATCACCTGTTGCGTCACCATGCTGCCGTCAGGGGCCAGCGATTCCTGCACATTGCTCTGGGTCGCGCGATGGAGTGTCGGGTGCAGCGGCAGATCGAGCGATATGATGTCGCCCGAGACCCATGGCCGGACGATGCGGGCATAGCCGCCCGCCGGTGCAGGATATTCCGCTTCGCCGACGTGCAGCACGGCGCCTTCCGCCCAGTCGGGGATGCGCACCCGCAGTTCGAATTCGGCCGGGCGCTGGAGGTCCAGCGCGATGCGGATCTCACCGTCGAAAGGATAGCCGGTCATCTGCCGCAGCGAGACTGCGCCCGCATCCGCAAGCTCGAGCTCTGCTTCCCATTCGCCCAGCAGGTTGATCGCGATGCCGCCCTGTGCGGTCGTCGCGCAGGCGATCGCGGGCAGCTCCTCCAGTGCCATCGCCCCGCTCGACTTGCAGCAGCGCCAATAGGTGGTGTGGACGCGTCGGCCGTTGGGGAAGCAATAATAGCACCAGTCTTCGCCATTTTCGGCCTGCGCGCCGAGCAGGTCGTTATAGGCGCTCCGCTCGATCTCCTGCGCGAACGCCGCTTCGCCGGTGATCGCCAGCAATTCGCGGTTGAGCTGGATCCAGGCCATGGTCGAGCAGGTCTCGACATAGGCTTCGGGGTTGAAGACGCCGGCGGGATTGAACACTTCGCGCGAGCGGTGCGCGACGCCGCCCCAGGGGCCGCCGCCCAATGTCAGATGATGGTCGCGGATCGCCGTCCAGATGTTGCGCGTCGCCGTCAGGTAACGCACGTCGCTGGTGGCGCGATGGAGCTTGGCCAGGCCGACGCAATTCCAGAGCAGTTGATAGGCCTTGCCGGTGGCGATCTCCGAAGGGTCCACGCCGGCCAGCGCGGCGCTGAGCAGGCGGTTGCGCGGTTCGCTTTCCATCTGTTCGAGGATGAGCAGCGCGAGCGAAAGATCCTCGTCCGCGCCGGTCGCGAAATACAGCTCGACCGCGGCGTCGAGCATTACCGTCGCCGACAGGCCGAAATGATTGCCGAGATCGGTGATACGGATGCCGGCGCTCAATGTCCGGTGGACGAGATCGCCGATCCGGCACGCACAGTCGAGATAGCGCCCGTCGCCGGTGGCGCGGGCCAGCTCGATCATGCCGAGCACCAGATAGCTGTGCGTCCAGATATCCCATGTCCGTTCGGCAGGCGCGCCGTCCCATGTCACCGGCTTGGGCGGCTGGCCGTGCATGAAGCGCCGGCTGCGTGCGTAATTGCCGAGATAGCCGTCATCGTCCTGGCGTGAGATCAGATAGTCCGCGACGCGACGCACGCGGCCAAGCAGTGCGTCGTCGCGCGTGCGTGTCGCGGCGCGGGTCGCGGCGACCAGCCATTTGCCCGCATGTTCGCCATACCAGTCGCCGGCCTCGTTATGCTCCACCGCCTCGGGCGCGAAGATCGCGATCGCGGGGCTGGTTTCGTCAACGATGAAGCGCGACAGCCGCCCCTGATGGTTCGCGGCGAGCGCATCGCCGAGCACGCTGCCGAACACCACCGCGCCGGGCGGCGCGAATGTCTGCGCGGGCTCAGAGATCGGCGGCACAGCGAAATCCGATGCCCGCCGAACGGTCCTTGGCCGGCGCCATCAGCAGATATTTGCCGTGCTCGTCCAGCCGATAGGCGGGCGGGAAATACCAATGCGAGGTTTGCGGCTGATAGGCGCTGCCGCCGCGCAGCACCGCGGCGCGGATATGTTGGTCACGATATTCGTCGGTCCATTCCCAGACATTGCCGACCAGGTCCATCACGCCGAACGGGCTGGCGCCGAGCGGATGGGCGTCGACGGCCGCAGGATCGGGCATGGTGCGGTCGAGGCAGGGCTCGGGCACGGCCTGGGGGTTCCAGTCGTCGCCCCAGGGATAGCGACGGCCGTCGGTGCCCTGCGCGGCATATTGCCATTCCCATTCGCGGACGAGCCGTTTGCCCGCCCATGCGGCATAGGCGCGCGCATCCTCGATCCCGATCCAGAAGACGGGGCGGTTTTCCCATCCGATGGGCGGTGCGCCGTCGATCCAATGGGCCAGGAAATTGCGGCGGTCCGCCGGGCTGTAGCCGCTGGCCGCAAGGAAGTGCGCGAATTGCGCATTGGTGACGGGGAAGCGGTCGATCGCGAAGGCCGGAATGGCGATGCGGTGGCGATGGTTGCGGCGCGGGCCGGTTTCCCAAGGATATTGGACGTCGACTCCCTCGGCCGCATAGCCTTCGATGACGACGCCGCGCACCGCGAAGTCGAAATCGGCCGCGGGGATCGCGATCATGCCGTCCGGAACCTTGTCATGTTTGGCTGTCGGTTCGATCGGCACGAGCGATTGCGGTGCTGCATTCCAGCGCGCGGACAGGGCCGATAGCGGCATTGCCGATCGTTGCGCCATCGTGCCGAGCAGGTCCGCGATATCCGAAGCGTCGCCGTCAGGCGCGATCTGCATCAGCGCGCCGAAGCCGCGCCCTTCGATCGCGCAGGCGAGAATCGCATGGCCGTGCTCGATCCGCGGCTCGATCTCGGTGCCGCGCCAAAGGTCGAGATAGCGGGCGCCCGCGACATGCGGCACACGCAATTGTTCGCCGTCGACTTCATATTCGCTGCGGTTGATCAGCGCCCAGAAGATGCGGCCGGCGCCGGGAAAACGACTGGCGAAGACGCCGGCCTGCAATGTGTGCTCATAGGGGCGCCAGCCGATGTCGGTGCATTCCGCCCATAATGTGCGCTGGATGGTGGCGACGCGGCGCAGCGCCTCCGCATCGCGCGCGCTCAGCCGGTTGACGAAGCCGAAGACATTCTCCCACGCGACATAGCCGATCCCGTTGAAAAAGGCGTGCTGCAGATCGTTGATGCGCACCCGGCTCCAGCGGTTCTCGATATTGACGATGTGCCGGGGCTCGATCCATTTCAGCTTCACGACTGTCGGGATGCTCTCGTCGGGAACGCGCTTGGTCCAGCTCTGCACGTTCCACGACAGGATATGGTCGCCCGCCTGCGCGGTGGATTCGGGTTGCAGCACGATCGACAGCCCGCGCGTTTCGCAGGCCGCGTGGAAGGCGCGCGGCACACCCGAATAGGTGTCGCCATTGATCCCGTCCGCGCCGGTGGCGGCGACGATGTCCGCCATGCGTTCCCAGTCGTCGGTTGCGCCGGGGCGGGTGCCGTTGTCCCACGGCATGGTCGGCAGGAACACTTTCACGCCGCGCCGGTGGAAATCGGTGACGGCGCCCTTCAGCCCCTCGATCCCGCCGGGAAGCGCTTCGACGAGATCGAACTGGCTGCGATCGTCGATGCCGATATTGGGGTAGATATACCAGATCAGCACGCTGTCGACACCGCCGAAGCGCGCTTCGAGATCGTCGAGATAGCGGTCGACGGTGTAACGGCCGGTATCGGGATCGTAGAAATGGCGATCCTCGACCATCAGCAATGTGTGCACGAAATTGCGCTGCGCCCAGGCCAGGTCGGGCCGGCGATAGAGGCTGTCGTCGAACCCGATGCGGATGCGATGCTCCCGCCGCCATTCGAGCAGACCGCGATACCAGGCGTCGGCCTCTCCGTCGGCATCGATCTTCCATCGTCCCATCTCCTGGAACGGCCAGCCGGGCAGCTTGCCGGGCGTTGGGAGATAGGGGCCGGTCAGTGCGTGGGAGAATTTATAGTCGCTGGTGGTTTTGATCGGGTCCATGGCCTGCTTCATGCGTGTTCGGCGGGCGCGGGAAGCCCGATATAAGCGCCGAGCGCGACGCGCGCGGCGTCATCGTTCGCGGGGGTGGGGAGGAGCATCGCGTGCACTTCGTCGCGCATGGGAATGCTCGGTTGCGCGCCATGCCGTGTCGCCGACAGCGCTGCCGCGGCGGATGCGAAGCGCATGGCCGGCAACATCGCTTCGCCGTGCGACAGCGCCGCGGCGAATGCCCCGCAAAATGTGTCGCCTGCCGCCGTCGTGTCGATCGCAGCCACCGGGAAGGATGGCTGCATCACGAACGCGCTGCCCGTCCAGGCGCAGCTGCCGCGCTCGCCCAATGTGACGATTGCCGCGCTGGCGCCGGTGCGTCGCAGCTGCTCCGCGATCGAGCCCCCGTCGCCCGCGATCGCCGCGAGCTCGCTTTCGTTGACGATCAGAATATCGACGTCGCGCAACAGGCTTTCGGGCAGGCGTCTCGCCGGCGCCGCATTCAGGATCACCGTCGTACCCGCGCGGTGTGCGGCGGCGGCATAGGCGGCGATGGTTTCGATCGGCGTTTCAAGTTGCAGCATCAGCACGGCGACCCCGTCGAGCGAAGGGAGGTGCTCCGGCGCCAATGTCGCATTCGCGCCGGACGCTACCGTTATCGCATTTTCCGCATCGTCGGATACCGTGATCAACGCGGTGCCGGTCGGACGGTCGCTCGGCACCAGATGCAGTGCCACGCCCGCGTCCGTCAGCGACCGCTTGACGACAGGCGCGAAGACGTCGTCGCCCAGCGCCAGCAGCATGGCGGTGGCGGCACCGCCGGCACGCGCGCAGGCGACCGCCTGGTTTGCTCCCTTGCCGCCGGGATTGATCGCCAGGTCGCCGCCCAGCACCGTCTCCCCCGGCAGCGGGATGCGCGCCGCACGGACCACCATATCGATATTCGCGGAGCCGGCGACGAGAACAGAACCGGGGACATTGATCACGATCGCACGGCTCCGCCCTTCAGAATTCGCTGCGCAGCGTCAGCGAGACGGTGCGTCCGCGCCCAGCGAAATAATTCTGGAAGATGTCGATTTGCGACGAGGTGAGGAAGTAGAATTTGTTGAACAGATTCTCGACGCCCAGCGACAGCGTGCCGACCTTTTCGAAGCGGTAATTCGCGGTCAGGTCGAACAGCGTATAGCCCTTGGTGCGTTCCTCCAGCCCGGCGCGGCCCTTGTTGATGTGGCGGCCGAGGATCGAGGATGCGCCGAAGGTGATCGACGCAGGCTCCACCGGCTGCCAGGTCACCGACGCGTTGAGCTTGTCGGGGCTGATGTTGATCGTGCCCAGGGTCACGTCGAGCGGGGTCGTCACATTGTTGGCCGCGGTCGTCTTGCCCACGACGTGCGAGAACAGCAGGTTGAGCCGCAGGTCCTCGACGGGATTGAACTCGGCGGTGAAATCGACACCGCGGATACGGATCGGGCGGCGCAGCAGCACATAGTCGCGCGTGACCGGATCGATCGCGAGCGAGGAACCGAGCTTCGACTTGGAATCATAATAGGATATGCCGACATTGCCGATCCGGTCGCGCCAGTTGAAGCCGATTTCCTTGTTCTTGAAGATGACGGCCTGAAGGTCGAGCAGGCCTTCCACCGTCTTGCCCGGCACGTTCACGTTGCGCAGCGGGATGCCGACATTGGGCAGCGTGAAGCCCTCGCTGTACGACGCGAAGGTGGAGAAGCCGCCGCCGATGCGCCACACGGCGCCGGCGTTAAGCAGGTCGTTCTTGTAGTTGAGCGTGCCGCCCTTCACGAAGGCGCGGTTGTTGGCATAGACCGTCGTATAGTCCGCGACCTTGACCTTGCCGTCCTCGCGCCGCCAGCCGCCGCTGAACGTGACCGGGCCGATATCGTAGGACAGCTGCGCATAGGGGCCGACGCTGTCATATTCCATCGGCGGCACCCAGATGCGATCGGTCAGCGCCAGCCTTTGCTGCGTCTTGTCGTGCACGATGTCCACGCCGAAGCGGAGCTCGAGCCCTTGAAGCAGGAAATCGGGGCGCGTATAGGATGTGCGAACGCCATATTTCTTCGACAGGATCTCCGACTGGTCGACGAGGGTGCCGAGCGGCGCGATCAGCGGATCCTGGCGCCCGACGCTGTTCTCGCCGGGGAAGCGCATCGCCTGGCGGGCGATATAGCCGGTGACGTTCAGGCTGCCGCCGAACAGCGCGGAATTGCTGTAGTTGAGCACATATTGGCGAAAGTCGTTGAACTCCGTGCCGGCGAGCGACTGGCCGTTGGTGCCGCGCGGCGGACCAGGTTCGGCGGTGTCGGGAATGCCGAGTGCGCGGCTGCCCGCGACATAATGGTAATTGCCCTTGCTCGCGAGGCGGAAATAGCTCGCGATCGCTTCCAGCCGCTGTGAATCCCCCTCGCCGAAGGTCAGTCCGACCTTGCCGAAAATATTGCGTTGGGTGGAGTCGGCGAGCGATGTCGATGCGCTGAGGCCGATGCGGCGGCCTCTGGCGTCGTAGGTGATGCCGCGATCGACATAGGCCGCGGCGACGAACACATCGAGCATCCCGCTTTTGTGCGCGACGCTGCCGCCGATCTTCCAGATCTCGCTGTCGTCGCGGAACTGGCTGCCGATCCTTCCCGAGACGCTGACATGCGTGCCCGGCTCGGTCGCGCGCTTGGAGATATAGTTGATAATGCCGCCCGCGGCGCCGATGCCTTCGGACGCGGATGCGCCGCCGATCACCTCGATGCGCTGCACGGTCGCCATGTCGGTGAAGGTGGCGTTGCGGCTGCCGTCGCGCAGCGGCGTCGATTGCGGGATGCCGTCGAACATGTAGAGCGCGGCGCGCCCGCGCATCGTTTCGGCCAGCGTGTTGAGCGTCTGGTTCGATTCCGAATAGCCCGGGATCGAGCGGGCAAGCACCGCGGTCGCATCCTCGGTCAGCGTCAGATTGCGCGTGAGCTCGACCGACGAAATGACGGTGATCGCGCCGGGGATCTTGTCGACCGCCTTGGGGGCACGGGTGCCGGTGACGATGATCTGGGTCGATTCACTATCGTCGGCCGATGCGTCCGCCGCGTCGGCGGGTGCGGCACTGTCCTGCGCGAACGCCGGTATCGCCGTGCCCAGCAACAGGGCGGCAGTGATTGCCCGAGAAAAAGTCTTCATGGTCCCCTCCCGTTTTCGGAAATTTTCGGCAGGGTATAAAAATGCGGAGAGCGATAAAACCGGTCGGCCGCTGTGTTCTAACCCAAGATTTTATGCGGTCCGATCATTTGCCTGGAATTGCCGTATCGGCGTCTACCCCCACCGAACAACAGAAATGCTGTGGTCTGAAGCCAGCTTTCCCGCTTCTTTTCCATGTTATTCCTGCCGTGCTCGGCGAAGAATCGGGGACGGGATGGGATCGGGAATGCGCAGCAAGTTGTTCGTGCCATGCGCGCGGCCTGATTTCTTTGCAAAGGCGTTCGCGGGCGAAGCGGACATGCTGTCGTTCGATCTGGAGGATTCGGTTCCCGCCGATGGCAAGTCGGCCGCGCGCGAGCGGCTTCGGCAGGTTCTTGCGTCCGACGCCGCGCGCGCATCGTCGAAGCGGCTCATCGTCCGGATCAATGCGCTGGGCTCGCCTTTTGTCGAGGACGATATCGCGGCACTCGCCGGCCTTCGCGTCGATCTGGTCAACCTGCCCAAGGTCGAATCCGCCGAGGATGTCGCGCGGCTGCTCCGGCTGCTCTCGCTGCACGGCGTGGGTGCGGGCATGCTGCTCAATATCGAGACGTCGCCGGGATTGGCGCACGCCGCGGAGATTGCCGCCGCCGATCCGCGCGTCGCCGGGCTGCAACTGGGCCTCAACGACCTGTTCATCGCGCTCGGCATCGACCGGGCCGATCCGCGCCACCAGCATGCGGCGCTGTGGGCGGTCCGGCTGGCGGCGGGGCAGGCCGGCTGCTTCGCCTATGACGGGAGCTGGACCGACCTGGCCGATGCCGACGGGCTCCGTGCCGAGGCCATGCTTGCCCGAAGCCTGGGGTTCATGGGCAAGAGTTGCATCCATCCCGGCCAGGTGCCGATCGTCAACGATGTTTTCGACGGGAGCGACGCGTTCGACCATGCCGGCCGCCTGCTGGCCGCCGCGCATGCCGCCGCGCGCGATGGGCATGGCGCTTTCCTGTTCGAGGGGCGGATGATCGATCGCCCTGCCATCGACGCGGCGGAAGCGATCGTGGCGCGCGGAAGGAAACGCGCATGACCGTTTCGCTTTGGTTGCGCGGCGTGCTGGCCCTGGTGCTGGTGCTGATGTTCCATCCGGCCGCGGCCCAGCCCGCGTCGGCCAAATCGCCCGTATCGAGTGCGACGTCGCCACTGCCTGCGCTGCCGCCCGGCGATGCGATGGTCGCATTGGCGAGTATCGACGGTGCGCCGCTGGGGCTGCGCAAGTCGGGCGCGCTGCTGCTGAAAACCGGCGACCGGCACTGGACGCCGCTGGCGCTGGATCTCGACCCTGGCAGCGTGGTTCATACGGTCAGCGACGGCATGGAGACGCTGGCTTTTGTCGGCGCATCGGGGGGCGCCCGTCATATCGTTCGGCTGACGATCGCGGGATCGGCCGTGCACGCGTCGCCGTTCGCGACCCTGCCGACGCCGCTGCGGTCGGTCATCGGTGCGATCGACGATGGCGCGCTCTGGGTGAGCGGCGTCGATGCCGGTGGCCGATCGCATCTGCTGACACTCGATCTGGCCCGGTCGGGGCGATGGACGGCACTGCCGTCATGGCCGGGCGGCGGGACGGTGGCCGCGATCGGGGCGCAGAACCGGGGCGGGTTCGTCACGCTGACGGACGGGCGCCAATGGCGCTGGCTGCCGAACAAGGGGTGGCGGGCGGGCGCGCCCGCGCCGGGGCAGATCGTGCCGGGATCGACACGATCGATCGGCCAGGCCTATCTGCTCTATCTGATCAGGGACCGCGAAGGGCGTTCCGCGCTCTACGGCTACAGCGTCATCACCGACGCCTGGGCGCGCATCGGTGCGCCGCTGGCCGGGCACCCGGCCGCAGTCGCGCCGCACGGCGACGGGCTGATCGTCGCCGGCGCCGATGGCGGGATGACCTCGCTGACGCTGAAGGTCGAACGGCGATCTCTGCCCATGCTCGATTGGGTGATCATCTCGATCTACATGTTCGCGATGCTCGGGGTGGGATTCTATTTCTACCGCGGCACGAAGGCCGGATCGTCGAGCGAGTTCTTCCTGGGGCACCGCTCCATTCCCTTCTGGGCGGCGGGCATCAGCATGTTCGCGGGCAGCATCAGCTCGATCAGCTATCTCGCCATTCCCGCCAAGGCGTTCGAGACCAATTGGGAATATATCATGTCCAAGCTGACGACGATCGTCGGCTTGATCTTCGTCGCGATCTGCGTCGTGCCGCTGTTCCGCCGGCTGAACCTGGTCTCGGTGTTCAACTATCTCGAAACGCGTTTCCACCCGGCGATCCGCCTGCTTTCGAGCGCGCTGTGGATGCTGATGCAGATCGGCGGGCGCATGGGCATCGTGCTGTTCCTGCCGGCAATGGCGATCGGCACGATCACCGATACCAACATCGTCGCCTGCATCGTGCTCGTGGGCCTGTTCACCATCGTCTATACCGCGCTCGGCGGCATGCGCGCGGTGGTGTGGACCGACGTGTTCCAGGTGGTGGTGCTCACCGGCGGCGCCTTTTTCGCGATCGGCTACATCATCCATCAGCTCGGCTTCATGTCGGTGGTCGAGACGGCGCGCGCCTTCGAAAAGACCGATATGGTCAATCTGAGCTTCGACGTGTCCCAGCCGACGGTCTGGGGCTTCGCCATCCTGATGCTGTTCGACGTCGTGCTGACCTTCCCCAAGGATCAGGTGCTGATGCAGCGCGTGCTGGCGACGCCTTCGGTCAAGGAAGCGCAGCGCTCGGTCTGGGTTTTCGCGGTGGTGCTGCTGCCCAGCGCCTTCATGTTCTATATCATCGGCACCGTGCTGTTCGCCTATTATCGCGACAATCCGGGCCAGCTCAATCCGCTGCTGCCGATCGATGCGGTGTTTCCGGCCTTTATCGGTACGCAATTGCCGCAGGGAGTCACCGGGCTGACCATTGCCGGGCTGATCGCCGCGGCGATGGGCACATTGTCAGGCATCATCAATAGCGTCGCGACGTTGCTGTCGGTCGATTTTTATGCCCGCTTCAAAAAGGAGCCGCCGACGCAGAAGGAGACGGTGCGGTTCGCCGAACAGATGAGCGTCGTCGTCGGCCTGATCGGCATCGCGCTGGCCGTCATCCTCTCACGGCTCGACATCCATTCGCTGCTCGACCTGACCATCGAGCTGTTCGGGCTGCTGGGCGGAAGCTGCGCGGGCGCCTATACGCTGGGCATGTTCACCAGGCGGGCAAACTGGCAGGGCGTGGCGATCGGGATCGTCGCCGCGTCCATCCTGACGCTCACCATATGGATCTTCGGCCTGATCCACCCCTATTGGTATCTTGCCCTGGCGATCATGGGCTCGATCGTGATCGGTTATCTGGCAAGCCTGTTCTTCCCGGCGCCGAGCCATTCACTGGAGGGATTGACGATCTTTTCGCGTCGTGGCGCAGGCACCGGCGCGGACGATGCAGAAGGGGAGAGGGCGCCATCGACATCAACTTCCTGAAGACGTTCGTCGCCGTGGTCGAACAGGGATCGATGGCTGCCGCGGCGCGCGCGCTGAACATCAGCCCGTCGGCGATCGCGCAGCAGCTCCATTCGCTCGAACGCGAGCTGGGCGTGCCGCTGATCGTTCGCGTCGGCCGCACGGTGCGCATGACCGAGCAGGGCGGACGTATCCTGATGCAGGCCCGTCAACTGGTGCGCGATGCGGCGGATCTGCACAGCATCGCCGCCGCCGGCGAGATGAGTGGCGAGCTGAGACTGGGGGCGTGCACGACGCCGCTCGTCGGCCTGATGCCGCCGATACTGGCGCGGGTCAGCGAGAAATTCCCCCAGATCAACGTGTTCATCCGGTCGGGAAATTCCGCGCAACTCTATGCCGAGGTCGAGGCCAATAATCTCGATGCGGCCTTTGTGCTCGAAGCGCCCTATCCCCTGCCCAAGACCTGCGAATGGATGCTGCTGCGCGAAGAACCGCTGGTCGTGCTGGCGCCGCGCGCGATGGCGGAACGCGATCCCCTGGAGCTTCTGCGCACCGAGCCCGTGATCCGCTACGACCGCAATCAATGGGGCGGCCTCCATGCCGACGACTATCTGCGCCGGATGGAGATCCAGCCGCGCGAGCGCTTCGAGCTTGGCGCGCTCAATGCCATTGCGGTGATGGTCAACAGTGGGCTGGGGGTCTCGCTGGTCCCCGACTGGATGGGCCCCGAACCGGTGGGGCTGGATCTGGTGCGGCTGCCTTTGCCCGGAAATCCGATCGGACGGCGCGTCGGCGTGGTCTGGTCGCGGGCGACGCTGCGTATGCGGCTGGTGGGCGTGCTGCTCGACGAATGCCTCGCATCATGATCGCGCGCGCGATCGCGGTCGCGGCAGTGCTGCTGCTGTTCGCGGCAATGTCGACCGTACAGGCGCGGTCGTCGAAGCCCGGCGCGATCGTCCTGATCGGCGGCAGCACGCCGCACGGCCTGCGCGTGCATGATGCCAAGGCGGGCGTGACGCGGATCGCGCGCGATCTTGCCGCTTCGCCCGATGTCCGCGCCTTGCCCGGCATCACCATCCGGGCCTATCCCGACGGGTGGCCGAGCGACCCGCATGCGTTCGACGACGCTCTGACGATCATCTGGTATTTCGACGGGCTCGAGCATCATCCGTTGCTCGATGCTGCCCGGCGCGCGGCGTTCGAACGGTCGATGCGCAAGGGCGTGGGGCTGGTGACCTTTCATCAGGCATCGACGCTGCCACCCGCCGAGACCGCGATCGACCTGGTCGGCTGGTTGGGCGCGGCGCGCTACGGCATGGTCGATCGCACCACCGAGACGGTGGCCTTCGCGCCGCCACGCCATCCCATCGGCCGCGGCGTCGAACCCTTCGCTTATCGCGACGAATTCTATCCGACGTTGCGTTTCGGCCGGGCACCGGTGACCCCGATCCTGACCGGATCATTGCATGTCGAGGCGACGCCCGCCGCGCCGCCGACGCAGCGCACCGTCGCCTGGGCGTTCGACCGACCGGGCGGGGGGCGATCGTTCGGCTTTACCGGCCTGCATTATCTGGCGAGCCTCGATCAGCCCGAACTGCGCAAGCTGTTGCTCAACGCGATCCTGTGGACCGCCGGGATCGAGGTTCCCGACAATGGCGTCCGATCCACGCCGTCCGCGGGGGAGTGAAGATATGACGATGCCGCGCTCCCTCCCGCCGCTGGCATTGCTGGCGGTGGTTGCGGTCGGATCGGCCGCCGATTCTCCCGCCGGCGCGGCCGACAAGCTCGCCTTCCACTATGACCGGCAGCGGTCTGGCTGGAATGCGGAGGAACGGGTGCTGACGCCCGAAGCGGTGGCGAGCGGCAGTTTCGGCCCGCTCTGGCAATCGCCGCAGCTCGATGGTTTCGGCGATGTGCCCGCCCGGTTGTACGCCTCGCCGCTCTATGTGGATTCGGTGACGATGACGCAGGGCCCCTATCGGGGCCGGCGCCTTGCGGTGGTCTATGCGGTCACCTCGACCGGCTTTGCCTATGCGATCAATGCATCGGCATCGGGCGGTCCGCCGCCGGGCACGATCCTCTGGCGCGCGCAACTGACTGCCAGGCCGTGTGAAAACGGGGCATCGGGCAATCTGGGCACGCCGGTGATCGATCGCGCCGCCGATCGCATCTATGTGACGAGCTGCGATGCCGAGCGGCGCTGGCAGGTCCATGCGCTCGACATCCGCAGCGGCAAAGGCCTGGCCGGCTGGCCGGTGGCGCTCGACGCGGCGGCGCTCAACCGGCCGGGCGTCAATCGCAATGGCAGCCATGTCTTCAGCGACAGCCGCACGATCATCCAGCGGGGTGCGCTGAACCTGAGCAATGACGGCGCCCGGCTCTATATCGCGATCGGCCCGGATTCGACGGGCTGGATCGTGGCGGTCGACACGAAGCGCGCACGGGTCGCCACGGCGTTCTCGTCGACGGCGCGGAGCGAGGAGGATCAGGGCGGCATGTGGGCCTCGGCCGGGCCCTCGGTCGACAGCCAGGGGCGCATCCATATCGCGACCGGATCGAAATTCCTGGCGCGAGCGCGCAAGGGCGTGGCGGGCATCTTTCCGGACAGCCCGCACAATTGGGGACAGTCCCTGCTCCAGCTGCGCGACGATCGGGATTTGGGCTTCGTCCTGACCGCCACCTATTCGCCGTTCAACTATTGCCAGGCGGGCGCCGCCGATATCGATCTGGGCAGCGGCGGTACGGTGGTCCTCGACCTGCCCGGGGTGGCGAGTGCGACGCCCAACCTGCTGCTGCTGGGCGGCAAACAGGGCAATCTCTATCTGCTCGATCGCGATCGCCTGCCCGGCGGCGTGGTCAAGCGCCCGCCATGCAGCACCGATCCCGATACAGACGGATCGCTGCTCGCGCCGGAACCCCAGCCGCAATTCGGCGTGCGCGGACCGATCAACCTGTTCGGCCCTTATTCCGATTATGTCAGCATGCTCGACCAGGCGAAAAGCCGGAGCACGCCGGCTTATTATCGCGATGCAGCTGGCAGCATCCATGTCTTCGCGACGGGCAGCGCCAAGACCGGCAGGGATTTTTCGACAAGCGTGCCGCCGGGGCTGGCGCGCGTCGCACTGATCGTTGCGCCGGGGAAGCCCGCCTATCTGCGGGTCGACCGGCTGGAGGAGACCCAGATCTTCGAAAATCCGGGCTCGCCGATCGTCAGCAGCGCGGGCGGGACGAATGCGATCGTCTGGATATTCGACACGAACGCGCCACGCACCGCGCCGCTTTACGGAGAGGGTGCGCCGCAGCCGATCCTCTACGCCTTCGACGCGGCCAACCTGAATCTGCTGTGGAAAAGCGCGCCCGGCCAGCTTTTCACCAGCGGCAAATATAACGAGCCGGCCGTGGTCGACGGGCTTGTCCTTGTCGGCACCGATCGGATCCAGGCCTTTGGCCTGGGTGGGCCGCGGGCCGTCGGCCCGCCCAGGCCGGCTGCGCCGCCGCCGCGGACGACGGCGGCAAAGGCCGTCACGGGCGAAATATCCGTCGCGACGGGGCGGCGGATCTTCCAGGCCCGATGCGCCACCTGCCATGACGCGAACCAGCCGGGCACGCCGTCACGTGCCGATCTGGCGAAGAAGCCCCGGGCGGAGATCGTGGAGTCGCTGCTTCGCGGCGTCATGCAACCCATGGCCGCGGGGCTGGCAGAAGGCGATGTGAACAGCGTCGCCAGATTCCTGACCGATCAGCAAAGATGATCGTTGCAATCATAGGCTGCCGTGATCCGATGGTGACGGCTCACGGCCCGGTCCGGGAAGCCTCGCAGCGATAGCTGGTTGCCGATTTCGGATCGCCCTTGCCGTTCCAGACGGCGACTTTCGGATAGGCGCAAAGCAGGCCGCTGCGGGTCACTTTCGCGGCGCGGCGATCGATCGGGCCGATGCGGAAATTGCTGGCGGAGACGCCGGTGATCTGTTCGGGGGCGCGGCCATGTTCGATCCATGCCTCCATCGCTGCGCCGATATCCTCCTGCGGTTTCGCGTCGCGCGGCGGCGGCGCGCCCTGGCCGAAGCTGTTGATGCCCGAACCCGCATTGCAATGCTGCATGCCGGGAACCATGAACAGCCGCATCGCCTTGTCGGCCTTGCGGCCCATCGCGGCGCGAACCCGGTCATGATAGTCGATGCTCATCTGCGGCGGGATCGCGGCGTCACCCCAGCCATGATAGAGGATCAGCTTGCCGCCGCGCCCGAAAAAGGCCGAGAGATCTGTACTGTCGGCATTGAGGATCGGCCCCAGCCGCTGGTCGAGCAGCGGGCCGTCGCGCCCGAAATCGAAATTGGCGAAGCTCGCTTCGGGCATGCCGGCGAAGAAGCGCGGTAGCCCAAGGCCGAAGATGCCGGCACCGGTCATCATCGGATCGGTGGAGGAGATCCACGGCGCCCAGCCGCCGGGCTGTGCCTCGACGCCGGCCGGAGCGTAACCGAAGCGCGTGCCGCGGTCGAGCGGCGGACCGCGCAATATATCCTCCAGCGCCGTGACCTGGTCGGCGCCCAGACAGGCATTGCTGTCGGCACCGGTGCACAATAACCGCCGCGGATCGAAGCGGCATTGCCGGGGATCGCGCACCAGCCCGTCCTCCAGCCCGTCGAGCGCGTCGCATTGGGCGAGCACGGCGGACTGGACCGCCGGCAGCTTGGCCGGCGGGATGTTCGAGCCGGGCGTGCGCGTCAGGCTGCGCCCGTTCCAGATGAAGATCTGCGACAGGCGGGTGAAGTCATAGGCCGGGGCGCCGGCGATGATCCCGTCATAATCCTCCGGGTAGCGCTGCGCGGCCATCAGCGCCTGGCGTCCGCCGTTCGAGCAGGCACTGAACACCGAATAGCGCGGGGCCTTGCCATAATAAGCGCGGATGATCGCCTTGGCATTGCGTGCGGTCAGATGGATGGCGCGGTGACCGTAATCGATCTGGGCATCGATGTTGCCGACGGCCCAGGGTGCGGTGAAGCCGCCCGGCGAATGGCCGGTATCGGTGCTCGCCACGGCATAGCCGCGTGCCGTGCCCTCGACGAGCCCGCCGCGATAATTGATGTCGCCCGCGAACCCGCCATTGCCCACGCCGTGGAACTTGCCGTTCCAGCCACTGGCGGGGAGCCAGGTTTCGAAGACGATGTTCGATCGCGGTGCCGGCCGGATCGTGCCGATCACGCGGCAATGAGCGGGCAGGGCGATGCCGACGCCATCGGTATCGGCGTCCTTGCCCGCATAGGGACCGGCCGGAACGAACGTGGCCGAGGTGATGACCGTATCGGCCAGCTTCAGCCCGGTCAGCGCGGCGCAGCGCTGTTCGGGCGTGGGAGCGGTTGCGGCCGCCGCCGAGGCGGGGGCGGCTGCCGCGACCGCGGCCAATGCCAGCCCCAATTGGATTGGTTTCATCGCTCGATCCCCTTTTTGGATTATCCTGCCGGAAAAGGCTCAGAAAGCCTTGCGGATTCCGAACTGGAACAGGCGCCCCAGCGTCGATCCGTTGAGCTGGCTGAAATTGGTCCGCGCCGTGTTCGAATAGGGTGGATCGACATCGAACAGATTGTCGACGTTGAAGGTCAGCTGCGTTCCCGACAGCGCGCCGCTGGCCGGCACATTCCAGGAGAAGCGCAGATCCACCGTCTGGAAGGATCCGATCCGCGTCTGATTGACCAGCCCCTTGATCGGGAAGCCGCCGCGATAATTATAGACCGCACGCGCCGCCAGGCCGCCGATCTTGCCGCCCAGCGTGGCGACGAAGAACAGGCGGCCGGTGCCGTTCTTCAGCGTATCGGTGAAGGGGCCGTTGGCGCCGCCGGTCGAGAAATCGCGCTTCAGCACATAATTGCCCGCGACATCGGCCATCAGCGTCACGTCGCCGATCGGGCGGGTGTAATTGAGGTGGAAGTCGACCCCGTCGGTCTTGAGCGCGCCGAAATTGTTCAGCCGCGCATCGGCCAGCAGATAGGGCGATGTGCCGACATAGAGCAATGCGATATTGGGCACGCCGACCAGTTGCATCCCGGCCGTCGCCGCCTGTGCCTGGGCGAGCGTCGGGTTGATCGTGTAGAAGGCGGCGAAATTCGGATCGGTGAACAGCGTCGCGGCCGAGATCAGGCCGATCGCATCCTTGAAGTCGACCTTGTAATAGGTCGCGCTGATCAGCAGGCCAGGCGCCATGCCGGGCCGCCAGTCGAAGCCCGCCGACAGGGTCGTCGCTGTCTCGGGTTTCAGGTTCGGGTTGCCGCCGGCCAGGATGATCGTCGGGCGGAACAGATCGGTGATCGGGCTGTCGGTGCGGCGGAAGGGGCTGATCGGCAGGATCTGTGCCTGCTGGCCGAGCCCGCTGACCGATTCGAGCCCCGGCGCGTGGAAGGAGGTTCCGTAATTGCCGCGTATGGTCAGCTCCTCGAACGGCTTCCAGGTGATGCCGATCTTGGGATTGGTGGTGCCACCGACATCGCTATAATCGTCGTAGCGCACCGATCCCGACAGGATCAGGCTGCGCAGGCCGGCCATGCCGTTGGCCTGACCGAAGATCGGTACGACCACTTCGCCAAAGGCCGATTTGACCTCGCGTGACGAGAAGGCGCGGATAGCGCCGGGCGCGGAGGCGAGCGTGCCGCGCGGCCCCGGGATCAGCGTCTGCCTGAGGTTATTGTAATGATATTCGGCGCCGACGGCGAGGCGGACATCGCCGCCGCCGATGGCGAGCAGCGGTCCTTCGGCCACGATCCGGCCCTCGGCGAGCTCCTGGACGCCGGTGTCGTGATTCTCATAATTGTCGATCGCGGCGAGCACGGCCGGATTGCTCGCGCCCGGGGCGTAGGGATTGAGCGCAGTGGACAAAGTCGTTCCATTGAGCCCGGCCGTCACCGCCGCGGCGTTGACCAGGTCCTCGTGGATCTCGCTGCGGCTGCGGCCGAAATTGGCGAGCGTGCGGATCTGCCAGCGGCTGCCGATATCGAAGTTCAGCCCGGCGGTGACGCCCGCCGACTGGAAATCCTGGCGCGTGACGTTGCTCGGCCCGAACACATCAGCGAACGAGAAGGCGACATTGTGCGAGGTCTCCGTCCCGATCGGCCGGAAATAGGGGTTGGCGGCGGTGATGGTTCCGCTGGTGGAGGATTGCGCGGTGCGGACCGTCGTCTTGCGGCCGGACCAATAGGCGGTGGCGTTGAACTCGATTCCCGGCGTCAGTTCCTGCACGAGCGAGGCGAAGACGCTATGCCGCGTCTCGCGCGGATAGACGTCGATCTGCTGGGGCTCGTCGCAGCGGTTCACCGTGCCCGCGACGCGGCCTGGCAAGGCATAGGTGGTCGTCCCGATCAGGATATTGCCCGGCGCGCAGGCGGTGCTGCGGAAATCAGATCCGCCCTCCGCCAGATGATTGCTGGTCATATAGTCGCGGTCGGCGCCGAACAGATTGCTGTGCCAGGCATAGGCATAGGCGACGTAGAGCGAGCCGGTGCCCCAATCCTTGCCCGCGATGATGTCTCCATCGGCCTGGTCGTAATTGTCGGCCAGGCCGTAGCGCGCGCTCGCTTCCACGCCGTTGAAGCGGCGGCGGGTGATGAAGTTGATCACGCCGCCGATCGCATCGGATCCGTAGATCGATGAGCCGCCATCGGGGATGACGTCGACGCGCTCGATCACGACCGGCGGGACGACCGCGGGATCGGCCGTCGAGGAGAGGATGCCCTGGCCGACCAGCCGGCGGCCGTCGACCAGCATCAGCGTGTTCTGGCCGCCGGTCGCGCCGAGGTTGCGGAGATTGGGGAAGAAGACGGGGCTGCCGCGATCCTGGTTCGCGCGCGGCACGCTGCCGAAATAGCTGAGCTGCGGGATATTGGCGAGCAGATCGGTCGACGATGCGACGCCGCTTTCGACGATTTCGGCGCGATCGACGCCGATGACGTTGGTGCCCGTCGGTGCGATGCCGCGGATCAATGTTCCGGTGACGACGATCGTATCATTCTGCTCGTCATTGTCCGACTGCATAGCGCCCCGTTCCGGCGAGTCGGATGGAGCATCCTGGGCGTGAGCAGTGCTCGACGCCAGCAGCGCCGCCGCGATCGACAGACCGGAAATAGACATTTTGAGCTTGAATTTCTTCGGCATTTTCACCCTCCCACCGGCATCGTCATGTCGACGATGTCCCTTCTGATTTGGCTATGGACGTGCTTGGCCAATGCGGTTATTAACCGATTGCATAACGAAAATCGCGAACCAAGGGAAGAGTGAATGCTGAGGCGGATGGTCGATGTGGCCAAGGGGCGGTTCGTGGATGTCCATGGACGCGAGATGGTGCTGCGCGGCGTCAATCTCGGCGGCGACTGCAAGCTGCCTTTCCCTGACGGCGGCACGCATCTGCCGACCGATTTCTCCGATCATCGTGCGGTCGACTTTGTCGGCCGGCCCTTTCCGCTGGACCAGGCGGACGTGCATCTGGCGCGGATCGCGCGCTGGGGCTTCAACTGCCTGCGTCTGCTCGTCACCTGGGAAGCGATCGAACATGAAGGGCCCGGCCGGTACGACCTAGCCTATCTGGACTATGTCGCGGCGGTGGCGCGGCGCGCGGCGGCGCACGGCTTCGTCCTGTTCGTCGACATGCACCAGGATGTCTGGAGCCGGATGACGGGGGGCGACGGGGCGCCGGGCTGGACCTTCGAGGCGCTCGGTCTCGACTTCACCCGCTTCGACGCGGCGGGTGCGGCGAACGTCATGCAATATCGCTACGATCCAACCCGCGCCGAGGCACGGCAGGAAGAGGCGTATCCGATGATGAGCTGGGCGGGGAATTACCGCCTGCCCGCGAACGGCATCGTCTGGACCGCTTTCTTCGCCGGCGCGCTGCTGACGCCCGACTGGCGGATCGCGGGCGAGAATGTGCAGCATTTCCTGCAGCGTCATTATCTGGGTGCGATGGCGGCGCTCGCGGAGCGGCTGGCCGACAATCCCGCCGTCATCGGCTTCGACACGCTCAACGAGCCGAGCCTGGGATGGATCGGGCAGGCGATGAGCGCGCCGCAGCTGGCCGCGACGCGCGAGGCGCCGGTTCCGGTCCGCGCCGGGGCCTGCTGGACGCCCTTCGCCGCGCTGCAGGCCGCGAGCGGCATGGCGGTGGCGTTGCCCGTGCTTGCGCGGGGCGCGAACGGCGCGATGGCGATCGTCGGGCAGGACGTCGCCAATCCGGACGGCGTGTCGATCTGGGCGCCGGGCATGGCCGATCCCTATGCTGCCGCGGGTGCCTGGACCGGCCCGGGCGACGATGCGCGCGTGCTCGACGAGGATTTTTTCCGGCGCGCGGATGGGCGGGCGATCGACCCCGATGCCGACCTGCTGCTTCCCTTCTTTCGCCGGGTGGCGGAAACCCTGCGCGCGATCGACCCGGACTGGCTGATCTTCGCCGAGCTCAACCCCTATCAGCTCGGCCATGGCCGCGGTTTTCCGGAGGGGATGCCCGATCGCTGCGTCAATGCCAGCCATTGGTACGATGTCGACATATTGTGGAAGAAGCGGTTCGACGATCATGCGGGCGTGGCCGCGCTGGGCGAACGCTATGCGACCGAGATCCGCGGACTGTTCGATGCGGCCGATCCCGGCCGCACGATGCCGCGGCTGATCGGCGAGTTCGGCATTCCCTATGATCTCGACGAAGGCGGCGCCTATGCCCGTTGGGCGGCGGGCTGGCGCGACGAGGAGATCTGGGCGGCGCATGTGGCGGCGTTGACCGCGATGTACGATGCGATCGACGCGCTCGGCATATCCTCGACCCAGTGGAACTATACCGCGAGCAACAGCAACGATCTGCGCATCGGCGATGGCTGGAATCAGGAGGATCTCTCGATCTTCTCGCCCGATCAGCTGGCGGACGGCGGCGATGGCGCCCGCGCGCTCAAGGGGTTCGCCCGGCCCTATGTCCGTCGTGCGCAGGGACGGATCGTGAGCATGCGTTTCGACGCCGCGAGCGCGTTGTTCGAGGCGAAGATCGATGCCGATCCGACGATCGACGCACCAAGCGAAATCGTCGTGCCAGAGGCGCATTTCCCGGGCAATGTGGCGGTCATGGTCGAGCCGCCGGTGCGCTGGAGGTTCGATCCCGAAAGCCGGTTGCTGCATGTCGAGGCAGGGCGGGCGGGCATGATCGTCGTCAGCGTCCGGCCGGCCGCGCCGGACAGCGTCGTGTCGCGAGAAGCCCGATATCAAAGGCTGCCATGTTGAAGGCGGAAGGCCGAAGCGCAAATGGAGGAGGGGACGTGAGAAAGACGGAATTCGGGGCAGCGCTGGCGCTGGCGATCGTCGCGGCATCTCCGGCAATGGCGCAGGACGCGCTGGTGACGGCGGTCGACAGCGGCCGGTTGAAGGGGGAAAGCGCGGGCGAGGTGGTCGTCTATAGGGGCATTCCCTATGCCGCCGCTCCGATCGGAGAGGGGCGCTGGCGCTCGCCGGCACCGGCCCCGAAATGGCAGGGTGTCCGCTCCGCTACCGATTATGGCGCCGATTGCGTGCACAGCCGCCGCGATTGGGAGGCGGACCGCGCGAACGCACCGATGAGCGAGGATTGCCTGTTCCTCAATGTCTGGGCGCCCGCAAAGCCGGTGAAGGGTGGGGCGCCCGTGCTTTTCTGGATCCATGGCGGCAGCTTCACCGCCGGATCGGGCGCGCAGCGTGCTTATGACGGGACGAAGCTCGCCGCACGCGGCGCGGTGGTCGTCACTTTCAACTATCGGCTCGGCCGTTTCGGCTTCTTCGCGCATCCCGCGCTGACGGCCGAGGCGGGCAGCGGCCCCACCGGCAATTGGGGGCTGATGGACCAGCTTGCGGCGCTGGCCTGGGTCAAGCGCAACATCCGGTCGTTCGGCGGCAATCCGGACAATGTCACCATCTTCGGCGAGTCCGCGGGCGGCGGGGCAGTGAACCAGATGATGGCGATGCCGGCCGCACGCGGCCTGTTCCACAAGGCGATTTCCCAATCGGGCGGTGGACGCGACGATGGCGTGCCGTTGGCCGCCGCCGAGGCCAAGGGCGTGGCTTTCGCCGGGCAGGCGGGTGTCGGCGGAAACGATCCGGCGGCACTGCGCGCGATCCCGGCGGAGACGGTGCGCGGCAACATGACGCTGCTCAACACTGAGGCGGCGACCTATTCGGGGCCGATGATCGACGGTCGCCTGGTGCAGGGGCGTGCCGATGTCGCCTTTCTGGAGGGACGGCAGGCACCCGTCCCCTATATGGCCGGCGCCAACAGCTACGAGATCGGCTTCGTGCCCGAGGCGATGCGCGGCATGTTCACCGCGGCGCTCGGCGCACAGCTCGGGCCGGCACAGGCCGGGGTGAAGGCGGCCTATGGGGCAGCGGACGCCTATGAGCGCAATCTTGCCGGCGATGCGATGTTCGTCGAGCCGGCCCGTTTCCTCGCCGGGCTCGCCGCGCCGAACACAAGCTATCTCTATCATTTCGACTATGTGCCGACGGCGAAGCGCGCGACCGAAAAGGGCGCGCCGCACGGCGCCGACGTCTATTTCGTCTTCGGCAATCTCGAGGATCTGGGCGCCGAGCCGTCGGACGAGGATCGGACGATGGCCAGGCTGATCGGTGACTATTGGGTCGGCTTCGCGCGCGGCGGGGATCCCAACGGCGCGGGCCGACCGGCTTGGCCGCGTTTCCGTGCCGATGGCGATCGGCTGCGATTGGCAGGCAGCGCCACCAGGGCGGAAAGCGCCCGATCGCCGGCGCTCGATGCGCTCGGTCGCTTCGGCGATGCCAAGCGCGGCGCGGCGCGATGAGGCGATCGATCGGCATGGCGAGCGCCGCGGCGCTGCTGGTGCTGCCTCTTGCCGTGGCGGCGCAGGACGCGCCCGCCGGCGACGACCTGCGCTTCGCAGTGCCGGAAACGGTATCGACCGAAGCAAAGGCGATGCTGACGCCGATGCTTGCGGCCCAACGAAAGACGCGGCCGCAGCGGCTGGCGATCGGCACCGATCTTCAGAAATTGCGCGCCGTGGCGGAGCAGGGTGCGGCCGAACGGATGCCCGGTATCGCGGCGCTTCACGGCGTCACCGTCACGTCCGATACGCTGGGCGGCGTGCCGGTGCTGCGCGTGAAGCCGAAGGGCGGACATGGGAAGAAGCGGCTGCTCGTCTATGTCCATGGCGGGGGCTGGGCGACCGGATCGGCGACTTCGAGCTTTCGCACCGCCGCGATCTTCGCCGCGGCGACGGGGCTTGAGGTGGTGTCGGTCGATTACGGCCTGGCGCCCGAACAGGATTTCCGCGGCGTGACCGGCCAGGTCGTTTCGGTCTATCGCGCGCTGCTGGCCGCCGGGCATGACGCGTCGCGGATCGGCCTGTTCGGCGACAGCGCCGGCGGCAATATCATCCTCGGCACGACCTTGCGCCTGCGCGACGAAGGGTTGCCGCTGCCCGCCGCGCTGGTCGGTCTGTCGCCCTGCACCGATCTCGGGGCGGGGGGCGACAGCCGCCTGACGCTTGCCGATGCCGATCCCGGGCTCGATGCCGCGGAGACGCTGGCGGCGATGCGCCGCGCCTATGCGGGCAAGGATGCGGTGGCGGGCATGCTCCATCCCTGGGCCTCGCCCGTGCGCGGCGATTATGGCCGGCCGTTTCCACCGACCCTGATCCAGGGCGGGACGCGCGAGCTGCTGCTGAGTGATTTCGTGCGCCAATATCAGACGATGCGCGCGGCGGGGCGAGAGGTCGTGCTCGATCTCTACGAGGGCATGCCGCATGTCTTCATGAGCTATCTTGCCGACGCGCCCGAAGGAAAGCAGGCCATCGCGACCGCGCGGGATTTCCTGCTCGCCCGGCTTGGGGCGGACTGAGCCGATGGCGACAGGAAAGCCCGAGCGATTGCTGGCGGAGATGACGGTCGCGGAGAAGGTCGGCCAGCTTTGCCTCTATTCTGCCGACGTCCGGTGGACGGGCGATCCGGTCAATCCCGAGATCGGCTTCGATGCGCCCGAAAAGCGGATCGACGATATTCGCGGCGGCGGCGTCACCGGCATCTTCAACCTGTCGGGCGAGGCGAATGTCCGGCGGCTGCAGCGCATCGCGGTCGAGGAATCGCGACTGGGTATTCCTTTATTGTTCGGCGCAGACGTCATCCACGGTTTTCGCACCGCCTTTCCGGTGCCGCTCGCCGAAGCGGCGAGTTTCGAGCCGGAGCTGGCACGGCGCACCGCCGAGGCATCGGCGGCGGAAGCGGCGGCGGAGGGGGTGCACTGGACCTTCGCGCCCGGCGCCGATGTGTGCCGCGATGCGCGCTGGGGCAGGGCGATCGAAAGCTATGGCGAGGATCCGTTCCTGGCCGCGGCCTTCGCCGCCGCGCGGGTGCGGGGCTTTCAGGGCGATAGTCTCGCCGACCCGCGGCACGTGATGGCGACGGTCAAGCATTTCGCGGCCTATGGCGCGGCGGAGGCGGGGCTCGACTACAACACCGCGGAATTGTCGCCGACGACGCTCGCCGAAGTCTATCTGCCGCCTTATCGTGCCGCGCTGGCGGCTGGGGCGGGGTCGGTGATGACCGCGTTCAACGATATCGACGGTGTGCCCTGCAGCGCCAATCGCAAGCTGCTCACCGGCGTGCTGCGCGACGATTGGGCATTCAAGGGTTTCACCGTTTCCGACTTTAATTCGGACCGCGAAGTGATCGCGCACGGCCTCGCCGAAACCCCGCGTGAGGCGGCGCGGCTCTGCTTCCTCGCGGGGCTCGACATGTGCATGGCGAGCGGCCTTTACGCCGATCATCTCGCCGATCTGGTGGCGGCGGGCGAAGTGCCGGTCGCGGCGCTCGACAGCGCGGTGCTGCGCGTGCTCGGCGCCAAGCAGGCATTGGGGTTGTTCGACGATCCCTATCGCGGCCTTGGCGCCACCGCCGGACGGACCGGGGCGCTTGCGCTGACGCGCGAGGCAGCGCGCCGCTGCCCGGTGCTGCTGCGCAACGAGGGTGGCGTGCTGCCGCTGAAGCGGAGGCAACGCATCGCGCTGATCGGCCCGCTGGCGGAGGACAAGGCGCATCTGAACGGCGCCTGGGCGCTGTTCGCCGACGGGCCGGCATCGGAAAGCCTGGCCGAGGGGCTGGTGGCCGCGGTCGGCGCGGACGCGCTGCGGATCGTGGCGGGGTGCGGGCTGGAGGATCCGATCCGGGGCGGGATCGCCGAAGCGGAGCGTGCGGCGGAATGGGCCGATATCGTCGTGCTCGCGCTCGGCGAGGGCCAGCATATGTCGGCGGAATCGCGTTCGCGCACCGATCCGGCCGTCCCGGCGATCCAGATGGAGCTGGCGCGCGCGATGCGGCGGACGGGCAAGCCGCTGGTCACGCTGCTGCGCGCCGGCCGGCCACTGGTCATCGACGAGCTGGCCCGGCTCTCGGACGGCCTGCTCGTCACCTGGTTCCTGGGCGCGGCCATGGGCGGCGCGGTTGCCGATCTGTTGTTCGGGCGTGTCGCGCCGAGCGGGCGCCTGCCGATGAGCTTTCCGCGGCATGTCGGTCAGCTGCCGATCTATTATGGCCGCAAATCGACCGGCCGTCCGCCGGCCGAGGAGCCGGGGCGCTTCACCGCCCGCTATATCGATACGTTGCCGGGGCCGCTTTATCCCTTCGGTTTCGGGCTCGGCTATGGCCGCGTCGATTATGGCCCGGTGCGGCTCGACAGTGTGACATTGGCCTGGGACGGCGAAATCCGGGCATCCTGCATCCTGCGCGAGATCGCCGGAGTGCCGGTGGAGGAAGTGGCGCAGCTCTATATCCGCGACATCGCGTCGGTTCCGGTCCGGCCGGTCCGTGAGCTCAAGGGCTTCCGCAAGCCGGCGATTCCGGCGGGCGGGATGGCGAAGGTCGAGTTCGTCGTGACGCGCGCGATGCTGGCGCGCGCGGACGGGACGGTCGAGCCCGGCGCTTTCGACCTGTGGATCGCGCCCCATGCCGAAGCCGGCATGCCGGTGCGCTTCGTGCTGGAGCGGCCCTGATGGCGACGCCGCTCGGCTGGAAACGCATTATCGCCTTCGGCTCGGGCGATTTCGCCTTCAACCTCTATTGGCAGAGCCTCTCATTCTATCTGCTCTTCTACTATACCGAAGCGGTCGGGCTGTCGGCGGCGGTCGCGGGACTGCTCTATATGGTCGCGTCGATCTGGGACGGGATCGTCGACCCGCTGATCGGTGCGGCGGCGGACCGGACGCGTTCGCGCTGGGGCCGCTACCGGCCCTGGCTGCTGCTCGGCGCAGTGCCGCTCGCGCTTGGTTTCTGCCTGCTCTACTGGCCTCCACCGCTTGAAGGAACGATGCTGGTCGCTGCGGTGATGGCGGCGCATCTGCTGTTCCGCAGCCTCTATGCGGCGGTGAACGTGCCCTATATCGCGCTCACCGCGCAGATCACGCGCAGCGCCGCCGACCGCGCGAACATCGCAGGCGCGCGACTGGTGTTCAGCACCTGCGCCGGCGTGATCGTCGCCCTGGCGACGCCCCGCATCGCGACATGGGTGACGGGCAGCGCCGATGGCGCGCAGGGTTATTTCGTCGCGGCCGCCATCTTCGCGCTGCTCGCGACGCCGATCCTCTTCTTCGTCTTCGCGACGACGCGGGAGGGCGGCGACGGCGCCGTCGCGCACCGGCCGGCGTCGATGGCGGAACGGCGCGCGGTGCTTGCCAACCGCGCCTTCTGGACCGTGGTGATGGCAGGCACGCTGCTCGTCGCCTGCTACACCGCCTTTGCCAAGTCGCTGCTCTATTATTTCAAATATGTGCTCGAAGCGCCCGATGCCGGGCCGACCGCGCTCGCGCTGGCCGGGGCGAGCGGGCTGGTCGCCGTGCCGTTCTGGATGTTCGTCGCCCGCTTTGCCGCCAAACGGTCGATCTGGCTCGTCAGTTGCGGCCTGTTCGGCAGCGGCCTGATCGTCTTCGGCCTGCTGCGCTTCGAGGAGGTGTGGCAGATGAACATCTTCGTCGTCGCCATGCAGGCGGCCTTTCTCGGCATTGTCTTCGCCTATTGGGGGATGCTGCCCGACACGGTCGAATATGGCGAGTGGCGCACCGGGCTGCGCAGCGAAGGGCTGCTTTTCGGCCTCGCACTCCTGTTCCAGAAGGTCGCCCTGGGCGTCGGCGCGGGGCTGTTCGGCCTCGCGATCGATCGGGTGGGCTTCGTTGCCAACCGGCAGCAGAGCGCCGCCACGATCGAAGGCATCCGCGCGATCATGGTGCTGATCCCGCTTGTCGGCATCGGCCTGTCGGCGGTGCTGATCTTCCTCAATCCGCTCCGGCGCGGCGTTCATGAGCGCATTGTCGCCGAGATCGCCGCGCGCCGCGAAGAAGGGGCCGAAAGATGAGGCTTGTCGTGCTTTCGCTGTTGCTGGTCGCCACGCCTCTGGGCGCGCAATCCCCCGATCCGCTGCGCGACGGTTTCGCCGATCCGCCCCGCGACGCGCGGCCCTGGGTCTGGTGGCACTGGATGGACGGCAATGTCACGCCCGAGGGGATCGATCGCGATCTCGACTGGTTCGATCGGATCGGCATCGGCGGCTTCCAGCTGTTCGACGTCGCGCAGCCCGGTGTGCCGCAAATGGTCGAACACCGGCTGATCTATATGCACCCCGACTGGCAGGCCGCGTTCCGGCGCGCGGTCGCCGGCGCGGAACGGCGCGGCATGCAGGTGGGCATCGCGTCGTCGCCGGGCTGGAGCGAGACCGGCGGACCCTGGGTCACCCCCCAGGCGGCGATGAAGAAGCTGGTATGGAGCGAGACGCTGGTCGAGGGCGACCGCCGCTTCACCGGCAGGCTCGCGCCGCCGCCCACCGTGCCCGGCCCGTTCCAGGATATCGCGCGAACCGAAGAGGCGAAGGGCGTTTCCTTCTATCGCGATGTCGCGGTGCTCGCCTGGCATCTGCCCGTCGATGCCGCGCCATTGCCGCAGGCGCGGATCAGCGCGAGCGGCGGCACGCTCGACGCCGGGCTGCTCGCCGATCCCAGGCTCGATCATGCGCCCGGCGCCGTGCTGCCGCTGGCCCAGGCGTCGCCGCAATGGATCCGCTTCGATTATGACCGGCCACAGACGATCCGCTCGGTGGTGGTGGGGCTCACCCGGCCGGGGCTGTTCGACGTCGCGCCGCTCGCGACGCTGGAGGCGAGCGATGACGGCACGAGTTTCAGGCCGGTGCGGGACTTGCCGCTCTCGACCTTCCATCAAAGCACGATCTCCTTTCCCGCGGTCAGCGCGCGGTCCTTCCGCGTCACCTTCAGGCGGCCGACCGAGCTCGGGACGCTCTGGCGCCGCGTGCTCAATCTCGCGGCGCCGGGCATCACCAACACGCGCTACGATCGCCCGCCGGCCGCGCAGGACGTCCGTCTCCAGCATCTCTCGCTGTTGCCGGACGCCCGGGTCACGCGCTTCGAGGACAAGGCCGGCTTTGCCGCCGCGCCCGATTATTATGCGCTGGCGACGCCGGATGCCGGCACTGGATCGATCGTCCCGGTCTCCGGCGTGGTCGACCTCACCGCGAAGTTGAAACCCGAAGGTACGCTCGACTGGACGCCGCCGCGCGGCCGCTGGCAGGTCATGCGGCTCGGCTATTCGCTGACCGGCGCGGTCAATGCGCCCGCGCCGGCCGAGGCGACGGGTTATGAAGTCGACAAGCTCGATGCCGATGCGGTCGCCGCTTATATGGCGCGTTATCTGCAAACCTATCGGGCGGTGCTGCCGCCCGATCTGCTCGGCACGCGCGGCGTCACCACCCTGTTCAACGACAGTATCGAGGCGGGCAGCCAGAACTGGACGCCCGCGATGATCGCCGTGTTCAAGGCGCGTCGCGGCTATGATCCCACGGCCTGGCTCCCGGCCTTGACGGGCCGGATCGTCGGCAGCGCCGACGCGAGCGACCGTTTCCTCTGGGATTATCGCACCACCATCGCCGAACTGCTCGCCGCCAACCATTATGGGCAGGTCGCGACCAGCGCGCGCGCCGCGGGCTTGCGGATACGCGCCGAGGCGCTCGAGGATCATCGGCCGATCCTCGGTGACGACATGGCGATGCGATCGTATGCCGACGAGCCCGCTGGTGCGATCTGGGCACCCAACGAAAAGGGCCGTATCGAACCGACGGCGATCGCCGACCTTCGCGGCGCCGCATCGGTCGCGCATCTCCACGGCCGCGATTCCATCGCTGCCGAAGCGTTCACATCGGCGCTCGCGCCCTGGGCGGGGTCGCCGCGAACCTTGAAGCGCGTTGCCGATACCGCCTTCGCGCTGGGCGTCACCCGCCTGATGCTCCACAGCAGCGTGCACCAGCCGGTCGAAGGCAAGCCGCCCGGGCTGACGCTCGGCATCTTCGGCCAATATTTCAACCGCAACGAGACCTGGGCCGGGCAGGCGCGCGCCTGGATCGATTATCTCGCGCGCGCGCAATATCTGCTCCGCCAGGGGCGCTACGTCGCCGACATCGCCTATTTCCATGGAGAGGAAGCGCCGCTCACCGGACTTTACGGAGAGCATGAGGTGGCCGACATTCCCGCCGGCCATGGCTTCGATTTCGTCAATGCCGAGGCTTTGCTCGACCTGTTCCAGGTTCGAGACGGTCGGCTGGTGACGCCATCGGGCATGGACTATCGCGCGCTCCAGCTCGGCGGAACCGCGTCGCGCATGACGCTGAGGGTGCTTCGCAAGATCGCCGCGCTGGCCGATGCCGGGGCGGTGGTGATCGGCAAAAGGCCGGCGGCCTCGCCCAGCCTGGCCGACGATCCCGCCGAATATGAACGGCTGGCGACGCGGTTATGGGGAGAGGGCAGGGTCGTCGATGCACCACCAGCCGACACGCTGGCACGTGCCGGCGTCGCGCCCGACTGGCAGGTGATCGGCGCGCCCGTGCCGCTGCGCGTGCTCCATCGCCGTACCGGAGAGCGCGACATCTATTTTTTCGCCAGCGGCGCGCGCGACGCGGCGCGCACCGAGATATCGTTTCGCGTGTCGGGCCGGGTTCCGGAATTATGGGATGCCGATAGCGGCGCGGTGAAGGCACTGCCCTATCGCGTCGAAAATGGCCGGACGATCGTGCCGCTCGATTTCGATCCCGACGGATCGGCCTTTGTCGTCTTCGGCAAGGGCAAGGCGGCGCCACCTGATCAAAAGGCCATGAGCGAAGACGTGTTGCGCGACTTGTCGAACGGCTGGACGCTCAGCTTCCAGGCGGAGCGGGGCGGCCCCGAAACCGCGATCGGCGCCGATGCGGGGTCATGGAGCGACAGCGCCGATCCGCGCATCCGTTATTTCTCCGGTACCGGCAGCTACAGCCGCCGGCTCGATATCGGACGGTCGGAACTGGCGCGCGGACGGCTGATCCTCGATCTCGGCAAGGTCGGCGAACTCGTGGAGGTGAACGTCAATGGCCGGCCGCTCCGCACCCTTTGGAAGCCGCCCTATCGGCTCGACATCACCGATGCGCTGGCGCCGGGCGCCAACCGGATCGAGCTTCGCGTGACCAATCTCTGGGTCAACCGGCTGATCGGCGACGCGCAGCCGGGGGCCGAAAAGCGGACCTTCACGAGCATCGCCACGTATCGCCCCGATGCGCCGTTGCTGCCGTCGGGCTTGATCGGTCCGGTGCGGCTGATGCGTCGGCAATAGGGCCTATTCGCTATTCAGATGGATAATGACTTGATGTCGGGCCGATCAGCGGGCACCGGGGAGGTTCCGGCCACAGCAATGGGAAACCAGCCTTGAACATGCGCGCACGGCAGAAGGAAGCCACCAAGGCGAGCATCCTGGAAGCGGCGCTGCATGAATTCTCGACGCACGGCTTCGAGGGCACGTCGACGCGCGACATCGCCGATCGGGCGGGCGTCCATCACGCGCTGATCAAATATCATTTCCAGAACAAGGAGACGCTGTGGCGCGAGGCGGTGACCTTCCTGTTCGAGCGCCAGCTTGGCGAGATCACCAAGTCGCCGCGGCTCGAGGATTATGAGGACAAGAAGGAATATGCGCGGGAGATGCTGCGCCAGCGCGTACATTATTGGGCGCAGCACCCCGAACATGCGCGGCTGATGGTGCAGGAAAGCTGCCGCGACACCGAACGGTTCCGCTGGATGGTCGATACCTTCATCGTCCGCACCAGCCGGTCGTCGGGCGCATTCGTCCAGTGGCTGCAGGACGAGGGGCTGATACCGCCCGCGTCGCTGCCGGCCCTGGTCTATATCCTCGTCGGCGGCGCGCAGCTTTTCTATACGTTGGCGCCCGAGGTGCAGCGCATCTGGGGCGTCGATCCGACCAATCCGGCCGCGATCGACGCGCATGTCGACGCACTTGTGCGCCTGGTGATCCGCTGAGAGCTTGTCTGGAGATGCGCCTTTCGGCGCATCTCCGCACCGGCCCGCTCCCCCACCCGGCCACCCATAGAATAATGCCGTTGGGTGGCCGGGTGGGGGAGCGGGCCGGTGCGGCCTTGAAATGCGCTCTTCCGCGCATTTCCAGACAAGCCTTTTATGCTTCAGGCCAGGCTGTTGCCGTAACCGATCACGACCGTCGACAGCATCAATACCGCGATACCGAGCCAGACGAGCGCGCGGGTGCGTTTGCCTGCCGGCGCCCATTCGCGCAGCGCGAAGCCCCAGAGCGTCGAGAACAGGATGATGCTCGCCATGTGCAGCGTCCAGCTCGAAAAGCCGAAGCGGCCCATCTGGCTTTCGCCCATGGTGTAGAAGAAGAACTGGAAATACCAGAGCGTGCCGCCGAGCGCGGCGAGGCCGTAATTGCGCGCGAGCGACGGCCTTTCGGTGGCGCCCGGTGCCGGAGCGCCGACGAATTCGCGCGCGCTGCCGTTGCGGGCGATCAGGATCGCGCACCAGATGAGATTGGTCGTCAGCCCGCCGAGCAGCACGACGCAGAGCACCGGCAGCCCCTGCCACAGCGGATCGGTTCCTGCCTTCAGCGTCAGGTCGCGGATCGGCTGTCCGGCGTCGAGGCCCCATGCGAAACAGCCCGACATCACGCCTGAGAAGGCAGCGATGGCCAGGCCCTTGCGGAGATCGAACTCGGACGCATCGGGTGCCGCCGCACCCGCCATCTCGCGTTCCTTGCGGCGGCCCGCCAGGGCGACGAGCAGGATGCCCGCCAGCGTGATCGCAATGCCCAGGAAGACGATCCACCCGCTGCTCGTGCCGGCAAGATCGTCCAGCGTGCCACGGAAGATCGGCGGCCCCATGGTGCCGATCACCGTCGTCAGCCCCAGTGCGACCGCCATGCCGAGCGACAGGCCGAGATAGCGCATGGTGAGGCCGAAGGTCAGCCCGCCCAGCC
>NZ_JBYSZM010000050.1:28112-40692 GCF_058787155.1 Sphingobium sp. FW305-3-2-15-F-TSA7 | reverse complement strand
CCGGCGGGGGCATTTGCGCGCTTGCCGTACCACCCAGCATCGCCGCGCCCAGGATCATCCGCCGCATTGCCCCTCTCCCTATTCGAGCCTGCCCTCATGCAAGCGCACCACCCGGTCCATGCGGGCGGCCAGACGCTCATTGTGCGTGGCAACCAGCGCCGCCGAACCCTCGCCACGGACAAGCGCCAGGAATTCCGCGAACACCACCTCCGCCGTGGCTTCGTCCAGATTGCCGGTCGGCTCGTCCGCCAGCACCAGCGCCGGCCGGTTGGCCAGCGCACGCGCTACCGCGACACGTTGCTGCTCGCCGCCCGACAATTGGCTCGGCCGGTGAGTCAGGCGGTGGCCCAGCCCCAGCGACGTCAGCAACGCCTTTGCCCGCACCTGCGCATCCGCGGTCTCGGCGCCGTGAATCAATTGCGGCAGCACGACATTCTCGGTCGCGTCGAAATCGGGCAGCAGATGGTGGAATTGATAGACGAAACCCAGCGCGTCACGCCGCAATGTCGTCCGTCCATCGGCATCGAGCCGCGACGCTTCCTCACCCTTGATCTGGATCGAGCCCTCAAAGCCGCCTTCGAGCAGACCGACCGCCTGGAGCAGAGTCGACTTGCCGGATCCCGACGGCCCGAGCAGCGCGACGATCTCGCCCGGCGAGACATGCAGGTCGATGCCGCGCAGGACCTCGATCGTCACATCACCCTGGACGAAGCTGCGGCGCAGGCCCTGCGTGGCGAGAATGTCACTCATAGCGCAGCACCTGTACCGGATCGGTGCTCGCCGCCTTGAACGCGGGATAGAGCGTCGCGAGGAAACTGAAGAGCAAGGCCATCGCACAGATGCCGATCACCTCGAACGGATCGGTCTTGGACGGCAGCTCGGTCAGGAAACGGATCGAGGGGTCCCACAGATTCTGCCCGGTCACGAACTGGATGAAATTCACCACCGACTGGCGGAAGAACAGGAAGATGAAGCCGAGCACGATCCCGGCAATTATGCCGAGCGATGCGATCGTCACGCCCACGGTCACGAAGATCTTGATCAGCCCGCGCCGCGTCGCCCCCATCGTCCGCAGGATCGCGATATCGCGGTTCTTGGCGCGCACCAGCATGATCAGCGACGACAGGATGTTGAAGACCGCGACCAGGATGATGATCGAAAGCACGACGAACATCGCGACCCGCTCGACCGCCAGCGCTTCGAAAAGCTGGGAATTCATCGTCCGCCAGTCGGAAACGACCGCCCTGCCCGCCACTTTCTGTCCGAGCGGCGCCAGGATCTGGCCGACGCGGTCGGGATCGACCGTCTCGACCTCGATCATGCCCACCTGATCGCCCATCAGCAGCAGCAACTGGGCATTCTCCATCGGCATGATCACGAACGCCTTGTCGTAATCATAGACGCCCACCTCGAAGATCGCGGCGACGCGATAGGCGACGATGCGCGGCACCGATCCGAACGGTGTCGTCTGCCCCTGCGGGCTGATCAGGCTGATCTGGCTGCCGACCTGGACGCCGAGCTGCTCGGCCAGTCGCGCACCGATCGCGACATTGTCGTTGCCCGGCTGCAATTCGCGCAGATTGCCGCGCAATACGTTGCCGGCGATGATCGGATTGCCGTTGATGTCGGGCAGCGTCATGCCACGGACGATCACGCCTTCGACCCGCCCCTCCGAGCTCGCCATCAACGGCTGCTCGATCAGCGGCGTGGCGGCGACGACACCCGGCGTGCGTTTCGCTTCGGCCAGCACGTTGCGCCAGTCGGGCAGCCGCCCGCCATAGCCCTGGACGACGGCATGGCCGTTCAAACCGACGATCTTGTCGAACAGTTCGGCACGGAAACCGTTCATCACACTCATCACGATGATCAGTGCGGCAACGCCGAGCATCACCGCGAACAGGCTGATCCCGGCGACGAGGAAGATGAACCCCTCGCCCTTTCCTGGAAGCAGATAGCGTTTTGCGATCATCCGCTCGTAGCGGGAAAGGATCATTCGGCTGGATCCTGATAGGTCGACGGCATAATGTCCGTCTAGGCATGGGCGACGGTGCTGGCAACCGGAACTGCCGTGTTGCCAAATGACAACAGCATCGACTCAATCGTTCAGCCCTATCGATTCCCTTCATGACAAGGCGATGACGTTTGCGTAGCGTTAATGTGCTGAACGCAGGCAAAGGCCGTGGTTCGGGGAGTGGGCTTCGCCCGGCGATGACGATGAAGGGACCGGCATCGCCAGCGTGCTGAAGTCAAATCCAAGGGGGCTGACGAGCATTCGTCACGCGGGTGCCCGGATCGGAAACGGTCCGGGCACTTGCCGTTTCAGGCCATTGCTCATCCTCTTGAAACCCGCGACGCCCCTCCTAACTCACTCATATCCGGTGCCGATCCGGGCCGGATGCCCCGAAGTGCCGCCATGGCGGGCTTCGTGCGCTCGAAAATGCTCAATGGAGATTTTTGACATGAGGACCTTTGATTTCACCCCCTATCGCCGTTCCACCGTCGGTTTCGATCGGCTGTTCGATCTGCTCGAGAATAATGCGCGCCAGGCGCAGGGCGACAATTACCCGCCCTTCGACCTCGAGCGCCGCGGCGAGGACCGGTATCGCATCACGCTCGCCGTCGCCGGCTTCAAACGCGACGAGATCGAGATCACCGCGCAGCAGAATCTGTTGCTCGTCACGGGCAAGAAGGACGCATCCGAGCAGGATCGCAGCCAGTTCCTGCATATCGGCATCGCCAATCGCAGCTTCGAACGCCGTTTCGAGCTGGCCGACTTCGTCCGCGTCGAGGATGCGAATCTGGCCGATGGCCTGCTGACCATCGACCTGCTGCGCGAGATTCCCGAAGCGATGAAACCGCAGAAGATCGCGATCGGCGCCGCGCCGGCGATCGACAGCGCCGCCGTCGAGTCCATCGAGGACGCCCGCAAGGCCGCCTGATCGCGAAAACCTGTCATCCAAAGCGCCCGGGCCGACGCCGGCCCGGGCGTATTTCCGGGTGGCGGGTTCCCCAATTCGAAAAAGAAAGGAGCAGCCGGACACAAACGCGTCCGGCTGCCCAAAAGCACCTCGGATTGCCACCGATGCGGAAAGGTGCGGCCCGGGTCGCAAATAGGCCACGTTTCCGGTCAATCGGCTGTTTCGGCGATCTCCGATAACAGGGTGCTATCCAGAATCTTGATCCGGCCGCCGTCGAGCGCGATCACGCCCGAATCCGACCAGGCGCCGAGCTGACGATTGATCTGCTCGCGCGACATGCCTGCGAACATACCCAGTTCGCCCTGGCTGAGATCGAGGCGCAACCGCCCGTCTGTCGAGCCATCCAGGGTGAGCCGGCGCAGGAAGCGCGCAAGCCGCGGACCGGAGGTGAAGGCGCGGTCGCTTTCGATCGTGCTGTTGGCCTGGCGCAGCCGCCGGGCGAGTTCGCGCAGGATCCGCAGGCCCATGCCACTATGCTGGGCGATGATCGCCTCGAATGCGGCGCGCGAGAGTTTGAGGCCCTGAACCGGCTCGAGCGCGGTCACCGTCGCGGTGCGCTCACCGCCGTCGAGCAGCGCGATCTCGCCGATCACCGAACCGGGTTCGGCATAATCGAGAATGATCTCACGGCCGTTGCTCGACACCATCGAGATGCGCGCCGTGCCGGTCAGCAGGATGACGAGCGAATCCCCCTCGTCGCCCTGACGCATGATCTCCTTGCCCTTGGTATAGGCCTGGAGCGTTCCGTGCAGGATGATCGCGGCAAGCTCTTCTTCGCTGCATGACGCGAAAAGCGAATGCTCGGGCAGCAAGGCGGCGAGTTGTTCGGGTTTCATGTGCGTTCCCTTCCGGCGTGGATGCTTTCCGATTCGCCGTCCGCACCCGGATGACGCATCCGGCGCGATCAGGGTGTGACGGCGGTCACAGGTGACGAAAGACCTTCGATTTCGACATGTGCGCTGATAGACTGATGCACATGGGCGACGTCATCAACCTGAGATCCGCACGCAAGGCCAAGGCCCGCGCGACGGCCGCGACGCAGGCCGCCGCGAACCGCGCGAAATTCGGGCGTACCAAGGCGGAAAAGACGGCGGACGCGCAGGAAAAGAACCGCGCCGAGCGGCTGCTCGACGGCGCAAGACGCGAAGACTGAGGTCGGCCCGCCGGACCGGTAGATCAGACCAGGCGCGACTGTTTCAGCGCGGCCTCGATGAAGCTCGCGAACAGCGGATGCGGCGCGAAGGGCTTGCTCTTGAGCTCTGGATGGAACTGCACGCCGACGAACCAGGGATGATCGGGCCGCTCGACGATCTCCGGCAGCGCGCCGTCCGGCGACATGCCCGAAAAGACCAGACCGCCCTTTTCCAGCGGATCGCGGTAATGGACGTTCACTTCGTAGCGGTGACGATGGCGCTCGCTGATCTCGGATGTGCCGTAGATGCTTGCGACATGGCTGTTGCCCGTAAGCATCGCGGGATAGGCGCCGAGCCGCATCGTGCCGCCCAGATCACCGCCTGCCTCGCGCTTCTGCAGGCCCTCGGCAGTCATCCATTCGGTGATCAGGCCGACCACAGGCTCGTCGGTCGGGCCGAATTCGGTGGTCGATGCCGCGGCGATGCCCGCGGTGTTCCGCGCGCCTTCGATGCAGGCCATCTGCATGCCCAGGCAGATCCCGAAAAAGGGCACGTTCTTTTCGCGCGCGAAGCGGACGCTGGCGATCTTGCCTTCCGATCCGCGCTCGCCGAAGCCGCCGGGCACGAGGATCGCGTGCATCGGCTCGAGCATCGCGGCGATATCGCCCTCGCTCTGTTCGAACAGCTCGGCGTCGAGCCACTTGATGTTGACCTTCACCCGGTTGGCGATGCCGCCATGGACGAGTGCTTCGTTGAGCGACTTATAGGCGTCCGCCAGGCCGACATATTTGCCGACGACGCCGATCGTGACCTCTCCCTCCGGATTGTGGAGCCGGTCCATGATATCGTCCCAGCGCGCGAGATTGGGATTTTCGCCCGGATCGATCGCGAAGGCCGACAAGACCGCATGGTCCAGTCCTTCGGCATGATATTGCAGCGGCACGCCGTAGATGCTGCTCGCGTCGAGCGCGGGAATGACAGCTTCGATCGGCACGTTGCAGAACAAGGCGATCTTGGCGCGCTCGCCTTCGGGCAGCGGCCGTTCGCAGCGGCAGACCAGCACGTCGGGCTGGATGCCGAGCGCGGTCAGGTCGCGCACGCTGTGCTGGGTCGGCTTGGTCTTCAGCTCGCCCGCGGCCGCGATGTACGGCACCAGCGTGACATGGACGAAGATCGAGTTCAGCCGACCAAGATCGGCGCGGAGCTGGCGAATCGCCTCCATGAACGGCAGCGATTCGATGTCGCCCACGGTGCCGCCGATCTCGCACAGCACGAAATCGACATCGTCGGTCTCGTTGCGCGCGAATTCCTTGATCGCGTCGGTGACGTGCGGGATCACCTGGACGGTGGCACCCAGATAGTCGCCGCGCCGCTCCTTGGCGATGATCTGCTGATAGATCCGGCCTGAGGTGACATTGTCCGACTGACGGCCTGGAACGCCGGTGAAGCGCTCATAATGGCCGAGATCGAGGTCGGTTTCCGCCCCGTCGTCGGTCACATAGACTTCGCCATGCTGATAGGGCGACATCGTCCCAGGATCGACGTTCAGATAGGGATCGAACTTGCGAATACGGACCTTGTAGCCGCGCGCCTGGAGGAGGGCGGCAAGGCTTGCCGCCATGAGACCCTTGCCAAGCGAGGAGACCACGCCGCCGGTGATGAAAATGAACCGCGCCATGGGAGAAAAGGCTTAGCCTCGGTTATGCGTTGACGGCAAGCGCGCGAATCCGATCCCGGCGCAAAAAAGCGCCGAGGTCGGACGAACGCGAACGATTTCAGTTGCTTGGCGCGGAGCCGTTGCTGGCCGGCGGCGCGACCGGAACGACGGCCGGCGGCGTGACACGCGCCGGCGCCGGAGTCGCCACATTGGCGGCAGGTGGCGGCGTATTGCGCGAGACCGGATCGGTCGAGCGCGGCGCGGGCCGTGCGGGCCGCGTTTCGGCAGGCGTCGCGGCGGCCGGAGCAGGCGCCGGCGTTGCGGCGGCGCCGGCAAGCGGATCGGTCGGCGCAGGCGCCGGCACCGCGGCATTGTCGACCGGCGCAACCTGGCCGGCGGGCGCCGCGGGCTGACGGGCGAGCGAGGTATCGATATCCCCGCCGTTCGAGCGCATCGACGCCAAAGTCGCGAGCAGGATGCACATCGCCACGAACAAGGCCGCGAGGATGGTGGTCGCCCGCGTCAGGAAATCGGCGGCGCCGCGCGCGGACATCAGGCCCGACGGACTACCGCCCATGCCGAGGCCACCGCCCTCCGAGCGCTGCATGAGAATCACCGTCACGAGCGCGGCGGCGATGATGGCGTGGAGAACGAGCAGGAAGGTAAACATGGATGTGTGCCGAACCGTCAGGAAGTCGAAAGCGCGCCTGTAGCCCCTGGAGGGCCGCAGTTCAACTTATAGCGCAGCCGCGGCGATGATCGGCTCGAAATCGGCGGCCTTGAGGCTGGCCCCGCCGACCAGCGCGCCATCGACATCGGCCACCGCCATCAGCTCCGCGGCATTGGAAGGCTTGACCGAGCCGCCGTAGAGAATGCGCACCGCGGCCCCCTCCTCGCCGAGCAGATCGCCCAGGCTGGCGCGGATCGCCGCGTGCATTTCCGCGACATCGGCGGTCGACGGCGTGCGGCCGGTGCCGATCGCCCAGACGGGTTCGTAGGCGACGACCAAAGTCGCGCCGGTGCCGATCGGGGGAATCGAGCCCTGAAGCTGACCGCGGACGACGTCGAGCGCCCTGCCCGCGTCGCGCTCCGCCTCGGTCTCACCCACGCACAGGATCGCGACCAGCCCGGCGGCGATCGCGGCCTCGGCCTTGGCGCGGACCTCCGCGTCGGTTTCATGCTGGTCGGTGCGGCGCTCGCTATGGCCGACGATGACGAAATGCGCGCCGGCGTCCCTGAGCATCGCGGCGGAGATGCAGCCGGTATGCGCGCCCGATGCGGCGGCATGGCAATCCTGCGCACCGATGGCGAGGCCGGGCGCACGTTCGGTCGCGGGCACGATCAGCGTGAAGGGCGGGCAGATCGCGACATCGACGCCGGGATGCGCGTCCGCAGCGGCATCGATCATATCGAGCTCGCTCAGCGCGGCGCGGTCGCCATTCATCTTCCAATTGCCGGCCACCAGCTTGCGCAACGCCACGATAGTCTCCTTTGTCGGTTCGCGGGGCGCCATATCGCCGATGCCTTGCCGTGGAAAGCGCCTCGCTCTAATGCGTCCGCTTACATCCCCGCATTAGCGAAGAGCCCCCAGCGCATGATCACCTTCCTCCGCTCTATCTTCAATTCGAAGCTCGGGCTGGCGATCAGCTTCATCTTCATCGCGCTGGTCGGCATCGCCTTCGCGGCGGGCGACATCACCGGATCGTCGAGCTTCGGCGGCGGCAGCGGCGTGCTCAGCGGCGGATCGACCATCGCCGAGGTCGGCAATCGCGATATCGATTCGGTCGAAGTGAAGCAGCGCGTCGACAATCGCATCGACATCGAGCGCCAGCAGCAGCCCACGCTCGACATGGCCAATTTCATCGCCGGCGGCGGATTCGAAGCCACGCTGGAACAGATCATCAACGTCGCCGCGCTCGAGAAATTCGGCCATGACCAGGGCATCCGGGTCAGCAAGCGGCTGGTCGACGGCGAGATCGCCAGCATCCCCGCCTTTTTCGGCCCGACCGGCGTGTTCGATCGCAACACTTTCCTCCAGGTGATCGGCCAGCGCCGGATCAACGAGGCGCAGCTGCGCGGCGACATCGCCACCGACCTGCTGACCCGCCAGTTGCTGGTGCCCGTATCGGGCGCGGCGCGGATGCCCGCGGGCGTCGCGCGTCCCTATGCGGCGCTGTCGCTCGAATCGCGCAACGGCGTGGTCGGGCTGATCCCCTCCAGCGCGATGCCCAAGGGCGCCGCGCCGAGCGATCAGGAGATCGCCGCCTATTACAGCCGCAATGTCGCGCGCTACACGGTGCCCGAGCGCCGCGTGATCCGTTACGCGCCGTTCGGCCTGTCGACGCTCGGCGGCAAGGTGGTGCCGAACGAGGCCGACATCGCCAAATATTACAAGGACAACGCGGCCCGTTATGCCGCGAGCGAGACACGCGACCTGTCGCAGGTGATCCTGCAGGACCAGAAAGCCGCGCAGGCCTTCGAAGCGAAGGTGAAGGCGGGCATGAGCTTTGCCGACGCCGCGAAACAGGCCGGGCTGGAGCCGGTGGCGCTCAAGGCGCAGACCGCCGCCGCCTATACCAAGCTGAGCTCCCCCGCGATCGCCGCCGCCGCATTCGCGCTGCCGCAGGGCGGCGTCGCGCCGCTGCAGCGCTCCGGGCTCGGCTGGCACGTCGTGCGCGTCGATACGATCACCTCGATCCCGGCCAAGCCGCTTGCCGCGGTGCGCGGCGAGATCCTGGAAGCGGTGAAGGTCGAGAAGCAGGCCGCCACCCTCGCCGACCTGGCCGCCAAGGTGCAGGAACAGGTCGATGCCGGATCGACCTTCGACGAAGTGGTGAAGGCGAACGGCCTGATCCCGGTGACCACGCCGCCGATCACCGCGACCGGCGCCAATCCCGACGATCCCGCAATGCAGCCCGATCCGCGCTTCGCACGCTTCATCGAGCCGATGTTCGAAGCGCAGACCGATGACGATCCGGCGGTCGAGACCGTCGTACCCGACCGCGAGTTCGCGCTGGCGAAGCTCGATCGCATCATCGCCGCGGCACCGCGTCCGCTGGCGCAGATCAAGGCGCAGGTCGTCGCCGAGTTCGAGCGCGACCGGGCCGCAAAGCAGGCGCGCACGATCGCCGATGCGGTGATCGCCAAAGTCGCCAAGGGCGTTCCGCTGGCGCAGGCGCTGCGCGAGACCGGCGTCACCCTGCCCGCGCCGCAACCGATCGGCGGCCGTCGCCGCGATCTGGCCCAGGGCGGCCAGCGCGTGCCGCCGCCGCTGGCGCTGATGTTCTCGATGAAGGAGAAATCGGCGAAGCGGCTCGAAGCGCCGGCCAATCAGGGCTGGTACATCGTCTGGCTCGACAAGATCATACCGGGCGACGTGAAGAGCGAACCCAATCTGATCCCGCAGCTCCAGGCCGAATTCAGCCGGCTGGTCGGCGAGGAATATGCCGCGCAATTCACCGGCGCGATCAAGGCCGAGACCGGCGTCAAGCGCAATCCGGGGGCGGAAGCCAAGCTGAAGCGCGAGCTTTCCGGCGCCGGGAGCCAGTGAGCGCGCAGGCACGCGCGGCGCTCGAATCAGGCCGCCCCGGCCTGATCTGGCGCCGCCAGATCGCGGACACCGACACCCCGGTTTCGGCGGCGCTCAAGCTGTTCGAACCGGGCCGCGGCGATTTCCTGCTCGAATCGGTGCAGGGCGGCGAGACGCGCGGCCGCCACAGCCTGATCGGGCTGGCGCCCGACCTCGTCTTCCGCGCCGATGGCGACGGCGCCGAGATCAACCGGCTGTGGCAGACCGATCGCGAGGCGTTCGAGCCCGCGGGCGCAGGCACGCTCGATGCGATGCGCACGCTGGTCGCCGCATGCCGGATGGACATGCCCGCCGAACTGCCCGGCGCGCTCGCCTGCCTGGTCGGCTATTTCGCCTATGAGACGATCGGGCTGGTCGAGCGCCTGCCCCGCCCCGAGGCCGATCCGCTTTCGCTGCCCGACATGATCTTCGTCCGCCCGACGGTGATCCTGGTGTTCGACCGGCTGACCGACGAGTTGTTCCTGGTGGCGCCGGTCTGGCCCGACGCCCCGGGATCGATCGACCGCAAGATCGCGGATGCCGAGGACCGGATCGGCGCGACCGCCGCGAAACTGGCCCAGCCGCTTCCCTCGACGCGGGCCGAACCCGCCGGCGCGGCAGGCACCTCGTCCGTGGACGAGATCGCACTGGTCCCGACGCTTGCGCCCGGCCGCTATGCCGAGATGGTCGCGCGCGCCAAGGATTATATCGCGGCGGGCGATATCTTTCAGGTGGTGCTGGCGCAGCGCTTCACCACGCCCTTCGCGCAGCCGCCCTTCGACCTGTATCGCGCGCTGCGGCGGATCAACCCCTCCCCCTTCCTCTATTATCTCGACATGCCCGGTTTCGCGCTGATCGGATCCTCGCCCGAGATCCTGGTGCGCGCGCGCGACGGTGAAGTGACGATCCGGCCGATCGCGGGCACGCGGCCGCGCGGCAAGACCGCCGCCGAGGATGCCGAGAACCGCGCCAGCCTGCTCGCTGATCCCAAGGAACGCGCCGAGCATCTGATGCTGCTCGACCTGGGCCGCAACGATGTCGGCCGCGTCGCCGAGGCGGGCAGCGTGACGGTGACCGACAGCTACACCGTCGAATTCTACAGCCATGTCATGCACATCGTCTCGAACGTGGTCGGCCGGCTCGATCCGGCGAAGGACGCGCTCGACGCGCTGTTCGCGGGTTTCCCGGCGGGCACGGTCAGCGGCGCGCCCAAGGTGCGCGCATGCGAGATCATCGCCGAGCTGGAGAGTGAACGGCGCGGCGCCTATGCCGGCGGCGTCGGCTATTTCTCGCCCGACGGATCGATGGATTCGTGCATCGTGCTGCGCACCGCGGTGGTGAAGGACGGCATGATGCACGTCCAGGCCGGCGCGGGCATCGTCGCGGATTCGGACCCCGCCTATGAACAGCGCGAATGCGAGGCCAAGGCCGGCGCGCTGCTGGCCGCCGCGCGCGAAGCGACGCGGATCGCGAACGAGGCGGGTTTCGGGCAATAAGTCGTTAGAGCCTGATCCAGCTAGATTAACTCATCTTCATTTCCGCGAACGCGGGGACACCTATGATGGAAACTTCTGGGCCGGAAACGGACTGGCAGGTTTCGGACGCCGCGGCCAGCATAGCCGACATTCAGGAGCCAGCTTTTTAAACTGGCGGCTTCCGACCAAAATACATCGTTCGACAGTCGCAACGCGAACGGCTGCTTTTGCCAAAACTCTCCGTGCGACAGACGTGGACCCGCTAGGCAGTTGCTACCATTTAACCGGTCATGAGTGAAGGTAACTGGATGTGCAGAAGCGGGCTTTCACCTCATGGGCAATACCATTTCGCCACCACCGGCGTTCGTGACAGGCACTGTGATCGGCCTCGCCGGCTTGATCGGCATCAGCGGCATCGTTTTGCTCGCACCCGGGTCTTATTCAAGCGACCGCGCGCGTGATGCGCTGCAAGCTCCGTCGGACCCCTTGTTGTGATCCGTGGACGAGCAACCGGTTAGCTGAGCGCACATCAAAAATCAAAAGGAAGCTCTTGAAACCCCTTTTCAACGACCTAATTTTTTAATGCCGGACGCCGAAACCGGTCCGGTTGGACATCGAGAGCGCCGGCTCTCTCCGGCGTATCTCATGCCCGAATTGCTTCATTTGGAGGATTTGGAAATGAGAACCAACTTTGACTTTACGCCTTATCGGCGTTCCTCGGTCGGCTTCGACCGTCTGTTCGATCTGCTCGAGACCGGGACGCGCGGCGATGGCAGCGACGGTTATCCGCCCTTCGACATCGAACGCCAGGGTGAAGACAGCTACCGCATCACGCTGGCGGTGGCGGGTTTCCGCCCTGAAGATGTCGAGGTCGTCGCCCAGCAGAACCAGCTCATCGTCATCGGCAAGCGTGCCGAGGATAAGGATGAGGGGCAGTATCTGCACCGCGGCATCGCGACGCGGCCGTTCGAGCGACGCTTCCAGCTCGCCGATTTCATCGAGGTCGGTGCGGCAAGCTTTGACAATGGCTTGCTGAGCATCGCGCTGAAACGCGTCGTGCCCGAGGCGATGAAGCCCCGCAAGATCGAAATCAGCGGCGGAGCCAACGACCGCCTGGAGGCGCCCTCGGGCGAGAACCGACAGGCGGCCTGATTCCGGTCGACGGGCTCACCGCCCTTGTCGGCGGCAGGCCCTTCTTCCCACTCTCTAGCCAGAAAGGAGATGCTATCATGGCTATTCGTGATTTGATCCCCTGGAGCCGGCAGGAGAACCGGCTCCCCGTCCCGGTCAGCGCCGAGCGCGATCGGGCCGATCATCCGCTGCTGTCGCTTCACCGCGAGGTGAATCGGCTGTTCGAAGATGTGTTCCGCGGCTTCGGCGCACCGTCATTGGGCGGCTTCGACCGCGGTTTCGCTTGGCCCAATCTGGAGCTTGGCGAGACCGACAAGGAAGTGCGCATCACCGCCGAACTGCCCGGGCTCGACGAGAAGGACGTCGACATCACCCTCGAGGAGGGCGTGCTGACCCTGCGCGGCGAGAAGAAGGCCGAGGTCGAGGACAAGGACCGCGGCTACACCGAGCGCAGCTATGGCCGCTTCGAGCGCCGGATCGGGCTTCCGCGCGGAATCGAGCGGGACAAGGCGAACGCGACGTTCAGGAACGGCGTGCTCACCATCACCCTGCCGAAGTCGGAGGCGGCGAACGAAAACCTTCGCCGCATCCCGATCAATGCACAGGCCGCTTGACCGGCGGGCCCGGGACCTCGGTCC
>NZ_JBYSZM010000050.1:0-28102 GCF_058787155.1 Sphingobium sp. FW305-3-2-15-F-TSA7 | reverse complement strand
GGGGGGGCCGGGGCCCGGGGGCCGGGGCCCAGCCCCCCGCAGGCTGAATCGGAAACGACTGCCGCGACAGCCGCCAACGACAATCATGCGCCGGGGCCGCACGGTTCGAGCGCGTTGCCGACTGACGCCAGGGCGATTATCGAACCGATCCCATGGGGGATCAACCAGTCGGGCCGGGCCCAGGCTGGCATGTGGCGACTACGCTTCCCCGAGCGGTGGCGTCCCCGTCCCGATGCCTTGACCGGCTGGACCGGCGGCGGCGACCCGCTCGCGCAGATCGAGCTTCGCTTTGCGGATCTCGAAGCGGCGGAGCGCTATTGCCAGCGCGAGGCGATCCGGTTCAAAACCCGGGGCTCGCCTGACCCGTTCCGTCCCCGCGCGCCCCGTCTGAGCGGCGAACCGCCGCCGCGGCTATGCTGCTGGCCGACCGGACCGCATCCGCGATGCTGCGGGGATTATCCTGTCAATGCGCTTCGGGAAGCGGCGGCGTCAGCCAGCGGCGAGTAATATGCCCAATGGTCTCGCGGGATAGATTTCATTCTCACCAGCATAGGAGGACGATTGATGCGTAAAATCCGTACTATCGTCATCGCCGGCATCGCGGCCCTTGCGGCTGTGGGTACGGCGGTGGCGGCAAGCCATGACAGTCATGTGATGAAGCTCGACCTGCCTGACGGCTCCATTGCGCGGATCGAATATAAGGGCGATGTCGCCCCAAAGGTCACAGTCGCACCCGCCCTCGATTTTGTACCCGTGCGCTGGTTCGATCCGTTCGGGGCCGCACCCTTCACCCTGTTCGACCGCATCGCGGCCGACATGGACCGACAGACCGACATGATGATGCAGCAGGTTCGTGCGTTCCAGCTCGAACCAAACGCGCGTGGCGGCAAGGTCGACCTGGCCGCTTTCGACGTCCTGCCGGCCGGAACCGTCAGCTACAGCTTCGTGTCGACGGGTACCGGAACGGGCACATGCAGCCGAACTGTGCAGGTCACTTCGTTCGGGCCGGGGCAGCAGCCGAAAGTGGTGTCGAACAGTTCCGGCGACTGCCGTGACGCGCCGGCGGCATCCACCACGGCTGGTTCGAGCGGAAAGGACCGGGGCGTGACGCCGGCGGTGGGTCGGACAGCAGCGGACCATGGAAGCAAGCTCCTGCATACGACCTGAGCCACTCAGGAGCGGCGCCATGCGCCGCTCCTCCCTTTCAATCCCAATGCCGCGACTGGCGGCCCAATGCCATGCACGTACCACCCGGCATTTTCTCGAGCTTCATTACACTGCTGGTCACGATTGGGCCGATCGAGACAGCAGTCGTGTTCGCGGGCCTGACCGCCGGAATTCACCGCAGCGAGCGTATCAGCCTGGCACGCCGATCCGTTACGGTCGCCGCCTTCGTGCTTTTGGTGTTTGCACTCGCCGGCGGGCTCGTCCTCTCGCTACTGCATATTTCGCTTCCGGCGTTCCGCGTGGCCGGCGGCGTGCTTCTATTCCTGCAGGCGCTTACTCTCACTTTTTCAAGCCCCGGCCTCTCGTCGATCAACGAGGGTGAGCGGCGTGAAGCCGAGGAGCCCGGCGATATCGCGGTTTTCCCGCTCGCCTTTCCCCTGATCGCGGGGCCCGGCAGCCTTTCGGCCGCTGTGCTTGTCATGGGCCGCGCTCAGGGATGGATCGAGGCTGGTGCCATCGTAGGCATGATCCTCGTTTGCGCACTGCTGACCTGGATCGCGATGCTGGCTGCCGACCGCCTCGTCCTGTTGCTCGGCCGTACCGGCGCCGATGTGGTGGGCCGGATCTCGGGCGTTCTTCTTGCCGGGCTCGCCATCCAGTTTATTTTCGATGGCCTTGCAGCGGCACCATTCATCCAACGCTAACAGGCATCACCTAAACCACCGCGTCGAGCACGCGAAGCACCCTATCGAGCATGGCAGCATTCGAAGCAGCCTTGGGCAAAGCACGCCGGGCGAAGCGCTGGAGCCGTGCAATATCGCGCCAGGGGAAACGGAGTTTGATCAAGGTCTGGCCGAGCACCTCCGGCGCAACGCCTTGTGCTGCCTTGCCCGACCTCAGGAAATGATCGAGCAGCCGCTTGCGGTCGGCAAAGCTCCAGCCAAGTTCTTCTAGCTCGTCCGGCGGCACCGACAGCAACGCAAGCGCGAACTCCATGATGTCATCGAACGGCAACGCGATGGTGACCTGGCGGCCACCGCGCTCGCGCCAGCTTCGTAACGGCCCCTTCATCATTGCAGCCTGATGACGCCATCGACGGCGCGCCACTCGGTCGGACGAATCAGCTCGTCGTGCGCGATCTGCACCGAGTGAAGCGCCGCCCTGATCTCGCGCCGCCAATGATCGAGGAATTCGAACAGCACCGGAAAATCCGGCGCGAGGTCATATTCCTGCCAGACGAACAGCTGCAGCAGCGACGGGGCGTCGGGCCGGTAATAATGGACCTCCGCAGTGGTCAGCCCATAGCCTCGCAGCTGCGCGAGGAAAGCGCGATCGCTCATCGGAGATGGCTTCCCGACTCCCGACCCTGGTCGAGCGCGCGCATGGCCGCGAGGACCTCATCGATCGGCACGGCACGCTTCGCGCCGGGCGGCTTGCGAAGCGAGGGGTGATCCCGGACAGCGGACCGATCGGATGCCCAGGATGCGAGAATGGCGCGCTTGACTTCCGGCTCGAGGCTCGGATGGCGCGTAACATCGAAGGGATGCAGAAAACGCGAGAATGGCTGCGACATGGCCGTATCTCCTTTCCTTAAGTCGCTCCTTTCCGTTGAGGCGGGAACGGACCCGCACCGACAGATTTTGGTTCCGCGCCGAGTCTCGTCAAGGGGGCAATTATACCGGATTGGCACTCCAGCCCCAAGAGTGCCAAAAAATTTTGTCTCCCCTCTTGAACGGAAAAATCGGTTTTCCTAGTTCGATTGAACCTGTCGTTCGGATGAACGGCAGGGTTGTCACATCATGTTTTGCATCTGGAGGTTTTGCCATGCATTTCCGCCCCTTGCACGACCGTGTGGTCGTCCGTCGCATCGACGCCGAGGAGAAGACCTCGGGCGGCATCATCATCCCTGACACCGCCAAGGAAAAGCCGCAGGAAGGCGAGGTCGTCGCAGTTGGGCCGGGCGCCCGCGACGATAACGGCGCGCTCGTCGAACTGTCGGTAAAGGCCGGCGATCGGATCCTGTTCGGCAAATGGTCGGGCACCGAGGTTAAGATCGACGGCGAGGATCTGCTCATCATGAAGGAGAGCGATATCCTCGGTGTGATCGACAACGTCGTGCCGCTCAAGCAGGCGGCCTGATCGACCGCCTTCATCCCTCGAACATTCAGGAAGGACAGAGAAAGGAGTAGCAGCGATGGCTGCAAAGGAAGTCAAATTTGCGTCGGACGCACGTGACCGGATGCTCCGCGGCGTCGACACGCTCGCGAACGCGGTCAAGGTGACGCTGGGCCCCAAGGGCCGCAACGTCGTCATCGAAAAGAGCTTCGGCGCCCCCCGTATCACCAAGGACGGCGTCACCGTCGCCAAGGAAATCGAACTTGCCGACAAGTTCGAGAATATGGGTGCGCAGATGCTGCGCGAGGTCGCCAACAAGCAGAACGACAAGGCCGGCGACGGCACCACCACCGCGACCGTGCTCGCCCAGGCGATCGTGCGCGAAGGCTCGAAGGCTGTCGCTGCGGGCATGAACCCGATGGACATCAAGCGCGGCATCGATCTCGCGGTGACCACCGTCGTCGCCGATCTGGAAACCCATGCCAGGAAGGTGAGTGCCAATAGCGAGATCGCGCAGGTCGCGACCATCTCGGCCAATGGCGACGAGGAAGTCGGCCGAATCTTGGCGGAAGCGATGGAGAAGGTCGGCAACGAGGGTGTGATCACGGTCGAAGAGGCCAAGAGTCTCGCGACCGAGCTCGAGACGGTCGAGGGTATGCAGTTCGACCGCGGCTATCTGTCGCCCTATTTCATCACCAATGCCGAGAAGCTCAAGGTGGAACTGGATGATCCGTACATCTTGATCCACGATAAGAAGCTGTCGAACCTTCAGGCCCTCGTGCCGCTGCTCGAGAAGGTCGTCCAGTCGGGCCGGCCGCTGCTGATCATTGCCGAGGATGTCGAGGGCGAGGCCCTGGCGACGCTGGTCGTCAACAAGCTGCGCGGCGGCCTCAAGATCGCGGCGGTCAAGGCGCCGGGCTTTGGCGATCGCCGCAAGGCGATGCTCGAGGATATTGCCATCCTCACCGGCGGCAATGTCGTCAGCGAGGAGCTCGGCACCAAGCTGGAGAACGTCACCATCGGCATGCTTGGTCGGGCCAAGAAGGTCACGATCGACAAGGACAACACCACGATCATCGATGGCGTCGGCACTAGGGCCGATATCGACGGACGCGTTGCGCAGATCCGCCAGCAGATCGAGACGACCACCAGTGACTATGACCGCGAGAAGCTGCAGGAGCGGCTCGCCAAGCTCGCCGGCGGCGTGGCCGTGATCCGCGTCGGCGGCGCGACCGAGGTCGAGGTCAAGGAGAAGAAGGACCGGGTCGACGATGCGCTGCACGCCACCCGCGCTGCGGTAGAAGAGGGCATCCTGCCCGGCGGTGGCGTACCATTGCTGCGCGCGCTCAAGGCGCTGGATGGCCTCAAGGCCGCCAATGACGACCAGCAGTCGGGCATCGACATCGTCCGCCGGGCGCTGCGCGCGCCGGCCCGCCAGATCGCCGAGAATGCCGGCGAGGATGGTGCCTGGATCGTCGGCAAGCTGCTCGAAGCCGAGGACTATAACTGGGGCTTCAACGCGGCCACCGGCGAATATCAGGACCTTGTCCAGGCCGGCGTGATCGACCCGGCCAAGGTCGTGCGCACGGCTCTTCAGGATGCGGCCTCGGTCGCATCGCTCCTCATCACCACTGAGGCGCTCGTCGCCGAAGTGCCGAAGGAGGAGAAAGCCGCGCCGATGCCGGCAATAGACTATTGATGTGAGAAGGGGAGCCCAGCCGCCGGGCTCCCCAATTTTTTGGCAGGGTCATCATGATCCTCGACTCAGGTGGTCGAGGGGCTGGCCGGCAGCAGCGCACCCTTGGTGATTGCTCCATCGTGTTGATTGGCTACTAAAGAGCCGGGCTGCGCAAAATTGACGCAGGTTCGATCACTTGTTCCCGGGGGCGCATGAAACCGCACGATTTTCTAAAGAAATGGCGCAACGTGGAACTGAAGGAGCGGTCTGCCTCGCAGAGCCATTTCAACGATCTGTGCGCGCTGCTCGGCATCCTCGATCCGGTCTCGGCCGATCCGAAGGGCGAGTGGTTCACTTTCGAGAAGGGCGCGAACAAGACCAGCGGCGGAAACGGCTGGGCCGATGTCTGGCGGCGCGAATGCTTTGGCTGGGAGTATAAGGGCCGCCACGCCAATCTCGACAAAGCCTATGGCCAACTGCTGCAATATTCGGTGGCGCTGGAAAACCCGCCGCTGCTGATCGTATCCGACATGAACCGGATCGTGATCCGGACCAACTGGACAAACAGCGTCCAGGAAACGCACGAGATCGCAACCGAAGACCTGACCGACGGCGCGGTGCGCGATCGGCTGAAGGCCGCCTTCACCCAACCCGAGCAGTTCAGGCCCGCTAAGTCGCGCCAGGAACTGACCGAGGAGACCGCGCGCGAATTCGCCGGCATCGCCCAGCGGCTGCGCGACCGGGGGCACGAGCCACGCCGGGTGGCCCATTTCGTCAACCAACTCGTCTTCTGCATGTTCGCCGAGGATGTCGGCCTGCTGCCCGACCATTTGTTTACCAAGATGCTGAGCGCCAGCCGGGTGCGGCCCGAGCGGTTCGAGGGCAATGCCGCCAAACTATTCGGCGCGATGGCGACCGGCGGCGACATCGATTTTGAACCGATCGAATGGTTCAACGGCGGGCTGTTCACAGACGCCAGCGTGCTGCCGGTCGACAGTGAGGACATCGATCAGCTGCTCGCCGCCGCGCGGCGCGACTGGAGCCAGATCGATCCGTCGATCCTGGGCACGCTGTTCGAACGGGGGCTCGATCCCGCCAAGCGCAGCCAGCTGGGCGCGCATTACACCGATCGTGACAAGATCATGATGATCGTCCGCCCGGTCATCATCGAACCGCTGGAGGCCGAATGGGCCGAAGCGCTAGCAAAGATCGCCGCGCTGGTGGAAAAGGCGCCCAAGCGCACCGCCGAAAAGCTGCTGACGCCGGCGGAACGTGGCCGGGCGACGCGGATGCTGGTCGAGGCGGGGGCGATCCATTCCTCCTTCATCGAGCGGCTGGCCAGGTTTCGCGTGCTCGATCCCGCCTGCGGTTCGGGCAATTTCCTCTATGTTGCATTGAAGGCGCTGAAGGATATCGAGCATCGCGCCAATCTGGATGCCGAGGCGCTGGGCCTGCCCCGGGGCTTCCCGCGCGTCGGGCCCGAATGCGCGCTGGGCATCGAACTCAATCCTTACGCCGCCGAACTGGCGCGTGTTTCGGTGTGGATCGGCGAAATCCAGTGGATGCGCCGCAACGGCTTCGACGCCGCGAAGAACCCGATCCTGCGGCCGCTGGACACGATCGAGTGCCGCGATGCGGTGTTGAACCCGGATGGCACGCGGGCGGAATGGCCAGCGGCGGATGTGGTCGTGGGGAATCCGCCGTTTCTGGGCGGAAAGCGGATGCGTGAGGCGCTTGGCGACGATTATGTGGAAGCTCTTTTCGCGGCCTACGCTCGCCGCGTCCCTCAGGAGGCCGACCTCGTCGCTTATTGGGTTGCCAAGGGTTGGGATGCTGTCACGGCCGGCCAATCTAGTGAGGTGGGACTTGTCACGACCAATTCAGTTCGCGGAGGCGCGAACAGACGCGTGCTGGCGCCGATCGCTGACGCTGGCGGGTTCACTGCAGCATGGAGCGACCAACCCTGGACCGTGGACGGCGCGGCTGTGCGAGTGTCGCTCATCTGTTTTACACGAGACGCCGTAACATCGGCAATGCTGGACGGCCAGCGAGTAGAGTGGATCAACGCCGATCTTACTGCCGCCGCTAGCGATTTGACCAAAGCCGCGCGTCTCCGCGAGAACGCGGGCGTAGCCTTTATGGGAGACACCAAGGGCGGACCGTTCGACGTTCCCGGTGAAATCGCACGCGAATGGCTCACCTTGCCTCTCAATCCGAACGGTCGTCCCAACGCTGACGTGGTGCGGCCTTGGGTCAATGGCATGGACCTGACCCGCCGCCCTGCCGACAAATGGATCGTGGACTTCGGCTGGACCCTCAGCGAGCTGGAGGTGGCGCTGTATGAGGCGCCATTCGCGTATGTTGAGGCGAACGTAAAACCCGTTCGTGAAGAAAATCGGCGAGAGGCCTATGCCCGCTTCTGGTGGCGGCACGTTGAGCCAAGACAGGGGTTCTGGCGGGCAGCGAACGGCAAAAGCCGAATCTTGGCGACAACCCGCCACGCGCGTCATCTAATCTTCACTTGGTTACCAGCAACGACCGTTCCCGACAGCGCCCTCATCGCCTTCGCAAAGGACGACGACGCCTACTTTGGAGTCCTTCAAAGCCATTTTCACGCTTTGTGGGCGCTACGCCTTTGCACCTACGTGGGTGTCGGCAACGACCCCCGCTACACGCCCTCCACCACCTTCGAGACCTTCCCCTTCCCCGAGGGCCTGACCCCAAACATCCCGGCCGCCAAATATGCCGGCGATCCCCGCGCGCAAGCGATTGCTGCCGCCGCCGCGCGGCTTAACGAACTGCGCGAGAACTGGCTCAACCCCGCCGATTTGGTGGTGCGCGAGCCCGAAGTGGTGCCCGGCTATCCCGACCGTGTCCTGCCCAAGGACGAGGACGCAGCGAAGGAACTGAAGAAGCGCACGCTGACCAACCTCTATAACGCCCGGCCCCAATGGCTGGCGAACGCGCATGCCGCGCTCGATGCCGCCGTCGCCGACGCTTACGGCTGGGGCGAGGACTGGCGCGCCGGGCGGCTGGACGAAGACGAAATCCTCGCCCGGCTGTTCGGACTAAACCAAAGCCGTTCGACTGAGACATGCTGACGCCTGCTTTTGACAGGAGCCGACGTTCGACATGCCGTTTAGAACGACGGCAATGTCCCAATGTCGGTCATTCGTATCGCTGCCACCGCACGATGAATGAACGGCAGGTTTCGGGGTGCCGCAGAGCCAAGCTGAACGACTGACATGAGGGCGCGAAGCTGCCAATCCGGGGACTACCTCAAGGTTCAGATGACTACTTCCAGCGAGTTAGAACATCGTCGTGCCCGGGAACGCGGGAATGACAAGATGGTTGGTGTTTCGACTCAGATGGATCAAACTCTAGTCCCTCGGCCACGGTTCAAGCGATCGAGAGCGAGACCGTTCCCAGCGCACCGAAATCCCCGCGCACCCGATCGCCCGCCTCGATCGCCATCGGGACGACGCAGGTGCCGGTGGTGACGACCTGGCCCGCCTCCAGCGCTATGCCGAGACTGGACAGCCGGTTGGCCAGCCAGGCGAGTGCGATCCTGGGATCGCCCAGCACGTTGCGGCCGATGCCGTGATGGATTTCGGTATCGTTGATGATGCCGGTCACCGCATGCGCCGCCAGGTCCATCGCGCGCCATTCGGGCGGCGATGCCGCGCCGAGCAGGAAATAATGGGCGCAGGCATTGTCCGCGACGATCTGCGCCGCGCCCACGCGTTCGAAATGGTCGAACCGGCTGTCCGGTATCTCGATGGCCGGGTGCAGCGTTTCGACGCGATCGAGAACCTCTTGCGGCGAATAGGGATCGGCGCGCGGCGCCAGCGTATCGCCCATGCGGAATGCGAATTCGAGTTCGGCGACGCGCATCAGATTGGTGCCCAGCACGCAGGTTCCGCCATCATCCAGCACACGTTCGGACAGCAGCCGGCCGGCGAGCGGGTTCGTCACCTGGATATGCGCCTGCCCCGCCGCGCTGGTCGCCGCGATCTTCCAGCCGAAAAGCGGTTCCGCGCTGCGGCGTTCGATCAACTTCTGGATCGCATAGCCCTGCGCTTCGTCGGCCGGACGCAACGCCGGCGGCAGTCCGTCGATGCGCGTGCCTTTCATCCAGTGCGCATGGAGCAAATCCGAAGCCGCCTGGTTCCTGTCGTCCATGTTTCGCCCCTCCCCCGTTGCCCTCGATAAAGCCGCGGCGCTTTCAACCGCATATCGTGCGCGTCGGGAGAAAGGAACCGCGGCAGCCGGCTGATGGCGGTCGGTCACGTTACGGATAGCGCGCTCCACATCTGGGTGCGGACGTTTGAACAGCAACCATGCCGTGACCACTATGCGCCCTATTCTCAGACATTCCAGCTTCAAGTCAGCACGCCCAAAAGCGGCCGTTCGTCCATGATCGTGATGATGACCGCTTCGCTCACTAATTGGGGCTTTTCCTTGCGCCGATCGGCGCCCCCAAAAGCCGTCATTCCTTTATTGATCAGTCGCGGCGGAGAACCGTCGTGGTTTGCGCGCTGGCCCCCGCGCTCGCTTGCCTTAAAGTGGCACGATGCTGGATTTCGGCCAAAGTGGACGCCGCCCGAGCCAGAACCTGAGCGACGACGCACCCTATGGAGTTTTGATCAGCAGGGGCCGTGCCAATATACGCCGTGGCCCAGTTCCGACCAGCACTCCACAAGCATGGTGAGGTCTCGCTTATCCAATGCGAAGCCATACCCCCAGCCGCCGTCAAAGCCTGGCTTTATGGGGATATCCACCATCCCGTCACGGACGGTGACCGACAGAGGCTTCAGGGCGGCGATCGCAGGCGGCCACTTATCTGCCGGAACATCAACATATTGCTGCGGGTAAGCCGCCATCAGCCGGAGGGACTCAGCCGCGACCGCCTTTAGTTCCACCCCATCATGAGTGGGGCGCGGAGAAATGAAATAGATGCCCACCGCTATCAAAATGATGATCAGGCCACCAACGTAAAGGCACCCTCTCATCTCCGCTTCCCTCCAATTGCGATGCCTCACCTGCACATTGATACCATCAATCCTACGGCTATCGCCAATGTCAGCAATAAAGCCGCCTCGGATTGGCGATGAACGGCGCAGTCTGGGGCGCCTCCGGTCGGTCCGCTCTTGGCATACTCAAACCGTGTGGTTTTGCGACAGGCAGCTTGGACTCGATATCCTCTGGCAGCGGGCATTCGCGATGCGTGTCAGGTAACGTGGATAGGTTCGATGCACCCATTGGCCAACTGCCAGATTACGTCCTGCGGAACCGGCAAAGCGAGAGCATGATCCTTGGTCAAATTGAGATAAGCCCCCCGAATGAGACGGCCTATCAAGCCATGGGACACGGCAAGCACGACACCGTGCACGCTATCCAGCCACTGGCTCACTCGCGCCAAGGCAGTTTCGTAGCTTTCGCCATCAGGCGATCGAAAGAACCAGTCGAATGGAGTCGTTCCGTTCAGCACCCCCGGCCACTGAGCATCAATGTCTATATGTGTCAGGCCGTCCCACGAGCCAACCGAGACCTCTGAAATTCGAGCGTCCCACTGTGCTTCAGGAAATTTCCCGAAAGATCTGATTATGACAGTGGTTTCGCGCACTCGCCCCAATGGGCTTGCGACCAACGTGTCTATCCCGACCGATGTCGCCGCAAGCTGCCTTCCATATGCCTCTGCCTGTGCCACGCCCCTCTCGGTCAGCCGAGAGTCGCGTTTGCCTTGAAAGCGGCCAGCGGCGTTCCACTCGGTTTCACCATGCCGAACCAGAAAGATTTTGCTTTGCGACGATATGGCCACGGAACACCTTCAACGCCGGGTTCCGGCCTTCTTACAAGGCCGCCCTTCGGCCGCTACCGGGGCGCTTGCTGCCCGGCAACTATCCACACAACAACGGATGCTCGCTTTTCGGGCGCTTCGGCTTCACGCTCGGACGCAGATGGCGGTTGCGAGTCCCAGAATTGACCGAACTATTTATAAGGCACGTATATCAGCCACTTACTGACTTTATTGAGATATTAATCAGAAAAATAAAAAAGAGTGCGCCATGGCAGCGCAAACAATCTCCATCGAATCCATAGAAGGCCTTATTCGGGGCGGCCGGAAAAATTCGACTTTTCCAGGGTGGCTTGAAGCTCGGTTCGAAGACGATACCCGAGACAGCCGCGCCGAACTCCTGCGGGTGATGACGCTCAAGACGATCCTTATCTACAATTTCTTTCTTGCCGGCGACTATCTGCTCGCGCGAGACACTCTGCGGCTCGCGCTCGCGATCCACTTTCTGATTCTGACCCCGTGGATGATCTTCGTCTATGCCCTGCTGCAAAGACGGCCTCGCAAGGCAATCCGCGAGCTGGCGGCCGCATCCATTCCCGTCGCGATTGCGCTACAGGTTTCGATCATTTATTTCTTCACGGAATCCGCCTATTCATCTCAATACTTGTATTTCCTGGTGATGCTTTCGATGTATGCAAATACATCGCAACGGCTTGCCCATCATTATGCGATAGGCGTTTCCTTATTTATCTGCGCGTTGTTGCCGCTGTCGATAGCCGCAGTGCACGTGATGGGGGCGCCGGCAGCGCACCACATGGCAACGCCGATCGCATTCACGCAAGGCATGCTCCTTCTCTCTTGCGCGTGGATGACCTTGAATTCGAACTTCCAGCGCGAGGGCGATTTTCGCCTGGCTTATCTTCAATCCGTGCTCGATGGATTGAGGGTTGAGGCGAAGAACGCGGAAGCGAACCACGATGCACTGACGGGCCTTGCGAACCGGCGCTTTCTCGATACGCGCGGCGCCGAAATCTGGAAAGGGGGCGAGGCGGCGCGATCACCCGTTTCGGTCATCATGATGGACATCGATCACTTCAAAGGATTCAATGATTTCTATGGTCACCCTGCGGGAGACACCTGCCTGAAGCAGATCGGAGCCTGCACCGTCGCTGAATTGCGGAGCAGCGATGATTTAGCGGTGCGCTGCGGCGGCGAGGAATTCCTGGTTCTACTCCCGAATACCGGAATCGCCGATGCGATCCCGGTCGCGGAGAGGATCAGGCAGGCGATTGCCGCGCTCCGTATTCCCAACGAAAGCGCGGGGCGATCCACGGTCGTGACCGCGAGTTTCGGCGTCGCCTCCGCCACGGTCTCCGATATTTCCCTGGAGGATCTGATCTCTTCTGCCGACACGGCCTTGTATGAAGCCAAGCGCAACGGCCGAAACCAAACCTGGCCGCCGCTGAACTACGGTGGAATTTCGATGCCAGTTTAATAAATGCGGCATGAATACATGGCCCGCAGGCCTCGACTAGCTCTTGCCGGACATCCCCTTACAAGAGCCGACCAGACCTCAAGGCGATGACTTAATTCGGCTATTTAGTAAAGTGGCGCCGTAATTTCCGTCAGCTTCGCCATGCAGATAGGCGCGCGCAGCGATCGGCCAGTGGGGCACCAACGCGGCCCTCTCACGCCTCCCCGACCGTGTCGCCCGACGAAAGAGCCCCGGCTCCCCCAGCCCCGTCCGCCGATCCGCTCCAGCACCGAAGGCGAGTTGAAGCTAAAGGTCGATGTCTATTGAGTGTGCGTGCGGCGTGTACGGTTCCCCCAGGGGTGCCGGGGGCGCGGAAGCATCGTAGCGAAGCCGGGCAGATGGAAAGCGGGCATGGAACAGCTTGACAGGCGCCAGCTTCTGCGAAGCCTGGGCGGGGGCCTTTGCGCGGTTTCGGTCGCCGGTGCGGCGCGTGCCGTACCGGCATATGGCGATGGTGAAACGCACGGCCGGGCGGCCGGCGAAGGATGGAGTGCCGGGGATATGACAATGAAGCTTCGTCCGTTCGGTACCCTCGACGTTTTTCCCGACTTCTCGGTCAGTCATGCCGGGCCGATCGCGACCCGGCTGGCGGCGCGGCTCGGCCGGGTGGAATGGCGCAACGACGCGCTGGGCATGGTCAGCCTGAGCGTCGGCATGGGAAGCTATCTGCAGGGGCCGCACGCGGCGCACGTCACCGTCCGCATGGCATTGAAGGCCGGGGACGGCACGCCGTTCTTCTTCCAATATGTCTCGGTGGGCGACATGGCGGCGCATCTGCGCGGCGAAGCGCCGATCATGCTGACGGGCCAGATCGAGATCGACCCCGCCCACCCGACGCTCGCCTGGCTGAACCAGGTCCAGCTCGTCGGGCGCGGCATGCTGACGATGGACCCGGTCTGCCAGAGTTATGAAATGGCGATCCTGGATGGTTAGACGCGCATCGCCTTTCCAAATGCGTTCCCCCCTGAAGGAGAGAGACGATGCGCGTGGCGATACCCGAGGATGATCCCGATCCGTTTTCCTCACTCGGCGACTATTTTTCGGGCGAGATGGTCGCGGCGTCGAAGAATTTCTCGCAGGCGGTGTATCGCAAGGCCCGATTGCCGCTGCGGATCTTCGAGGGCGCACGCGCACGCACCGCCGATATCAACGGCTGCATGGTCTGCCGCGCCTTTCGCGCCAAGCGGGATCTCAGGGATTTCTACGACGCCCAGTCGATCGACGCGTCGCAGACGGTGATCGAGAATGGCGCGGCGCCCGACGAGGAATTCTACCGGAACGTCACGAACTGGCGGATCTATCCGGGCTATAGCGACCGCGAGCGGATCGCGATCGAATATGCCGAACGCTTCTGCCAGGATCCGCAAGGGCTTGCGCGCGACGAGGCCTTCTGGGCGATCGCGAAGGCACAATTCAGCGACGAGGAAATCGTCGATCTCAGCCAATGCGTCGTATCCTTCATCGCCAGCGGCCGCGTGGCGCACGTCCTCGGCCTCGACACGGTCTGTTCGATCCTCGAAATCGGCGAAGCGCATTGACTGAGGCGTTGGTGGAGGCGGCAGCGGACATCCGCGCGGCGGTATCGGACCAGCTCGGGCGCTTCGCCCGCCTGCTCGACACCAGGCAATGGGACGGGCTCGACGGTGTTTTCGCCGAGGATGTCCGGTTCGACTATGGCGAGGGGCGGACGGGATCCGGGCTGGCGGCGTTGCGGGCCATGTTCCGGCGCTACCTCGATCATTGCGGCCCGTCGCAGCATCTGCTGGGCAGCCTCATCATCGACCTTGGCGATCCGGCGATGCCGGTCAGCGCCTGCTATGTCCAGGCGCGCCATATCGGCGCCGGCGATGGCGCGGCCAACTGGTTCGACACCAGCGGCGAATATCGCGACAGCTGGCGCCGCGACAATGGCACCTGGCGCATCGTCCGGCGCATCGCCGATTTCCGGCTGTTCGTGGGTGACCCCGGAGTGATCGCGTTCGACGGCTAAAAGTCGAAGCCCTGCTGCGCCGGACTCTGGGGCGGCGCGACCGTCGCCACGCCTTCCAGTTCGAGCATCCGCGCTTTCGACATGGAGCCGCCGGGCGCGGAAAAGCCACCGATCTTGCCGCCCGCGGCAGTGACGCGGTGGCAGGGGACGATCAGCGGGACGGGATTCTTCGCCATCGCCTGCCCCACATCGCGCGCATATTCGGGGCCGCCGCCAAGCGCCTGCGCGACCGCGCCATAGGTGGTCGTCTCACCCCAGCCCAGCGTGCGCACATGATCGTAGACGCGCGCGAAGAAAGGCTCCTGCTCGCCGAGATCGACCGTCACACCCGAGAAATCGATGCGCTCTCCGGCAAAATAGCGAATGGCCGCGTCGATGACCGCCTGCACATCGGCGGGCGGTTCGCCGGGCGACGCGCCGGGCATACGCCGCGCCATCGCCCGCTCGGTCTCAAGCGCGGTCGGCGCAGGCAGGCGCAGGCTGGAGATGCCGGTGTCGTTCCAGCCGATCGCGGCAAAGCCCGCCCTGGTCTCGAAAAGCCGATAATGGTTTCTGCGGGCCATTGCTGCACTCCCCATTCCATAACGGCGATATAGGATCGTGTTAGCGCGAAACCATATCGCTGCACCGGATCGGCAGTGCGATGGATCGGTTCCCAGAGTCGGTCCGCGTCAGGCCTGCGCCTTCAGCTTAACCCTCGCCTTCATCCGTCCCCATCTGATCCCAGAACTCTTCACCAGCATCGTCCTGCACTTCACCCGCTTCGGGCGTTGCGATCTCGATCAAACGGCCCTTGGATGCATCACCCCATGCCGATCCATAACTGTTGTAGAGCAGGGCTTCCTGGAACTCCCGGACCGATTGCGACAACACCACCTGATCCAGGATGCGCCAGCATACAAGTTCTACAATATGCTCGATCGTGTTGGCCTGCCGTCTGTTGACGCCGCGTCGGCCGGCGTGGACCAAGCCGGATCTTGCCGAATAGAGCGACTTGACCAGTTTCGCGTTTCTGGACCGGGCAGTCGGATCGTCCGTTAGGATCGTCGCGACATTCCGCGCAATCGTCTGTGTGACGGGCGTCGAATTGTCATCGCTCGACAGCAGGGACTCCAGTGCGGTGAAGAAATAGAGGAAGCGCTCCGCTCGATCCTCGCTCTGCCGTCCGCGTGCCAGCCATCCCAGGCATTGCCGCATGCGTTCGGCGACGCTCTTTCTGGGCGGTGAAAAAACGTGTTCGGCAATCTCCCGAAACGCGGGCATTGAGCAGCGAGTGATGGTTTCCGGCGATATTTGATACTTGGCCGGGCGCGACCAACCTCCAGCCGTGATTCCGCCGTCATCCATAGTGATCGCCGTCTTGTCTCCCAAGCAATCGCGAAAGACATGGGGCTCGGTCTTGCCCAGACCGCCGACGAAAGGGCCGATAGTGCCGGCCGCCGTCAAGCGCAGCAGAGAGACGGCAACTCCTGCCAGCCAGGCAGCTTCCTCCTCAAGATTTGCCCGGGCGGCGACAATACCGATATCCCAGTTGCAGGGGGAAACCGCAAAGGTGAACCGGCCGTCCTTCGCCGGGCGAAGGCCATGTTCTCCGACCTCCACAATCCATTGGTTGCCAAGCGTGTTTTCACTGAGATCCTTGGCAAGCCAGTCTCCTGACACGACGGACACCGGCCCAATCTGTAGCCGATCGACCCCTTGAAGCGCCACCAGTCTGTTTTCCGCAATGTATCGCCGAACCGTGTTCGCGCTTGCCTCCACTCCAAGCAGGAAGCTCCTTGTCGCATCCTGCACCGATTCCCGATCGGTCAGGCGCGACGCCGCGCTTTTCCACAACATATTTCCGATATTGGTTTCGTCACTCGCCAGCGCGCCTAGCCCCTTGCAGACGTTCTGGATGATGGCCTGGGCCTCGTCGTTCAACGCATGAGAAACATTGAACGTGACCTGATTTACCATGCGACTCGCATTTTCCCCGGAAAGCATCGCGTTCACCGCGGCGGCGACCTGTTCCGGCGTGGTGCAGAGTGCCGCCTCGGTTTGTTCGAAGAACGAGGCAATTGCCGCCTTCTCCTTAGAATCCAGTGAAAGCCCCACGCTATTCCCTATCAACTGGCCCTTGGCCTAGCTATCATTCCTGCGGAGCTCGCCGTGACGAGCTTCCACCCTCAACACTACCGGATCTTCAAGACACTGCCATCTGCGCGATCAACACCTGGTGCCATTTTCATCCAGCGTTCAGCGGATTGCTCCAGTTGCTGCCGTCACCGCAGCAGTGTTTCCTGCGCGGCTGCCGCCTGTTTGAGCAGCGCACTCGTCCGATCGAGCGGCATCAGGTTCAGATCAGCCAGCGCATCGACGATATGCTCGTGTGCGAGCCCGAATTCGCCATGCGCGATATACTCAGCGACGAAACCCGCCTGTTCGGCGCCGAGCCGCTCCCGCTCGCTCTCCAGCGCCAATTCCAGCGTGCTCACCAGCGCCTGATGTTCCCGCCGATCTCGCACCGTGCGAACGAGGAAGGCGACAAGGGCCGTGCCACCGATCAAGCCGATGGCGTACAGCGCCGCCGCCAATGCCGTCACGGTCCGCGCCCCTCGACAACCCCGCTGCTCATCGCCGCGACCTGATCACGCCAGCGGCGCTTCTCTATGCGCCGCACATTAGCCTCGTCCTTCAACGTGGTCAGATAGGATGATAGCAGCCTCAACTCGGTATCATCCTCATCGCCCTCATAGGGGCGTGGATAGACGGCATTCCCGAAATTCTTCGCGCATTTCTCGGGCGTATCGTCGACGATCAGCACTCGCTCCAGCCGCCACCCCATCCGTCTGACCTTCGACAGCGGCTTCAGATAGTGCATGTGATCCCAGGGATCGAGCATATAGCCGCTGCCATCGTTCGCCATGCGGCGCAGCGTCGCCCGGCTCCGCCCCCAGACGAACTGGAGATCGAAGGCGTCGCCGAACAAGCGCTCAACCACCGCCCAGACATAGGGATCCGAAGCCGAGGACCAGACAGCGAGATCGAAATCGCGGCGCACGGCCTCCAGAAACTCCGACAGATGCGGCCGGAGATAGACGTGATAGCCATAGACCTGGAAATCAGGCGCCCGGTCCAGCGCCGTTTCAGAGGCATGGATCAGCGTTTCATCCAGGTCGAGGATAAGCAGGGTTCGTTCGATGTCGCGTGGTCGCCTGTCCATCCGGTCAGCATAGCCGCTTCCGTTCCCGGCGCCACACCCACGCGGTTGGCGACTATGTGCCGCTTTTAGGGCATGATGTCCGAGCGATAGCGATCGACGGGGAGTGTCGTCGGCATGAGGAACGGGGGGGTGCGTCGTCCGGGGCGCAATGCGGTCATTTGCGGCACGGTCGCGCTGGGCGGCACCATCGCCGTCGGGCTGGGTTGGTACGAGATGGCAACGCTCGGCCATGAAACGGGGCGCAGCGCGGCATCGATCAGCCTCGGCCTGCTCGCCGCGATCCTCGGCGCCGCGCTTTTCGCCAATTTCCTGTGGGCGGCCCGCATCGTCGGCGCGATGCGGAGCGGGCGGACGGCGATCGCGCGCTGGACGGTGCCGGCGGATCAGTTGCAGCACTATCGCGAGATCGATGGCCGCTTCGCCGAACGCAAGTTGGAGAATGATTATCGCCTACCCCATACCATCCCCGAGGACGGGCTGGAGGTGATCTTTTCCGAAGACGGCGTGCTGATCGGCGATCGCTATTTCGGGCTGGCGACGACCGGCATGACGCGCTTCCAGCGCGTCGGCTATGTCGCGTCCGATCCGCCGATGATCGAATTCGGCACCGCGATGACGGTGCCGCGCAATCCGGGCCGCTTCACGCTCCAGACCATCCGGGGCACTCTGCGCGTCCCCGTCTCGCGCGCGGCCGCGCAACAGGCGGACAAGATCGTCCGGCAATATCAAGACGTGATCGAACGGCGCGTGATCGTGAAGCCGAATTTCTGGACCGTCCGGATCCGCGGCGGCCTGATCGTCCTGGCCGTCTGCGCACTGCTCGCGCTGACCGGCTTCGCGCTGGCGGACAGGAACCAGGAACTGGGCAACATCCCGCTGTTCCTCGCCGTCGCCGGCACGATCTTCGCCATCGGCGGCGCGATCATGGCGCTGCTCGGCTGGACGCTCCGCCGCAAACAGCTTGAAGGGTGAAAAAGGGACGGCGCCCGCCGATCAGGGCACGTACTTCGGCAGATGTGAAGCCCGTGAAACTCGGCGGAGTGCCGATATCGACGCCGTCTCAACCGCCACCCGCATCCTCCACCCCATCATGCCGCATGAACCACTCGGTGTCCTTCGTCCGGCCGGCGTCCGCCGCCTTCGCGACGTCGCCGTCCCAGACGATATCGCCGCGATCGTCGCGGGCGATGGCGAGGGAGCGGTCGTAGAAGGCGAGGGTTGCCGCCCACATATGGCGCAGATTGGCGGGGCTGGAGGGGGAATGGCCTTCGCCCCAATAGGTGATGTAGTCGGCGCGCTTGTTCAGGCGGAACAGGGCGGTGAACATCATGTCGAACTGCGCCTTGTCGAACGCGTCCAATTCTCCGTTCATCAGCAGGACGGGCGCGGTGATGGCGGGGGCGTGGACCAGCGGGCTCGTCCGGATATAGCGCAGCGGATCCTCGAACGGCGTCTTGCCCAGGCCGAAATCGCCAAAGGGGATTTCGAAGCGTTCGGCGCTGCCGACGGGCGGGAAATCGGCGTTGAACATGCGGGTGACGCCGTTTTCGAAATAGTGCGTCCAGTTGTCGACCCAGCCATAGGTGGCCAGGACGGCGCGGAACATCGGCTGTTTCGTCGCGATCCACAGCGCGCAGATCGCCCCCTGGCTCATGCCGTTCAGGCCGATGCGCTTGGGATCGGCGAAACCCTGCGCGATCGCGGCGTCGGCGGCGTCCTTGGCGGCCACATCGATCAGGTCGATCGGCCCCGCGTCCGACCGGTGAAGATCGCCGGGCATGCTCGCCTGCAGGACGATATAGCCCCGCGCCGCAAGCAATTCGCCCTTCATCGCCGCGATGGCCGATGCGGAAAAGGGGTGCGGATCGACAGCAGGATCGGCGCAGCCGCTGTTGCGCACGCCGGGATAGACTTCGACGATCAGCGGATAGCGCCGCCCCGGCCGATAATCGGGGGGCAGCACCATGCAACCCGTCAATGCGCGCGCATCCTGCGACGAGCGATAGGATAAGGGGCGCCAGCGCGGAATCGTCCGTCCGCCCAGAAAGGCGTTCAGCGTCTCGATCCGGCTCTCGCGCCCGTCAAAGCCGCGTACGGTGACGCTGGAGCCGGCGGCATCGTCCTTGCGCGTGACGATGGCGGCGGCACTCGCGGCCAGCGCCTGTTCGCCCCTGGGGACGGCGATGCCATCGCCCAGGCGGCCGCTGCGCAGATCGATCCGCACAAATTCGGGCGTCCCGTCGCGCCTGGCCAGCGAAAGCAGCGCCTGTGTGGCCATCGCCGCCCGATCGGCGCCGGTTTCGACGAAACTCGCCGCATCCGGCAGTTTGGCGATGGTTCGCGTGCCGCCCTGCGCGTCATAGCTGCGCAGCGCTCCGCCGGTGATCGCCAGCAGGCGATCACCCACGATCCTGAGCGTGGTGGCGGGATCGCCGAGATCGGCGGCCAGCGGCACCGGATCGCCCGTTGCCGCGACCAGGAAAGGCGACGGGGCCTTGCCCGCCTTCTTCTCCCCCGCCCCGCGCCCGCCGACCTCGACGGGCTTGAAATAGCCGGCGGTTTCGCGGTCCGACGGACGGGCGATGACGACGATCGTGCCGCCCAGCCAGAGCGGGCGCAGCGGCAATTGGAAACCGCCCCATTGGCGCGCCGAGGCGACCGCCAGCCCCTTGAGCGAACGCGGCGTGACGGCAAGCGTGGCAGGATCGAGGATATTGAGCGCGACGGCGCGATCGCGGCTGTCGGGATCGGGCTCGATGAAAGCGAGCTGCCCCGCCTGCGACCAGGAGAGCGTGCCGCGAACGGCGCGGTGCAGGCCGAATGAAAGCTGCGTACCCGCGTTCAGATCGAACAGGCTGAGCCGCGACGAGCGGCTGGCATCGTACAGCGAATTGAGCTGCTGTTCGGCCGGCGGCGGGGCGAAATCATAAAGGCGGTTCGCGGCGAGGAAGCGCCCGTCGGGCGAGCGCTCCAGATCGGAGAACAGGCCCTGGCCCAGTTCCCGGCTGGTGCCGTTCGCCGCATCGGCCAGGATCAGCATGCCCGCCCGCGGCGCCGGTTCGCCGCCCGACACCATCATCCGGAACGACGGCTGCCGGCCCGCCCAGCTCGCTTCCCGGCCCGCCGCAAGGCGCGCCTGATTGTCCCAGCGCAGATTGGAGAAGGACGGCTGCTCCCCCCTGGGCAGCGCCGCATAGGCGAAACGATCCTCGTCGATCCAGACGAGGTTGGTCTGATCGGTGCCGGTCAATCGCCGGGTCGGATCGAACGTGATGCTGGGGGCGGCATCGAAGAAATGCAGGGTTCCGGTGGTGCGGTCGTAGACGCCGACCTGGGTGCCCGCCTGCGCCGCCCTGAGCAGGAGCAGGCGCCGCCCGCCGGGCGAGAAGGCGATGGGCAGGAACGTCGCATCCGCCGATGCGGGGGCGACGACGCGGGTGGTGTGCCCCCTGGCCGATCGCTCGACAAGGACCAGATCCCCGCCCACCTCTCCGCTCAGCAGGCGCCCGCCGCCAAAATTTCCGCCCGCATCGGCCGGCCGTTCGCGGGCATAGGCGAAGCTGCCATCGCTGCCCGTCACCATGGTGCCCATCCCCTGCATCGCGAAGATGTCGCGCAGCGTCACGACGGGTTTCCGGGCGGCGGCGGTTTCGGCGGGCTTTGCCCCCGCCGGAGCCACCGCAAGGGCTGCGACCAGGGCGGAGCCGAGCATGGACCGTGCGAAGACGCGGCTGGACAGGCCGGCGAACGGCCGACGGACAATTTTCATGAGATCACCTCTGTTGAGCGCGGAGCGCGAAATGGGCGGGGAAGATGCGCCGGGCGGTTACCAGCGATGGGTGAGGCTGAGCGCCACATAGCGCCCGCGCGCCGATGCGTTCACCGCATCAAAGCCCAGATTATAGGCGCCGGGAATATTGGTGTGGACGACGGGCGGCTTCACGTCGAACAGATTGTCCACGTCCAGCGCCACCGTGGCTTCGGCGAGTTTCCAGGAGAGATGCAAGTCGGCAGTCGTATAGGCGCCGATCTGTTCGTTGGGGGTGATGGTGATGTTGCGATAGCCGCGCGCATGATTGAGCTTGAGCGAGGCGACGACATCGTCGTTCGACCAGGTGACGCCGCCGCGTGCGCGGAAGCTGAGCGGGCCGCTCAGTTGATCGAGCAGGCTGGTGACCGCCATGTCCGGCGTCGCCTGTACCTTCAGGTCGAGCATATAGTTGATATTGGCGTCGGCGGTCAGCGTGCCCTGCCCCAGCGGGAAGGCGTAGCTGCCCTCTATATCGAGCCCGCGCGAGACCTGCGATTTCAGGTTTTGCGGGCGAAAATCGAAGATTGTCTTGACGTCGCCGGGGCCGCGGCCGGCGATATCGACGAAGAAGGGGCTCGCGAAATAGGACGCGAGATCGGCCTGGGTGGGCGCGAAATTCATGAAGGATTTCAGCGAATCGAGCTGGCTATAGGCCAGGAAGATCGAGCCCCTGAGCGGCGGCGTGGTGATGCGATCGCGGAAATCGACGTCGAAATAGGTGACCGACAGGCGCGGACCGTAACGCCCCGTCGGCTGCACATCGAAGCCGAGCGTGAAGGAGCGCGAGCGTTCGGGCTTGAGATCGGGATTATAGGAGGATGAATCGACGAGCGTGTTGGTGAGGCCGGTCGGCGAGGCCGGATCGGGGAAATCATAAGTGAAGGCCGATTGCAGCGCCGGCGCCAGGTTGAACAGCAAGGGCGCGCGGAAGGATTTGGCATAGCTGCCGCGCAGCCGCAGCCAATCATTGACGTTCCATTCGACCCCGACCTTCGGATTGGTCGTGTTGCCGATGCCGCTGTAGCGATCGTGGCGCAGCGCCGCCGAGAGGTTGATCGATTTGGCGAAGGGCAGTTCATTCTCCGGCCCGATCACGGGCACGCGCAATTCGGCAAAGGCGCTTTTGACGTTACGGGAGAGCGTCATGCCGATCGTCCGACCGTCGGTGGGCCGATATTCCTCCTTACGATAGGATGTGCCGATCGAGAGAAGCAGCGGGCCGCCGGGCAGAGTCGCGAGCGGGCCGTCGACCGCGAAATCGAGATATTTGTAGCGGATGAAGCCGTTGGTGGGCGTGGAGAAGCTGGGCTGCACCATCAGGCGGCGGACGGTGGACCCGGAATAGGTGCCGTTCAACCGCGCCCGCCAGTCGCCCAATTCCTGCGCCAGGCCCAGGCTGGCCTGGGTGGTCGCCGCCTGGCCGCTGTCATCGACCTGTTCGGGCAGCGATTGCGAATAATAGATCTGCCGATAGGTGCGGCGCGAATAAAGGCCGTCGAACGAGACTTCGGTGGTCGGTGTCAGATGATAGGCGGAGGACACCAGCACGCTGTGGCGCTGGCGATCGGGCGTCAGGTCGACGCGACTGCCCTGCTTTTGCGCGACGAAGCCGCGTTCGCTCGCCTCGATCCGGTTCTGATCGAAGAATTCATAAGCGATCATCACGCGGCCGCGATCGTCGGTGACGCCCACGGCCTGGGAGAAGCGGATCTCCTCGCCGCCGCCGCGCGTGGCGGTGCCGTAGCGGAGCGAAGTGATGCCGCCGTTCAGTTTCTGCTGAAGGATGAAATTGACGACGCCGCCGATCGCATCGGAGCCATAGATGGCGGAGGCGCCGTCGCCCAATATCTCGACGCGCTCGATCGCGGTCATCGGGATCACCGAAATATCGGCATAGGCGCTTTGCAGGCCGGCGGGCGCCAGGCGCTGGCCGTTGATCAGCGCCAATGTGGCCTCCGGCCCCAGACCGCGCAGGCTGACCGCCGCGCCGCGCGTGAAATTCGCCGCGGCCATCGATCCGCTGGCGATGCCGCCGATATAAGTGCTGGTATCGAGCACGCTGAAATTCTGCGGCACCTTGCGCAGGAAATCGTCGACCGAGCCGGCGCCGGTGCGACGCATCTCCTCCGCATCATAGCGGATCAGCGGCGAACCGGCAGGCGCGCTGCCGCGGATATTGGTGCCGGTGACGATGATGACGGCCGCTTCCTCACCCTCCGGCCCCGCGCCCTCCCCGCGGTCGGCGGACTGGTCGGCGTTTCCCGACGCCCCCTGCCCCGCGACATTCGCCAGCGTATAGGTGCGCCCGTCACTCGACATGATGCGCAGCCCGGTGCCCGCGATCAGCCGGCGCACCGCCTGATCGGCAGTGAGCTTTCCCTTCACCGCATTGGTGCGCTTGTCCCGCGCCGCACTTTCGCTGACCAGGATCTGGACATCGGCCTGGCGCGCCAGTTCGGGAATGGCGGTGGCGGCGGATTGCGCGGGCACGTTGAAGCTGCGCGTCTGCGCCATGGCCGGCGTTGCGACCGCGACCGCGCAGATGGCGACCGATGCGGCAAGCGCGCCGCGATATCCCTTATGTCCCATATCTTCCCCCCTTGCTGGATCCGAATGCGTTCGGATTTCAGTGGGAACGATGTGCCCGCCGCGCGCTTCCGTTCGCGGCGGGCAAATTTATTTCAGTCGCGTGACAGCAGGATGCGATCGGACGCGGTTTCGACGCGCGCCCCCATCAGGCTGGCGACGGCGCGGGCAAAGGCATCGGGCTCGTTGGTGCGGAAACGCCCGATCATCTTCTCGCGGCCGAGCGCGTCGTCCGTCACCTGCAGCTGTATGCGATTATAGCGATTGAATTCGGCCGCCGCCTCCGCGACGCTGTCGCCATCGAGGATAAGCTGGCCCGTGCGCCAGGAGAGCGCGCGATCGATATCGTCGCGCGCGGCCACCACGGGCGGCGCCTGGACGGCCATGTTGACGGTGGCAGCGGAGCCGGCGGAAACGCGGCGGGCATTGCCCTCGTCGCCGACCTGCCAGACCTCCACCACCCCCTCGGTCACGCGCACTTCCGCCCCCTCATCGGTGCGCCGCACCGAAAAGGCGGTGCCGACCGCGCGCACGCGGATGTCCCCCGCCTCCACCACAAAGGGGCGCGTGCGATCCTTGACGACCTGGAACCAGGCCTCTCCGCTGTCGAGGACGATGCGGCGCAGTTCGGGCTTCAGCGAGACGGCGAGCCTGGTCTGCGTGTTGACCGCGGCGAGCGAACCATCGTCGAGCGGCACGCGGCGGATCTCCCCGACCGCGGTTTCGATATGCTGTTGCCCGCTGCCCCTGAACATCCACCCAATGCCCGATGCGGCGAGCCCCGCGGCGGCGACCCCACTGCCCCACAGCATGCGGCGGCGCGACGGCCCGCGATCCGCATCGGCATCTTCGGGCGGGATCCCGGCATCATTGTCGGCGGCGGGTTCATCCTCGGCCTGGCCGCCGCGCAGCACGCTGGCGCGATCGAGCATGGCATAGGCCGCCTGTGCGCGGAAAAAGGCGCCGCGCCGGCGCACGTCGCCCGCCAGCCACGCATCCAGCCGGGCACGCGCGGCGGGATCGTCGCTGCGATCGAGGCGTGCGACCCATTCGGCGGCGTGCGCCTCAATCGCCTGTGCTGTTTCGCGCTCGTCCATCATTTCCCATCTTCGCCAAAGCCTGTTCCGCCTGCGCCTCGCCCTCGGCCAGCGCCCTCAGGATCAGTTTCAATCCCTTGCCCACGTCATTCTCGACAATGTGTTCCGCCAGCCCCAACCGCGCCGCGACCTCGCGCTGCGACAGCCCCTCGATCTTGCGCAGTTCGAAGATGCGACGGCAGCGATCGGGCAGCCCGGCGATCAGCCGCTGAACGCGCGCCAATTCGCGCCGGCCCGCCGCGACGCGTTCGGCCGAGGGAGCATCCTCCGATATGTTCAGGCTCTCGATCTCGGTCGCGGTCTCGATCCGGACGATGCGCGCGCGCCGCAGCCGCATCAGCACGCAGGCGCGCGCGGCGGTGAAGAAATAGGCGCGGCCGCAGCGGATATGCGCGATATCGGCGAGCCCCGCGATCTGGGCATAAGCCTCCTGGATCACATCCTCGAGATCGTCAGGGTCGAGCGTGCGCCGCAGCCAGGCGCGCACGTCCGCCTCGTGGGGAAGGATCTCGCTCCCCACCCAAGCCATGATCCGTGCCTGCCTGTCGCTGCTCACATCACCCGCTTCGCCGCTCCTGATTCAGTGGGACGATGCACGAGCGCGGAGTTTCCGTTGAGCGGGAGCGAATTTCCAGAAAAAATACTGTGGGGCGGTGGCAGCGGCCATTTGGGGATATTGAAATCCCTGTCGCCTGGGCCGGCCGGACCTTGTAGCCATGATGGATTGCCCGTCGGTGCGGTACATTGCGGATGAAATTCAAAGCGAAGATCGAGCTCAAGGGGATCAATCCCTATGTGATGGTGAGCCCCGCGCGCGCGGCGCGGATCAAGGCCGGCTGGAAACGGCCCATGCCCGTTCTGGTGCAGGTGAACGGCCAGCCCGATCCCGCATGGCAAATCAACATGATGCCGGCGGGCGACGGGAGCTTCTATCTCTATCTGGACGGCAAGGTCCGCAAGGCATCGGGCACCGATCTGGGCGACACGGTCGAAGTCTCGGTCGTTTTCGATCCTGCCTATAGGCGCGGTCCGCAGCATGAGATGCTGCCGGCGTTCGCGCTCGGGCTGGATGGGAATCCCGTGGCCAGGGATCGCTGGGAAAGTCTTTCGCCCAGCCTCAGGAAGGAAATCCTGCGCTATCTCGCCAATCTGAAATCGGACGAGGCCAGGCAACGCAATGTCGAGCGCGCGATCCGGGTTCTGGGCGGAGCGAGGGAGCGGTTTCTGGCGCGGGACTGGAACTGAAGCAGAGGTTCGGCGACAGTCTCTCGGTGCGACCCGCGCCTTGATCTCAGATCGCGGAGCCTGGCTTCTCCGAAAAATATTTCTCGAACTTGTCCGTCTCGTCGCGATGGGCGTCCGCATCCGCCGGCGCGGCTTTGCGACGCGCGATATTCGGCCAGAGCGCCGCATAGGCCGCGTTCAGTTTCAGCCATGGGGCAGCGTGTTTGTCGATATCCGGGAGGATGGCATCCGCCGGACATTCCGGAACGCAGAGCCCGCAATCGATGCATTCGCGCGGGTCGATCACCAGCATGGTCTCGCCCTCATAGAAGCACTCGACCGGGCAGGCTTCGACGCAATCCATATATTTGCATCGGATGCACGCATCGGTGACGACATGGGTCATGTCTCGTCCTTCCTTTCGGCCAGTCGAGGCGTGAAGGGATCGCGGACGGGCGTTGCCTATGCCGGGATGCTGGCGCATCCCGGCGATCGGCTCATCGCTCGACGAACGCGCGTTCGATCACATAGTCGCCAAGCTCCCCAATGCCCGGCGAGACCGCGAAGCCGCGTGCGTCGAGCAGCGCGGACAGATCGCCCAGCATGGCATTGCTGCCGCAGATCATCGCGCGGTCGAGCGCCGGATCGAGCGCGGGCAGGCCGAGATCGTCGGTCAGCTTGCCGGTATCGAGCGCCTGGGTGATCCGGCCCATGTTGCGGAACGGTTCGCGCGTGACCGTGGGATAATAAAGCAGCTTCGCGCGGACATCCTCGCCCAGCCAGGGATTTTGCGGCAGTTCGTTGGTGATGAAATCCGCATAGGCCAGTTCCTGGCAGGTGCGCACGCCGTGAACGAGCACGACGCGCTCGAACTTCTCATAGGTTTCCGGATCCTGGATGATGCTCATGAACGGCGCCAGGCCGGTGCCGGTGGCGAGCAGATACAGGTTGCGGCCGGGCCGGAGATCGCGGACCACCAAAGTACCGACCGGCTTGTTGCTGACGAACAGATCCTGGCCCGGCGCGATATGCTGGAGCCGCGAGGTCAAGGGGCCATCGGGCACCTTGATGCTCAGGAATTCCAGTTCCTCGCTATGATTGGGGCTGGCGATGCTGAACGCGCGCAGCAGCGGCTTTCCGCCGAGATCGATGCCGAGCATGACGAAGTGGCCGCTTTCAAAGCGGAACGACGGATCGCGCGTGGTCCTGAAACTGAAGAGCCGATCGCTCCAGTGGTTGACGCTGAGGATAGTCTCTGTGCGCAGGCTTGCCATGACGATGCTCCTGATGAGGCATCGGCCTACGCCATTCCGGAAAATCGAAAAAACTGGTAATATCGCTATCGATCATCGATAAACCGGGTATGCGTTTCAGCCTGCGCCACCTCCAGATCTTCACCGCGACGGCCCGGCTGGAGAGCATCTCGGCCGCTGCGGCCGAACTGTCGATGTCGCAATCGGCCGCGAGCGCGGCGCTGCTCGAACTCGAACGGCGATATGACAAGCCGCTGTTCGATCGGGCGGGCAAGCGGCTGAGGATCAACGAAACGGGCCGATCGCTACTGTCCGCCGCGCGCGATCTGCTCGACCGTGCGGAGGAGATCGATGCGCTGCTGAGCGGACGGCTGGGCCCCGGATCCTTCAGGCTGGGGGCGACGCAGACGATCGGAAATCATGTCGCGCCGCTGTTGATGGACCTTTATTCGCGCCAATATCCCGAAGCGCCGCTGACGCTGGAGATCGGCAACACCGCGGCGATCGCGGCCAAGGTCGCCGACTTCTCGCTCGACCTGGGATTGATCGAAGGCGAGCTGGCGCATCCGGACCTGTCGATGACCGAATGGCTGGGCGACGAACTGGTGCTGATCTGCAACCCGTCCCACCCGCTCGCCACGCAAG
>NZ_JBYSZM010000049.1:0-40828 GCF_058787155.1 Sphingobium sp. FW305-3-2-15-F-TSA7 | reverse complement strand
ATGTGGGGCGGGCTGGGGGGTTCTGAGGGCGGGTATTACCGCGACCTCCCAAACCCGTTCGTGTCGAGCGAAGTCGAGACATGCTGCGCGGGGCCCCAACGTCCCTCGACTTCGCTCGGGACAAACGGCTGAGGCATAGAGGCTAAATCTCGTCAACTCGCCGGCGGCAGCATCGCGCTCGATATGCCCTGATCCGCCAGCACGAAGGATCCGTGCAGCGCGCGCGCCGCGTCGGAGACCAGGAACAGCACGACCTGGGCGATGTCGTCGGGCTCCATCATCGCATTGCCATAGGGGCTGACCGAGCGTGCCTCGCGCCGGACCATCGCCGCCTGTTGCTCGGGTGTCAGTTCGTCGCTCTCGAAGCCGAGCATCGGCGTGCGCACCGATCCCGGCCCGACCGAATTGATGCGGATGTTCGAGCGGCGCAACTCGGGCGCCAGGGTCCGCGTGAAATGCGCGATCGCTGCCTTGGTCGCGGCATAGACCGCAAATTCGTTGACGCCGAGCACGGCCGCGCCCGACGAGATGTTGACGATCGCGCCACCGCCCGCGCGGCGCATCGCGGGCATCGCCGCCTGGATCATCGAGATCGGGCCGATCGTGTTCACCCCGAACATCAGGTCGATCTTCTGAGCGGACATCTCCTCAAGCGGCCCCCAGAAACACACGCCCGCGCTCTGGACGAGGATATCGAGCCGACCATGCGCGGCCTCGATATCCGCGATGAGTTTCGCGATCGCCGCGCGATCCATGACATCGCAGGTCGCGGCGCTTGCCGATCCGCCCGCGGCGACGATCCGGTCGACCACCGGCTGCATCGCATCGACCGCAAGCTCGGACGTGATCACGACATGTGCGCCCTTGCTCGCGAGCAGTTCGGCGGTTCCCGCGCCGATGCCGGTGCCGCCGCCGGTGATGATGGCGATCTTGCCTTCAAGCATTCAAACTCTCCTGGATGCGGCCCGCCATATGGCCCTCGCGGATCGCCATCAGCAGATCGCGTGGGGCATTGGCGTCGCCGATGAGATGCAGTTGATAGGGCTTCGGCGAACGTGTCCCGCCGCCGAGCGCGCGGTAGATGTCGGACTGGGCCTCGTTGAACGAGATGAACACGACCGTCTCGGCCGGCACCTCCCAGACCTGCTCGCCGTCGAGATAGCCGATCGTGCAACTGTTCTCGCCGATCTCCACCAGCCGGCCACCGACCACCAGGGTGAAATCGCCCTGGCGCAGCCGGCGCAGCGCCGGGCTGGTGCGGACGATCACCTCGATCTGCGGCGCGAAGGACGAATGGCGTGCGACGAAGGTCACTTTCGCGCCGGCGGCGATCAGATGCTCGGCGGCGGCGATGCCTTCATAATGGCCGACATCGTCGAACACGACCGCCGACGCGCCCAGCCGGTCGGCGGGCATGTGGAGCAGATCGTGCGAGGAAAGGACGTGGCGCCTGTCGAAACCGGGCACCGGCGCTTCGGGGCGTGCGGCCTGCAATCCGTCCATCCGCGGCAGCGATCCGGTCGCGACGATGACGATATCGGGCGTTTCGGCCAGCACGTCGTCCGCCTCGGCATAGGTGGACAGGCGAATGTCGACGCCGAGATGGTAGAGTTCCTGTTCCTGCCAATAGGTGATGTCGCCGATGGTCGCGAGCTTGGGTGCGCGCTTGGCGATGTTGATCGTGCCGCCCAGCGTCGGCTGCGCCTCGATCAGTACGACCTTGTGACCGCATAGCGCGGCGACGCGTGCGGCCTCCATGCCTGCCGGGCCGCCGCCGACGATCACCACTTTCTTCGGATCGGTCACCGGCCGGATCAGTTCTTCGGACAAGGTACGCTCATATCCCACCACCGGATTGACGGTGCAGGCCATGCGCTGCTGCGCGGTGCGGATGCCGCCGATACAGCCCTGGTTGCAGGCGATGCAGGGGCGGACGCGCTCGGCATCGCCCGACAGCGTCTTGGCGACGAGATCGGGCTCGGCGATCATCGATCGGACATAGCTGACCATGTCGCCCAGCCCCTCGCGGATCGCCTGATTGCCTTCCTCCAGCGTGCGGTAGCGGCCGGCGATCATCGTCGGCACCGTCGCGCGGCTGACGATGGGCTCCGCCGAACTCAGCATATAGCCGGCGGGCTGATCCATCGCGCCGAGCATCGTCGCGATGCTGTAGGGGCTGCCCATCGAGCCGCTGACATAATCGACCATGTCGTCGGCACAGAGCCGCGCCACGATCTCGCCGGCTTCGTCGGGCGTCAGCCCGCCGGGGACATTATAGTCGGACAGGCGGATACCGACGGGATAGTCGCGGCCGACGCGGTCGCGCACCGCCTGCAGCACGCCGCGCCCGAAGCGCATGCGATTGTCGAGGCTGCCGCCATAATCATCCTCGCGCCGGTTGGTGAGCGGGCAGAGGAATTGATGGATCAGATAGCCATGGCCGAAATGAAGCTCGATCCCGTCGAGCCCGCTCAGCTGCACGCGAAGCGCGGCATCGACATATGCTTCGGTGATCTCGTCGATCTGGTCCTGCGTCATCGCGAAGGGCGTGTTGACCAGGCCGAGCGGGCAAGGGACGCTGGAGGCGGAGAGCGGCGCTTGGCCCGTCGCCGGCGCCCAGCGATGCCCGCCATGCCAGAGCTGGACGAAGGTGCGCATGCCGTGGCGTTCGGACGATTTCGCGAGCGCGGAGAAAGCGGGGATGATCGAATCGTCGACCGCATCGACGGTGTGATTGGCCGACGAGCGGTGGACCACCGTCGCCTCCAGGATATTGAGCCCGACGCCCGATTTCGCGCGCGCCTCGTGATAGGCGATCAGATCCTCGTTCACCGTGCCGCGGCCATAGCTGGTGCCGTGGCTGGCGCGTGCGATACGGTTCTTCACCTCGAGCCCGTTGATCGTGACCGGGCTCAGGATATGGTCAAGTGACACGATCCAACACCTCTCCAGCGTGCCGGTGGTCCGACCCGCAATCTTATAGCGACCAGATCACCTTTGCGGCGATGAGTTCGTCGATTTCCTCATGCGCGAATCCGGCCTCGGCCAGGATATCCTGCGCCGGACGCGTCCGGCGCGGATTGATGTCGGTCGTCAGTTCGGGGTGCCCGGACAGGCGCGGCGCCGGCGCGGCGGTCAGCGTGCCCGCTCCATCGGCGGTGACCGTCGCGCGTGCGGCATTGTGCGGGTCGGCCGCAAGCTCTTCGGTCGTCAGAACCGGCGCGCCGCACGAATCGACCGCGCCGAACAGCGGCGTCCACTCCGCCTGGGTCTTCGTCCGGAACGCGGCGGCGACGCGTTCGCGCAGCGCCGGCCATTGCGAACGGTCCATCTGCGCGCGCGCCGAGGCGTCGACATCGTCGAGACCCAGGATCGCGAGCATCGCGGCGTAGAATTTCTGTTCGATCGCGCCGACCGAGAACCATTTCTCGTCGGCGCAGCGATAGACGCCGTAGAAAGGCGCCTTGCCGCCGAGCAGCGCATGTTCCGGCTTGCCGTCCCACAGGCCAAGCTCGAGCTCGCCGAACATGGGGCCGAGCATATAGGATGCGCCGTCGACGATCGCCGCGTCGACCACCTGGCCCTTGCCGGTGCGCTGTCGTTCGACGAGTGCCAGCAGCATGCCGATCATCAGCGTATAGGATCCGTTGGCGAGATCGCCGAGCAGCCCCGGTGGTGCGGTCGGCTTGTCCTCTCCGGTCACGTTGAGCGCGCCGGAGATCGCCAGATAATTGATGTCGTGGCCCGCGCGAAGCGCATAGGGGCCGGTCTGCCCCCAACCGGTCAGCCGGGCATAGATCAGCCCGGGATTGGCCTCCATCAGCACGTCGGGGCCCAGGCCCAGCCGCTCCATCACGCCGGGGCGGAAACCCTCGACCAATATGTCGGCGGAACGCGACAGGCGCCGTGCGGCCGCCTGGCCATCGGGCGAACGCAGATCGAGGCCGATCGCGTCCTTGCCGCGCGACATGGCGGCGGCGGGATCGAAGGGCATCGGATCGGGGCGACGCACGCTGAGCACGCGCGCGCCGAAATCGGCGAGCATCATCGTGGCGAAGGGGGCGGGGCCGAGTCCGCTGAGATCGAGGACGCGAACCCCTGCGAGCGGGCCGCGACCGGCCGTCATGTCCGCACTCACGGTCAGGCCGTCGCGGCCATCGCCGGACGCGCCAGGTTCAGTTGCGGAACCACGTCATTCCCGAGGAGCTCGACCATCTCGACATATTCTTCGCGCGGTACGCCGCCCATGTCCATCTTGATCAGGTTGACGTCGGCGCCGACCAGCTCGCTCAGCGTCATCAGCCGGTCGGCGAATTTCGCCGGACCGCCGACGATCGCCGGCCCCTTGGTCGATAGCAATTCATAATCGAAGGCCGAGGTCACATAGGATGGCGGATTGGGGTTCACGCTCTTGATCACCGCCTGGTTGAAGGCATGATATTCGCGGTAGCGCGGCTCGTAGCGTTCGCGGGCCTGTGCATCGGTCTTGCCAACCCAGCCGTGCCAGCACGCGCCCACGCGCGGTTCATGGCTGTGCCCTGCCGCGGTGAATGCCTCGCGATAGATGTCGGCGATCGGGATGAACTTGTCGGGTTTGCCGAAGGCGCTGGGCAGCATCAGGTTGAGACCGAGGCGACCGGCGAGCTTCGCGGTGTCGGGTGAACTGCCGCCGCCCACCCAGAAGGGCGGATGATCGCGCTGGATCGGCGTCGGCTGAAGATATTGGCCGGTGATTGGTGCGCGGAACTTGCCCTCCCAATGGACGGGCTCGCCGGGCCAGAGCTTGCACGCAAGCTCCATCGACTCGGCGAAGCGCGCGGCGGAATCGTCGCAGGACTGACCGAACAGGTCGTAGGTCTTCTCGAAGAAATTGCCGCGACCGGTGACCAGTTCCAGCCGGCCGCCGGAAATGACGTCGACCGTCGCATAATCCTCGACCATGCGCAGCGGGTCGAGATTGGCGGCGAGCGCCACCGATGTGCCGAGGCGCAGCCGGGTGGTCCGTTCGGCGATGGCCGCCAGCACCACGGCCGGGGTGGAGAAGGTATAGGCGATGCCGTGATGCTCGCCGATGAAATAGCCGTGGATGCCGGTGCGGTCCGCGACCTCGGCCGCGTCGAGCGTCATGCGATAGCGTTCGGACGCCGTGAAGGCGCGACCCGTCACGGGATCGTCAATGATGTCACCCAGGGACATAAGCGCGATTTCCATGAATCCTCCCGCATCTCGTACTTCACTGTTCTCATACAGTGTATGTTTCGAATCGCAATAGGCTTTCGTGCTTGGTTATGCTCCGGTGTGGAACCGGGCGGCGACAACCCGCACGAATGGCGCAGTTGCGTGCGACAAGGTGGTTGCTGAATAATTCGTTCGATGTTAGTTTATTGATCGGAAGCATCGAGTGTATGATGCACGGACGCAGAAGCGAGAGGAACAAGGAATGGGCGTTCACCACTTTGCGATTGCCACCAAGAATTTCGAGACCGCGCACCATTTCTACACGCAGGTCATGCAGTTCCCGCTGGTCGCCGGCGTGAAGCGCCAGGCCCCCGGGGGCGGCTGGACCAAGCATATGTTTTACGACATCGGCGACGGCGAGACGATGGCGCTGTGGGACCTGCGCGGGATCGAGGGCATCCAGCTCAATCCCGACGAATGGCGCAGCGCGATCTCGACCGGGCTCGGCCTGCCGCGCTGGATCAATCACTTCGCGTTCAACTGCAAGGGCGGCGAGGAGGAGCTTCAGCAGCGCAAGCAGAATTGGCTCGACGCCGGCTATCACGTGTCGATGACCGACCATGAGTTCATCCGGTCGATCTACACATTCGATCCCGACGGCAATCTGATCGAATGGACCTATGACACGCGGCCGATCAACGCCGACGACACCAGATACGCGCACGAGATCCTGCTCGACGATACGCCCGCGACTGAGCCCGATTACGAAGGGCCGTTCGTGCGCTCGACCGTCCCGAAATACCGGCCGGATCCCAAACCCCTTCCTGTGGGCTGACGTTTGCCGAACCGCGGACGGGCACCGGTCCGTCCGCCAATAAGAACAGACCGGGTGGAGGATGCGTGGGCAAGGTGACTGAAGCTGCGGCCATCGCGGCGCACGGCCGCAACGAGGCCGGGCCCGAACTGATCGAGCTCTATCGGCGGATGGCGCTGATCCGCGAGGCGGAACGCAATTGCGGTGCGCTGTTCGCGGCTGGCGAGATCTCCGGCTTCATCCATCTGAGCGACGGGCAGGAAGCGGTCAGCGTCGGCGTGATGGCGTCGCTGCGCGCCGACGACACGATCGCCTCCACGCATCGTGGCCATGGCCATGCGCTCGCCAAGGGTCTGGGGCTGGACGGCTTCTTCCGCGAACTGATGGGCAAGGCCGATGGCGCCTGCAAGGGGCGCGGCGGCAGCATGCATGTGGCGGACCTCTCGGTCGGCATGCTTGGCGCCAACGGTATCGTGGGCGGCGGCATCGCGATCGCGCTCGGCAGCGGGATGGCGCAGAAGCTGCGCGGCGGCGACGGGCTGGCGGTGTCCTTTTTCGGCGACGGCGCGCTGGCCGGGGGCATCATCCACGAGTCGCTCAACATCGCGCAGCTCAAGAAAATCCCGATCCTGTTCGTCTGCGAGAATAATGGCTGGTCCGAATTCAGCCCGACCTCGACCCAGGTGACCTTCACGCTGGAGAAGCTCGCCGCAGCCTATAGCATCCCATATTTCGGGATCGACGGCCATGAGGTGGAGGCGGTCGCCGCACTTGCCGCCGACGTCGTCGCCAATGCGCGGCGCGACCGCGGTCCGGTCGTGCTCGAATTCTCGACCACCCGGATCCGCGGCCATTATGAAGGCGATTCCCAGCGCTATCGCAGCGATCCCGCACCCCCGGTCGATCCCTTGACCGTCGCGCGCGACATGCTGTCCGAGCGCGGCACGCCGGACGCCGTGCTTGAAGAACTGGAGGCCGATATCCGCACGCTTGTCCTGGCGGCGGTCGAGGCGGCGCGCCTCAGCCCCGAACCGACGCTGCAATCCGCCGCTGAAGAGGTCTATGCGACCCAGGAGGGTGCACGATGAGCGAGGCGCGCTTCGCCCATGCGATCAACCGGTCGCTCGACGACGCCATGGCGCGCGATTCCCGCGTCGTCCTGCTCGGCGAGGATATCGCAAATGCCGGCGGCACCTTTGCGGTCACGCGCGGGCTGCTCGACAAATATGGTGCCGATCGGGTGATCGACATGCCGATCGCCGAGAATGCGATCGCCGGCGCGGCGGTGGGCCTCGCGCTGGGCGGCTATCGCCCGGTGATCGAGATCATGTTCATGGATTTCATGACCTTGACGATGGACGCCATCGTCAACCAGGCGGCGAAGCTGCATTTCATGTTCGGCGGCCAGGGCTCGGTGCCAATGGTGGTGCGCACTCAGCATGGCGGCGGGCTCAATGCCGGTCCCCAGCATTCGCAATGCCTGGAGGCGTGGTTCGCGCATATTCCGGGGCTGAAGGTCGTCGTGCCCGCCACGCTCGACGATGCCTATGCGCTGCTGCAGAGCGCGATCGACGATCCCAATCCGGTGATCTTCGTCGAGAACAAGGCGCTTTATCCGATGAAGGGCGCGCTTTCGGACACGCCGGAGCCGGTGCCGCTCGGCAAGGCGCGGATCGCCCGGCCGGGCAGCGACGTGACGATCGTCACTTATGGCGCGATGGTCCACAAGGCGATGGCGGCGGCCGAGACATTGGCCGGCCTGTCGATCGATGCGGAGGTGATCGACCTGCGCACCGTCCAGCCCTGGGATGAGGCGGCCGTGCTCGAATCGCTCTCGCGCACGCACCGGCTGGTCGTCGCGCACGAAGCGGTCGAGGCATTCGGTGTCGGCGCGGAGATCGCGGCGCGGATGGCGCAGATAGGCTTCGACGAACTGGACGGGCCAATCGTCCGGGTCGGTGGGGCGTTCATGCCCGTGCCGTTCGGCCGTACGCTCGAAGTCGATTATATGCCGAGTGCGGCGCAGATCGTCGAAGCGGTGCACGCGACCCATGGCTGAGGGGGTGTCAGCCGCAGCCGAGACGATCGTCATGCCCAAGCTGGGCCTGACCATGTCCGAAGGGCTGCTTGCCGAATGGTGCGTGAAGCCCGGCGACGAGGTGGCTGCCGGGCAGATACTGTTCGTCGTCGAGACCGACAAGATCAGCAACGAGGTTGAGGCCCCAGCGGCCGGCCGGATCGTCTCTTTGCTGATTGAAGCGGGTGAGACGGTCGATGTCGGTACGCCGGTGGCGCTGTGGACGGGGCCGGGACAGGGCGGTGTGGCGCAAGCCGAGGCGGCGCGAGAAATCCCCGAGGTGATCGAGATCATCGCGCAGCCCGCCGTCCTGGCTGAACCCGGCATCCGCATCCGCTCCACCCCCTTCGCCCGGCGGTTGGCGAAACAGGGCGGGATCGAGATTGCCCGGGTTTCGGGCAGTGGCCCGCGTGGCCGGATCCAGGCGCGTGACGTGAAAGCGGCGCTCGATCGTGCGCCCGTGACGCCGCAGCCATCGGCGACCCGCGACCTGCGGCCATTGATCGCCGCGCGCGTGCTGCGCAGCAAGGCCGAGATTCCCCATTTCTATGTCACCGCCGATGTCGCGTTCGATGCGCTGGCCGCATTCCGGCGCGATCTCAACGCCGATCCGCTCGCCCCGCGCAAGCTGAGCGTCACCGCGCTGCTCGGCGCCGCCGTCGCGCGCGCGCTCGCGCTGGTGCCCGACGCCAATATCCTGTGGCGCGACGATCGCGCGCGGCCGGCGTCGCGCACTGCCATCGGCATTGCGGTCGAAACGCCGGGCGGGGTGATGGCGCCGGTGGTGCCGGCGGAGAACGGGCTTTACGCCTTTGCCGACGCGCTCGACGGCGCGATCGATCGCGCACGAGAGGGCCGGTTGGGCGCCGCCGATACCGGAGAGGCGGTGATCGGTATCTCCAATGTCGGCATGTTCGGCGTGCGCGCGCTCACCCCGATCATCGATCCCGACCAGAGTTTCATGCTCGGCGTCGGCGCGCCGCGGGGCACCTTCCGGCCCGCGCTGGACGGCTCGCCGCGCGTTGTGCAGGAAGTGACGCTCAGCCTCGCCTGCGACCATCGCGCGATCGACGGTGCCGACGCCGCGCGTTTCCTGGCGGCAATCGTCGAGCTGCTCGAACAGCCCGGGCGCCTACTGATCCCGCATCGATAGGAGAAGCGCGATGCGCGATTGCGACGTGCTGATCGTCGGTGGCGGCGGTGCCGGCATGGCCGCCGCGATCGAAGCCGCGGACCAGGGCGCGTCGGTGACCGTGCTGGAGGCGGGCAAGCGACCCGGCGGCTCGACCGCGCTGTCGGGCGGCGTGGTCTATGCCGCAGGCACCAGCATCCAGCGCGCCGCCGGCGTCGATGACGATGCCGAGCGCATGTACCGCTATTATATGACCTTCAATCGCTGGAATCTCGAGCCCTGGTTGATTCGGCGCTTCTGCGAGGAGTCCGCGCCGACGCTCGAATGGCTCATCGCGCTCGGCGTCGATATCCCCGTCGACGGCCTCTACATATCGGGCGTGGACGGCGTGGCGCGGGGCCATCACACCCATGGCTCGGGTGCCGCGCTGTTCGAGCATCTGCTGGGCGCCGCGTCCGCGCGCGACGTCGCGATTCATTCCGATATCCGCGTCGAGTCGCTTGTGGCCGACAATGGCCGTGTGACCGGCATCTCTGCGCAGGGCGCTGAGATGAAGGCGGGGGCGGTGGTGCTTGCCACGGGCGGCTATGGCGCGAACCGCGCTATGCTCGCCGAACTCAATCCCGACATCGCGGCGCAGGACGAGCGCTGGTCCTTCTATTTCGGGTCGGAGACGAGCCGGGGCGACGGCATCGCCATGGCGCGGTCGCTCGGCGCGGATGTGGTCGGTGCGAACCGGCTGCTGGTCAATGCATCGCCGGGCTTCTCGCGCGACGTCGCCGATTTCCATCCGCCCTGGCTGGTCTTCGTCAATCGCCATGGCCAGCGCTTCATGGACGAGACCTGGCCCTATTGCATCGCCGGCCACCGGATCGAGGAACAGCCCGGCCGGCTATGCTTCGCGATCTTCGATGAGCCGACACGCGCGGCGTCGCCCTCCCGCCATCCCTTCGCCGACAAGCTGGGCGTCGGCGATTTCGCCTATTCGTGCGACCGGCTGGCGGAGGAAGTGGCGTCGGGCCGGATCCTGACGGCGGACACGCTGGAGGCGCTGGCACGAAAGGCGGGTATCGATCCCGTCGGCCTTGTCGGATCGGTCGCCGCCTATAACCGGGATGTCCGCGCCGGCGGCGATCGCCGCTTCTTCAAACAGGGGGCGCTTACCACGATCGAGACCGCCCCCTTCCATGCCGCCGAAGTTCATGCCGCGAGCTTCGGCGCGACCTCGGCCGGCCTGCGCATCGATCCCGATGCGCGCGTGCTGGGCAGCGACGTGGCGGCGATCCCGGGCCTTTATGCCGCAGGGGAGACCGCGGGCGGCGTGCTCGGCGAACGCTATGTCGGCGGCGGCAATTATATCAGCAACGCGCTGATCTTCGGCCGCATCGCCGGGCGTGGCGCCGCCGCCTTCGCGGCTCAACCCGCGTAGCGGATAACCTGGTCGAGCGGCGCGCGCTTCGTGCGGAAGCTGTTGGCGGGATGATCGGGGTCGGCATAGCCGAACGAGATTCCGCAGACGATCTTGCGTTCGGACGGGATCGCGAAATGGTCGCGGACGAAGCCCGACACGCCGGCGAGCGCGGCCTGTGCGATGGTGGCGATGCCCAGGCTCTGCGCGGCAAGCATGATATGCGCGACATAGGCGCCGCAATCGATCGCGCCATAGACGCCCAGATCCTCCTCGGTCGTCACGATCATCACGTGCGGTGCGCCGAACAGGCGGAAATTCTCGAGCATCTGCTTGCCCGACGCGACCCGGTCGCCATGGGTCACGCCGACGCTTTCATAGAGTGCCCAGCCGGTCTCGCGCTGGCGCTCCTTGTAGATGCCCACATAGCGCGCGGGAAAGGGGAAGTCGGGCTGTTCGGGCCGGCCGCGCTGATCGTCCCAGCTCCCGCCGACGGCATGCGCGTAGAGCGCCTCGCGGAACCGTTCGGTCGCCTCGCCTTCGGTGACGATCGCCTGCCAGGGTTGCGAATTGCACCAGGATGCACTGCCCTGTGCCAGCTGGAGCATCGTGTCGATCATCGCGCGCGGTACGGCGTCGGGCAGATAGCCGCGGCAGCTGTGCCGTGCGCGGATCAGCCGCGCCAGCGTCGCGGCATCGGGCGGCAAGGGGGCATCGGCGATCGCTGCGGACATCGGCTTCTCCATCGATTTGCTCCCCGATACAGCGACAATACTGCGCTTGTCACCATACATCATTAGATTTTGATGCGGCCGCATCATCATAGCGATCGATGAGGTCCAAAATCGAATCTCGCATTTGATTATCCAATCACTGGATGATATCCACTCGGCCCCAATCCCGTCGATGCGAGCGACAGTTTGACCGAGATCACCCAGCAGCTTCACGATCAGGCCCGCGACGATCGTGTCACCATGTTGCGTCGGCTGATCGACCGGATGGGAAGGATCGCGCCGGCCGGTGAAGATCGCTTCGTCATCGAGCCTGCAGCCGGCGCGTTCGACCGTGTCTATGGCGGACAGAGTCTGGCCGAGGCGATGATCGCCGCGGCACGCACGGTGGCGCCGGACCGGCGGATCAATTCTGCGCATTGCTATTTCCTGCGGCTGGGCGATCCCGCGCGCCCGATCGACTATGTCGTCGACCGGCTGCGCGACACCCGCTCCTTTTCGGTGCGCCAGGTTCGCGCCGAGCAGGATGGCCAGGCGATCATCACTGCCACCTTCTCGTTCGCCACGCCCGGCGCGGGCATCGCGCATCAATGGGCGATGCCCGATGCGCCGCCGCCCGAACAGGTGCTGCCGCGCGACGTCGAACTGATCGCGCTCCACAAGGGCGATCTTCCCAAAAATGCCGGCGTGCCGTGGCCCATCGATCTGCGCCATGTCGATCACCGTCCCTGGGATGCCGAGATCGGCGATGGCCGCCATCGTCTCTGGATGCGCGTCGACGAACCTGTGCCCGACGATCCTCTGCTCCATGCCGCGCTACTGCTTTATGCCAGCGATCTCACCATGGCCGATGCCGTGACGGTGCAGCATCCGATCGTCTGGGAGGATCTGATCGCGGCGCGCGGGCTGTTCGGCGCCTCGCTCGACCATGCTTTCTGGCTGCACGCGCCCGTCCGGATCGACGACTGGCTGCTCCACGTCCAGGAATCTTCGCGCGCGGCCGATGGGCGCGGCTTCACCACCGGGCGCTTCTTCGATCGCGCGGGCACGCTGATCGCGTCGGTCGCGCAGGAAATTTTCATCAAGACATCGTCATAAGAAAACGGGAGAGCGGACATGAAACCCTGGGTCCATGATTGGGTCGCCTATCATGCGTCGCGACGGCCCGACGCACCCGCGGTGACCTGCGTCGAGCGCGGAGTCACGGTCAGCTGGGGCGAGCTCGAACGGCGGGTGGGGCGGTTGGCGCATCTGCTGCGCCATCGCTACGGGTTGCAGCCGGGCGATCGCGTCGCGCTGATCGCCGAGAACGACACGCGCATGTTCGAAGTGCAGTTCGCCTGCATGCGGGCCGGACTGATCTGGGTGCCGCTGAGCTGGCGGCTGTCGATCGGTGAGATGGTGACGCTGGCCGAGGATGCGAAGCCCGGCATCATGATCCATGACGATCTGTGGTTTGAGACCGGTACAGCCGTCGCCGACGCGGTCGGCATCGCCCATCGCATCCGCTGGTCCGACGATTTTGCGCAAAGCGACTATGACCGGCTGATCGACGACGCGACCGACGCGATGCCCGGCGGCATCCACGATGAGGATCAGATCACCCATATCCTCTACACCTCGGGCACGACGGGCATGCCCAAGGGCGCGCTGTGCAGCCAGGGGACGCTGAAGCACCACGCGCTGAACAGCGCGCAGACCTCGCGCACCGCCGAGCGTGGCGGGCACCATCTCAATATCGTACCGCTCTTCCACGCCGGCGGGCTCAACACTTTCTCCAATCCGATCCTCTATTGGGGCGGGCACGTCACGACGACGCGGCGCTTCGATCCGGCGGTGTCGCTGCGGCTGCTGACCGATCCCGCGGTCGGCATCACCCATCTCTGCGGCGTGCTCCAGATGTACGAGCTGATCACCGCTTTGCCCGAATTCGAACAGGCGACCTTCCCGGAGCTACGCACCGGCCTGTTCGGCGGCTGGGGTCCCAAGACCGTCTGGGTGCACCAGACCTGGCAGGATCGCGGCTTCTTCCTTCAGCTTTCCTATGGCTCGACCGAGCAGGGACCCAATGTCTCGGTGCTCGAGGAAGGGCGCGATCTGGCGCTGCTCAACTGTTCGGGCTTCATCAATTCGGGCACCGACCTCCGCCTGGTCGATCCCGAGGGCAACGATGTCGCGCAGGGCGAAGTCGGCGAGATCTGGACGCGCGGGCCGGCGATCACCCCGGGTTACTGGAACCGCCCGCGCGAGGATTATTTCACCGGCGACTGGTTCCGCACCGGCGATTGCGGCCGGCTCGACGAAGCCGGCCGTCTCTACATCGTCGACCGGCTGCGCGAGGTCTATCGCTCGGGCGGCGAGAATATCTATCCGGCCGAGGTCGAACTGGTCCTGTCGGACGCGCCTGGGGTCAAGGAGATCGCGGTGATCGCGGTCCCCGACGATCGCTGGGGCGAAGTCGGCATGGCGATCGTCGAGCCGGTGTCGGGCGCGACCGTGACGCTCGACGCGCTGCTCGCTCATGCCGATGGCCGGCTGGCGCGGTTCAAGCAGCCCAAACATGTCGCCACCATCACCGAGATGCCGCGCAACGCGACGCTCAAGATCGACCGCGCGGCGCTGAAAAAGGCCTATGGGGCAGCGCCGGCGGTTTAGGTTCTTCTGATCCCCTCCCCATCTCCGATAGGGAGGGGGACCACCGGCCGTAGGTCGGTGGTGGAGGGGAAATGCGATGTTGATGTTGAGCAGGTGTCTCGGACATCATCGCGCTAGCTGATGCGTCCCATTTCCCCTCCACCACGCCGCTTCGCGTCGCGGTCCCCCTCCCCACGCTGCGCGTAGGGAGGAGAGTTGGTTGTTGCTGCTGATCCGCTAACCCACTCGCCCCAGAAATTCGATGATCGCCTCGGCAAAGGCGTCGTTGCGATCGCCCGCCACCATGTGCCCGGCCTGCGACACCGCGACGATTTCCGCCTGCGGCGCCTGGGCGCGGAAACCCGCGATCGCTTCCGCGTCGACGACATCGCTTTGCGCGCCGGAGATCAGCAGCAACGGCAGCGTCGCGGGCAATGCCGCGAGTTTGGCGCTCAGCATGTCGGGAAGCGCCGCGTCGGGCGGATCGCCGACGACCGCCGGATCCCAGTGCCAGCGCAATCGTCCGTCCGCGCCCTCGCGAAGCGACCGCATCAGCCCCAAGGGGCTGCGCGACGGCGCGCGGTTGGGATTATAGGCCTGGACCGCGGCTGCGGCGTCCTCAAGCGTTTTGAAGCCGTCCGGATGGCCCTGCATGAAGGCCCGCACGCGTGCCACGCCTTCGGGCGCATAGCGCGGAACGATATCGACCAGCACGAGCGCACGCACCAGATCGGGCGTGTCGAATGCCGCGATCAGCGAGCTGATACCGCCCATCGACGCGCCGACCAGCGCAGCGGGCCGGCCGATCGCGCGCAATACCGCGACGAGATCGCGGGCGTGCGCCAGCATCGAATAATCCTTGTCCGCGGCCCAGCCGCTGTCGCCATGGCCGCGCGCGTCATAGGTGCCGACGCCATAGCCCGCCTCGACCAGGGCGTTGGCGGCGCTCGACCAGGCATGACGCGTCTGGCCGCCGCCGTGGAGCAGCATCACCAGCGGCGCGTCCGCCGGGCCACGCACTTCGCCGGACAGATGGATGCCTTCGTCGGTCGTGACCGAGATCGGACGCGATGCGGTCACGCCGGCGGAGCCTTGCGTGCAGCGAAGGCGGCAAAGGCGGCCGCGGCCTCGGGGGTGCCGAGCTGACGGATGAACGCGGTGCGGTCGGCTTCCAGCGCCTGCGCGATCGCGGCGGTGTCGCGCATCAGCGCCTTGGTCGCGGCGATGGCGGAAGGCGGTTTGGCGGCCAGCGCGATCGCCGCGTCGCGCGCGGCGGCCGCGACATCGGCCGCGGGCAGGGCGGCATTGGCGATGCCGAGTGCGGCGGCCTGCGATCCGTTCAATCGTTCGCCGAGCGCGAACAGTGCGAAGGCGCGGACATGGCCGATCCTGGCGGGCATCAGCAGCGCGGACGCGGCCTCCGGTACCAGGCCGAGATCGATGAACGGTGTGCTGAGCTGCGCATCCTCCGCCACATAAACGAGGTCGCAATGCAGCAGCATGGTCACGCCGATGCCGATTGCCCGGCCGGTCACTGCGGCGACGAGCGCCTTGGGGAAATTGCTGAGCGCCGTCAGGAACGGCCCGACATTCGATTTGGCGATATCCTGCTCGCCGCCGGCGGATGCGGCGAACATCGAGATGTCATTGCCTGCGCAGAAATCCGGGCCGTCGCCGTCGATCAGCACCGCTTTGATCTCGGCATCGTCCGCCGCGCGGGTCAGCGCCGCAGCGATCTCGCCATACATGGCGCCGGTGATCGCATTCTTCTTGGCGGCCCGATCGAGCGTGATGCGCAGCACGCCGGCCTCCGCCGAAACGCGGACTTCCGATATCGTCATGATCGCCTCCCTCAAACCTTGGCCGGCATGCCATCGACCGGGCCGCCGCGCGACAGCGAGGATCCGCCGTCGCAATCGAGGATCGCGCCGGTGATGTATTTGGCGCTGTCGCTGCACAGGAAGATCGAAAGATCGGCGATATCGCGCTTCTCGCCATAATCGCCCAGCGGGATGACGCGCTTGAGCGCGGCTTCGGTTTCGGGCGTGGGCGTCAGCCGCGCCATGCCTTCGGTATCCTTGATCGGCCCCGGCGCGATCGCGTTGACGCGAACGCCTGCGGGTCCCCATTCCATCGCGAGGCATTTGGTCAGCATGTTGATGCCCGCTTTCGCCGCGCAGGCATGGCTCTGGAACAGCGAGGGATTGACCGCCTGTCCCGCAGTGATCGAGATCACCGAGGCCCCCGGCTTGCGCAGATATTCATAGCTGGCGCGCAGCACGTTGAAGGTGCCGATCAGGTCGATGTCGATCACCGTCTTGAACGCATTGGCCGACATGCCGATCGCGGGCGCGAGGAAATTGCCCGCCGCGCCGGAGACGACGATGTCGATCGGCCCCCAGAGTTCGTGCGTGGCGCGGAGCGCCGTCTCGACCGCGGCATAGTCGCGCACGTCCGCTGCCCAGCCCGTCGCCTCATGCCCCGCGGCCTTGAGTTCCGCGACGGCCGCATCGACCTTCTCGATCTTGCGGCTGATGATCGCGATCCGCGCGCCCGCGGCGGCAAGGCCGTGCGCGATGCCCAGATTGATCCCGCTCGATCCGCCCGCGATGAATGCGGCCTTTCCTTCGAGCAGTTTCGGCGTGAAGGTCTCCATGATTCTCTCCCCTGTGGCGGATGATCAGATTGCGGCGTCGGTGCGCCGGACATCGGCAAGGCCGACGATCGCTGCAGCATGAGCCGATGAATCGGTTGCTCGAATGACGGGGCCGTCAAGCGGCAGGGATTGCAGGCCCTGTGCGATGGAATCGATCGTCGGTGTGAAATCCCAGAAACCTTCGAGGTCGCCGATGATCGAGCGGCTGACCCACCCCGCCATCGCCTGGATGATCGCGCCATTGTCGGTGCAGGCGGGATGGCAGAGCCAGGCGACGACCGGCGCGACCAGATCGGGCGAGAGATTGCGGCGCAGCGCCGCGGTGAATTCAGGCGGGCGCTCGGTGATGTCGACCATGCGTGTGAACGCGCCCGGGCTGAGGCCGTTGACCGCGACATTGCTGCCGCGCACCGCGGCGGCGAGCGACAGCGTCAGCCCCTGTATCGCGCCCTTGGCCGACGCATAGGCCGCGCTCGCCGCGCCGCCGTAAAGCCCCTGGGTCGAACAGGTGTTGACGATCCGCCCGCTGTCGGCGGCGCGCATATGCGGCAGGACGGCGCGGCAGAGATTGTAGGTTCCGCCGCAATGGCTGCGCCAGACCGTTTCGAACTCGGCAAGGCTGGTATCGGCGAAATCGGCGGGGGGCAGGAAATTGCCCGCATTGTTGACCAGGGCGTCGATCCGGCCATGCGCCGCGATCACACGATCGACCAGCACGTCGGCTTCCTCGGGCGACGAGACATCGGACGCGTCGGCGCTCGCGCTGCCGCCCGCCGCCACGATCGCCGCGACCACCGCTTCGGCGGGGGCGGTGGACCGGCCCTCACCCGTCATGCTCACGCCCAGATCGTTGACGATCACATGCGCGCCCAGGCCCGCGATATGGCGGGCATAGCTTTCGCCCAGGCCGCGCGCCGCGCCGGTGATCAGCACGACCGCCCCGTCCAGCCGCAACGGAAGGTCCGTCACTATCCTCTCCATCGTTGACGTCGATAACAGTACGACGTTAGATTACTTGTTGCAGGAGAAGACGACCATGGCAACCGCCCCGATCACCTATGCGAACATATCGACGATCCTGGATCATCCGATCGAGGCGGTCTGGGGGCATGTCGCCGCCTTTGGCGGGCTGGAACATTGGGCGGACGGAGTCAGCGACTGCTCGGTCGAAGGCAATGGCGCCGGCGCGATCCGGACGGTCGTCCGCAATGGCGGAAGCGTGCGCGAGCGGCTGGAGGCGATCGACCCCGGGACGCATATGATCCGATACCAGATCCTGCCGCCGCATCCGCTGCCGGCGGACGAAGTGCATGGGAATATCATCCTGCGCGCGATCGGTCCGGAGGCGACGGAACTGGTCTGGCGATCCGACGCGATCGATTTCCGCGTGCCGCCCGAGGCGCTGGGTGCGCGGATCGAGCAATTCTATCGCGATTCGGCGGAAGGATTGCGGCGGTTGCTGGACGAGGCACCGCCGTCACCCTGAACTTGTTTCAGGGTCCATGCCCCAATGGACGCCGCGGTTTGGGTTGATGCATGGATGCTGAAACAAGTTCAGCATGACGGTTGGGGTAACCCCTACCGATCCCGAATCCGGAACCCGCCATCCACATTGAGGATCGTGCCCGTCACGAAACTCGCCTCGTCCGATGCCAGGAACACCGCCGCGTCGCCGATCTCGCGCGGTTCGCCCAGCCGGCCGACGATCTGCATCGCGGTCATCCGCTTGATCGCCTCCGGATCGTCGAGTCCGGCGATGTGGCTCCGCATTAATGGCGTTTCCACCACCCCGGGGCAGATCGCGTTGCAGCGGATCGGCAGCCCGGTCTCGCCGCAATGGAGTGCGACGCTTTCAGTCAGGTTGAGGATCGCGGCCTTCGACGCCGAATAGGCGCATTGTGTCGATCCCGGCCGCTGGCCGCGCGTCGAGGAGACGTTGACGATCGCGCCGCCGCGCTCGCTCATCGCGCGCACCGCGTGGCGGCAGCCCAGGAATGTCCCGAACGCGTTGATCGTCATCACCCGGTGCCAGTCCTCGTCGGTCTGGGTGGCGATCGATCCGGTGCAGCTGATCCCGGCATTGTTGACGACGATGTCGGGCGGCCCGAACCGGTCCTGAAGCGTGGCGATCGCGGCCTGCCAGTCGGCGTCGGACGTCACGTCGAGCCGATGGTAGATCGCCTTGCCGTCATGATCCGTGTCGAGCGTGCCGCCGTCCGCATCGAGATCGGCGACAAGGACGCGGGCGCCCTCCTCGACGAAGCGATCGACGATCGCGCGGCCGATGCCGCGCGCGCCGCCCGTGACGAGCGCGATCCGTCCCTCCAGCCGTCCCATCGGATCAGCGCGGCGTGAAGCGGACGCGGAGCTGGCGATAGCCGTAGAAGATATAGCTCGGCACCATCTCGAACGCGTCCTGCAGGATCTCGATGTCGAAGCGCTTGACGGCGCGGGTGAAGAATTCGGTGAGCTCGGTGCGCGCCAGCATATGGCCGACGCAGAAATGCAGGCCGGGGCCGAACGACATGAAATCGCGCGTGTTGGCCCGTTCGATATTGGTCTCGAACGGATCGTCGAACACGCGCGCGTCGATGTTGGCGCCGGCATGCATGATCCACAGCAGGTCGCCCTTCGCGATCTTCTGCCCGCGCATCTCGATATCCTCGCCCGCGAAACGCGTCATGCATTTGACGGTGCCGGGATAGCGCAGCAGCTCGGTGGTCAGGTTGAACGCGCAGGACGGATCGTCGCGCAGCCGCTGCAGCAGTTCGGGATTGCGGACGATCTGCACCAACTGCGTGCCCAAAGTGTGGGCGGTGGTTTCCGCACCCGCCACCACCATGCCGTGCAGCTGGGCGAGCATCTCGTCATTGTTGAGCTTGTTGAGACCGTCGCGCGCATTGACCATCATCGAGATCAGGTCGTCGCCGGGATTCTTTTCGCGCTCCGGGATGAAGGTGTTGAACACGTCGTTCATCGTGCGGATCGAACGATCGAGCTGCAGCAGCAATTCGGGCGTCACCGTGGCGGCCGAACTCGCGGCGGTGAAATCCGAAGCCAGCTTGAACAGCAAAGGCTGATATTCGTCGGGCAGGTCGAACAGCCGCTGCATCACCCGCGTGGGCAGGACGGCACCGACGATCTCGGCGAAGTCGAACTCGCCCAGCCGTTCGCATTCGTCGAGTATCTCCTCGACCACTTCGCCGATGAAGCTTTCCACCTTGCGGATCGCGCCGCGATCGAACGCCTTGATCATCAGCACGCGGATGCGGGTATGGTCGCGCCCGTCGAGCCGATTGACGATCAGTCCGGTATAGAGGCGGACGGCCTCGAGCTGCTTCTGCAGTTCGGGCGGCATGCCGCGGAACAGCTGGTCGACGCGCGCCGCCGACAGGCGACGGTCGGCGAACGCCGCCTGGACGTCGTCGTGGCGCGAGATGATCCAGCCGCCCTGATTCTTGCTGTAGAAGATCGGCGCTTCATCCTGAAGCCGGATCATCGGCGTCCAGGGATCGGCCAGGAAGGCGGGATCGGCGAAGCTGACGTCCTCGATCTCGTCCGTCGGGGAAATGGTTGCGCTCTGCCCGCTCATCGCTCTCTCCATTTGCGAACGGCGTGGAAGCCGTCAGTCTTACAACGATAGATAAACCTCTCACTGTGCGATTGGCAACGCCTTTCGAACCGTGCCCCAGAATGCGTCGTGATCTCCTTTGCAAAGACTTAAAACAAACGTCGCTTGAATGTGTCTGGCGCCGCTTCTAGGCTGGGCTGGACATGAAGGGAGAGGATCGATGCCCAACCCGTTATTGAGCCGCGTGCCGGCCGATCAGTTGCCGGAGGATCTGCGGCGGCTGCACGAATCGAGCCTCGCGGTGGCGGGCGATGCCGACCGGTTGGAAGTGTTCGGCAATCATCCGACGCTCTATCGCTGGTATCAGTCGAACTTCTACGGATCGGTGTTCAACAATGCGGGCGGCGACATGGTCGTCGACGTGAAGTGGAAGTTATTGCTGCGGCTGAAGCTGTCGCTGACCAATGGCTGCTTCGTCTGCAACGCGCACAATGTGCCGGCGGCGCTGGCGGCAGGATACAGTCAGGCGCAGATCGACGCGATGGGCGATTCGGCGAGCGCTCTCTTCACGCCGCAGGAACAGGCGATACTGGCGCTGGGCGAGGTCTTCGCGATCGAGAATAGCAGCGGATCGCTCACGCCCGAACTCCATGCCCGGCTGGCCGAATTCTTCTGCGATGCGGAGATCCTCGAACTGGGCTTCGTTGCCGCGATTCTCAGCGGCTGGACCAAGCTGATCTTCGCCTATGACCTGGTGACGCGCGAATGCCCGATCAACAGCCCCGAGCGCATGGTGTCACCCAGCCGGACACATCTGCATGCGGGGGCTGGTTGAGGCACGAACCCGTCCCCCTGTCGCTCCAGCGAAAGCTGGAGCCTATACGATCCTCGGGCTGTAGAGGAATTGGACGTATCGCATGGGCTCCAGCTTTCGCTGGAGCGACAGGGGGGATTTGAAACTTGAAGCCCAAACCCCACACGTCACCCCAGCGTAGGCTGGGGTCTCCCACAGGATATGGCGCGATCTGGTTGGCAGACCCCAGCCTTCGCTGGGGTGACGTGGACGGGTTGGCTATTCCATCACCCTAAGCCTCGAGCCCCAGGGGATGCAGGCGATACAGCGGATCATGCGGCTTTGGCCCGCCGCGATTCTTCAGGCCGGCATAACGCCCGCTGTCCCACACCGAATTGCCCGGCCGCTCGTTATACCAGTCGATCGCCAGCGTGCGCGACAGGATGCGCCATTCGCCGTCGCGGCGCTCGTGCCGGTCGAGATAACGGCCGCCGACGACGCGCTCCAGCCGCCCGCCGCCTTCGGCCGGGAAATCGTGGAAGCCCTGGAAATAGCATTCGGAAAAGGCGCTGCCGTCCCCAGTCAGCTCGACCCAGATATTGGTGATCTGGTGCTGGGAGACGACGCCTTCCATAAAGGGGAAGCTGTAGGCGATGAATTCCTCGACATTGCCGGTGAACACCGCATGATCATCGATCGCGTCGGGCCAATAGGTACGCCGCATCAGATCGGCGTCGCGCCGGTCGATCGCGCGGCAATAGCGCAGCAGCACTTCTGTGACGGCCTGTTTGTCGATCAGTGCCTGAATGGCCTCCGCGCTCGGCTGGTCCATTTCGCTTTCCCTTCCATCCTTTCGCGCTTGACCCTGCGGGCGCGATCGTCTTCAACTCTACCAATCACTGTTAGGAAAACAAGCGCGTCAGCGCGGTGGAGGAGAGCGAGATGGATCCCGAGGCGACCGTGCTGGCATTTGTCGATGCGTGGAACGCGCTCGACGATGCGCGCATCTATCCGCTGATGTCCGAGGACATCTTCTACCACAATATGCCTATGAAGCCGGTCCAGGGGCGCGAGGCGGTGCGGGTGCACATGGCGGGCTGGCCCGTCGATTCATGCGAATGGATCGTCACCAATATCGCGACGCGCGGCAATGTCGTGCTGACCGAGCGTATCGACCGGTTCGTGCGCGGCGAGGACCGCATCACCATCCCGGTGATGGGCGCATTCGAGGTGGCCGACGGAAAGATCACGCACTGGCGCGACTATTTCGACATGGGCGCCCTGAAGCCGGAGCGGCGCTGACATGAATGCCATCAGCGAAGCGCCGGCCCGCGCTCTGCGCACCGTCGCCGATTACGAGACCGGCCGCTACAAATGGTACGTCGCCGCCGTGCTCGGCATCGCGCACACGATCGCGGTCATGGACCGGTTCGTCATGGTGCTGATCACCGAGCCGCTGCGGGCCACCATGCATCTGTCGGACACGCAACTCGGCCTGCTCCAGGGCACCGGCTTCGCCATCCTCTATTGCGGCTTCGCCATCCCACTCGGCTGCGTCGCGGATGCGACCAACCGGCGCAACCTGATCATGCTCGGCCTCGCGCTCTGGAGTCTCGCGACGGCGGCGGCCGCCTTCACCACATCGTTCGAGACATTGTTTGCGACGCGTGTGCTGGTCGGCATGGGGGAGGCGTGCCTGATCCCCGCCGGCATGTCGCTGCTCGCATCCTATTTCGCGCCCGCGAACCTTGCGCGCGGCACGTCGATCTTCGGGCTCGGCGCGAATTTTGGCTATGGATTCGCCTTTCTGGGCGGCGGTGCGCTGCTTGCCGCGCTCCAGTTCAGCGGGGGGCTGTCGCTGCCCGGCATGGGGCAGCTCCAGCCCTGGCAGGGTATCTTCCTGATCGCCGGGGTGACGGCGATCCCGGTGCTGGTGATGCTGGTCTGGGTGCGCGAGCCGCCGCGTCCGCACGATGCCGGCCTCAGCGCGTCGGCGCAGTTCGCGGCGATGCGCGAAGGCCTGTCCTATCTGGTCGGCAATCTGAGGAGCTATGCTCCCTTTCTGCTGGTCGGGGCGCTGACCGCGGTGACCGGCTATGCCGTCACCAGCTGGTCCTCCAGCCTGTTCGTGCGTGTTCACGGCATGGAGGCGGCCGATGCGGGCAAGCTCATCGGCCTGATCGGGCTGATCGCCGGGCCGATCGGCACGGTGAGCGGCGGCTATGTGCTCGATCGGCTGCGCGCACGCGGTGTGGTCGGCGCGCCGCTCGTCATCATGGGCTGTGGATGCATCTTCGCGCTGATCACCGCGGCGATGGTCGGCTATGCGTCCAGCCTGACGGTCGCCGGCGCCTTCTTCTGCCTGTTCATCTTCGAATCGACCTTCACGCTGCCGTCGCTCTATGTCGGCGTCCAGCTGCTGACGCCCGACCGGTTCCGCGGCGTTGCCGCATCCTTCAACATGATGGTCTACACGCTGGCCGGGCTCGGCCTGGGGCCGACCGCAGTGGGCCTGATCAGCGATCGCCTCGATGGCGAGCTCGGCCTCGCCCATGCCGTGGTGATCGTCGAGATCGCGATGGTCCTCGTTATCCTGCCCACGGCGCTGCTGGCGCGGCGCAGCTATCATGCGCGGATGCTGGCGGTCGCCGGCTGACGGCCGGGCCATCTGATACGTAGCCAAACGCTGTTAATTGACACTTTGCAGTGGAATTGTGCGAATCACTGCGAACTAGATTGACATAAAACAGATCATCATTAGATTTAAATGCAGATGCCCGGTCGAGGCGTCGTCAGGTTGCGGCCTCCAATGCGGGAAAAGCCGGACCAAACATAGGTAGGGAGGGCTTGAATGCGCGCCAGATCCAGATTTTCCATGTCCGTTGCGCCGCTGGCGATTCTCGCCGCGACGATGATCGCGTCTCCCGCCGCCGCGCAGGATGCCGGCGCGACGCCGCAGGCGGCCGCCGACGACGCGCAGGCCGCTGCCGGTGAGGACATCATCGTGACCGCGCAGCGGCGCGAGCAGCGGCTGCAGGACGTGCCGATCTCGATCACCGCGCTGACCGCGAACGAGCTGGGCAAGCAGGGAATCACGTCGACCCACGATATCGCGCAGTCGGTGACGGGCATGACCATCACCGAAAGCGGTGGCTACGTTCAGCCCTTCATCCGCGGCGTCGGCTCGACGGTCACCAATCTCGGCGAGCCCGGCTCGGCCGCCACCTATATCGACGGCGTCTATATGCCGACGGTCAACGGCCAGCTCTACGAACTCGCCAATCTCGAATCGATCCAGGTGCTGAAAGGGCCGCAGGGCACTTTGTTCGGCCGTAACGCCAATACCGGCGCGATCATCATCACCACGCGCCAGCCCCAGTTCGAGCCCTCGGGCAGCTTCAGCGCGAGCTATGGCAATTTCAACGCGATCAAGCTCAACGGTTTCCTGACCGGCGGTCTCAGCGACAAGGTCGCGGTCTCGATCGCGGGCAATTACGACAGCCATGACGGCTGGTTCGTCAATCGCAATCCCGCCAACGGCTTTGGCAAGCATCTCGGCGATTCCGAACGCTACACCATCCGCGGCACCGTGCTGATCCAGCCCACCGACGATCTGAAGATCACGCTGAGCGCCGACAAGATGCACGGCCTCGATGCCAGCCCGATCATCCTCCAGCCGATCAACGGCTATCAGGGCTATCTGCCGGGCGCGCTGCTGCCGCAGGGCCCCTATGACTATATCGGCAACGAGAAGCTCAACTACCGCACCGGCCAATGGGGTGTGTCGGGCCGGATCAACTGGGATCTCGGCTCGGTCGCTTTGACCTCGACCACTGCATTCCGTCATTATCTCTCGCGCTCGATCGATTATGATTCGGATACGACACCCGCGCGTATTTCCTCGATCAACAACCGCGATATTGGCGACAATTTCACCCAGGAACTGCTGTTGAGCTCGACCGGCTCGGGCAAGTTCACCTGGACCATCGGTGGCTTCTATCTGCGCCAGGACGGAAAACTCGATCCGCTTCGCATCCAGTCCGGTGCGGTGACCACGATCATCGAAGGCCAGCAGATTACCGAGGCGCTCGCGGTCTTCGCCGACGGCACGCTGAAGCTGGGCGATTTCGAGATCACCGGCGGCCTGCGCTACAGCAACGAGAAGAAGGATTTCAGCGGTCAGCGCAACGGTACGGCGATCGTCACCGATGCGAAGAAGAGCTGGAATTCGGTGACGCCGCGCGTCGTGCTCGCTTACCACCCCAGCCGCGAGCTGATGCTCTACGCAAGCTTCTCGCAGGGCTTCAAGACGGGTGCGTTCAACGCCAACGCATTGTCGCCGATCCCGATCGATCCCGAAACGGTGGATGCGTTCGAGGGCGGCTTCAAATTGTCTCCGGCGCCGGGCCTGACCCTCAATGGCGCGGCATTCTATTACAAGACCAAGGATCTGCAGGTCCAGGCGCTCAATCCCAACACCAATCTGATCGAACTGCGCAACGCGGCCGAAGTGACCTCGAAGGGCGCCGATCTCGACATTGCCTATTCGCCGGTCCAGAATCTGAACCTGAAGCTCGGCGTCTCCTATCTCAACGCCAAGTTCACCGATTTCCCCAATGCACAGGTGTTCCTGCCGGTGCCGGGCGGTGACGGGCGCAATGCGTCGGCGATCGTCAACGTCACCGGCAAGCGCAATGTCCGTTCGCCCGACTGGACCGTCAATTTCGCTGCCGATTATCGCTTTGAACTGGGCAATGGCGGCTCGATCGTGCCGTCGTTCAACATCTATCACTCGTCCAAATTCTTCTGGACGGTTGACAACCGCATCGTCGAGCCGTCGCATATCGTGGCGAATGCGACGATCACGTGGAACCTGCCCGGCGATCGCTTCTCGGTCGCGATCTGGGGGCGCAACATCACCGACGAACTGCGCTTCCGCAACGTCTCGGCGTCCGGCCAGGCGGATCGCCGCGCAGCGGACGAGCCGGCGCTCTACGGTGTCCGGGTCGGGTATCGCTTCTAATCTGGGGGAGTTGGGGTGGGCGCCGGTGGCGTCCACCCCTTGCTCGTCAATGGCCATTTCATGACCAAAGCTGCTCGTCCTCAAACGATCGATCATCACAGCGCCGAATTTGCGCGCGATCATCTCGCGCTCTATCGCGACGCACGCGCCGAATGCCCGGTGCTCCGGTCCGACGCTTATGGCGGCTTCGCCATCCTCACCCGCTATGCCGATATCCGCATCGCCCTGCGCGACGCGGACCGGCTGTCCTCGGCGCGGTTTCCGTTGGATGGCAAGCGGCTGGGCGGCGGTGTCGCGATCCCGCCCAACGGCATGCGTATCGGCATGATCGAGATGGACGCGCCCGAAGCGACCGCACTGCGCGCGCTGCTCCAGCCCTGGTTCACTCTCGCCGCGGTCGAGGCCGCGAACGACCGGATCGCTCAGATCTCGCGCTGGCTGATCGACACGCTGATCGAAAGCGGGGCCTGCGACGTCGTCGACGATCTCGCCCGGCCGATGCCCTCGCTGCTGATCCTCGACATATTGGGCTTGCCGCTCGATCGCTGGCGCGATTATGGCCGCGTCCTGCACGAGGCCGTCGCCAAATCCTCGGGCTCGATCGATGGGTTGCGCTGGCTGGCCGACGATCTGCGCCGCAGCGTCGAACAACGCGACTATGATCCCGACGGCCTGATCGCCGCATTCGTCGCGGCGGAGATCCGCGATGCGCCGCTCGGCACCGATCTGGTGTGCGAACTGGCGATGATGCTGCTGTTCGGCGGCACCGATACGACGATCGCGGCGATCGGCCATGCGATGCGCCATCTGACCGAGCATCCAGGGGATCGGCGCAAGCTGATCGATGACCCCGGCCGCATGGCCGCCGCGGTCGAGGAATGGCTGCGCCTCTATTCGCCGAGCACTGGGGTCGGGCGCACCGTGGCCGCGCCGATCGAGATTGCTGGCACCACGTTCGAGCCGGGCGACCGCGTGATGTGCGCGCTCAATTCGGCCAATCGCGACGAGAGCGTGTTCGCCGATGCTGAACGTTTCGACCTCGATCGCCCCAAGCGACCGCACCTCGCCTTTGGCTGGGGCATCCATGCCTGTCTGGGGCAGAATCTGGCGCGTGCCGACCTGCGCATCTTCCTGGGTGAACTGCTCGAACGCATGCCCGATTTCGAAGTCGATCTGGCGCGGACCGAGCCCTATGACTCGATCCCGCTGGTCAATGGCCATGCCCTTATGCCGATGCGCTTCACGCCAGGGCAGCCGAGCAGCGACGCGATCGGCGCCTGGCCGGTACTGACCGCGCCGCGCCTCAGACCCGCCGGAACATCGCGAGCATCGACGCCGAATGATCGATGAAACGCATCTCGTCGCGCGTGGCGTCTTCGGCGACTTCGGGCGCCGCACGCACGCGCCGGGCATGGTCGAAATCGTCGAAGAACACCATGCCGGCGCCGTCGAAAGGCCCGGTGTCGTTTTGGGCGTGTAGCTGGCGATAGCCGGCGGCGCCGATGCGCAGGCCGAATGGGGCATGCTCGTTGCGCCACCGGGCGAAATAGGCGGCGCGGTCGAGTTCGGGGCGGCGGCGGGTGAGCATGGTGACGAGGATGGAGCCCTGACCGGGCTGTATGATGTGTTCGGTGCCGGGCATGAGGATTGAGGCGGCGGGATCAAGCACGTTCGTGTCGAGTAGAGCCGAGATCTCAAACCCGTGCGAATGAAGTGGAAACACGACCCCAAACCCGTTCGTGTCGAGCGAAGTCGAGACACGCTGTGCCGCGTCCAACGTCCCTCGACTTCGCTCGGGACAAACGGTGTGGGGGGTGGGCTCGGCATAGGCCAGAAGCACCGCTCCAAACGGGAAAGGCAGAAGCGGCAACGACCTCCCCGTATCCGGATCGCGTTTCGGCAGATCCCCACCGATCCGCTCCCCGATCCAGCCTTCAGGCGACAGCCTCCGAAGCTCGGCGACGACATCCGCCACCGTCGCATCCGGACCAGGCACCGCAAACAGCGCGAGCGCCGCCCGGCCGGTCATGCCGATCGCATCTCGGCGAGCCAGGGCGCCTTGTCGCGCGTCCGGGACTCGTGCGCGGCGATGTCGGGTTCGAAGCGAAGGGCGGCAGCGATGTCGTCGACGCCTTGCAGCAGCCGTTCGCGACGCTGGGCCTCCAGCTCGAAGGCGATGGTGCCGCTTGCCCATTCGATGGTCAGCATTTCAAGATCGACCGTGAAGGTCGCGGTGGCCGGATCGCCGGTCTCCGCCATCAGCATGTCGATCGTCGCACGGGGCAGGCGGATCGGCAGGATGCCGTTCTTGAAGCAATTGCCGTAGAAGATATCGGCGAAGCTCGGCGCGACGATGCAGCCTATGCCGAAGTCGAGCAGCGCCCAGGGTGCATGCTCGCGGCTCGATCCGCAGCCGAAATTGTCGAGCGCCACGATGATCCGCGCATTGCACCACGGATCGCGATTGAGCACGAAGTCCGGACGTTCGCGACCCTCCGCATCGCGTCGCAACGCGTGGAACAGGCCGGCGCCGAGCCCGGTGCGCGACACGGTCTTCATGAAGGCGGCGGACAGGATCATGTCGGTGTCGACATTGGCGATCGGCAGCGGCGCGGCGATGCCGGTCAGGCGGCGGAACGGTTCCATCAGGCGAGTTCCCGCACGTCGACGAGACGGCCGGTCACCGCGGCGGCCGCAGCCATGGCGGGGGAAAGGAGATGCGTGCGCCCGCCCGGGCCCTGGCGCCCCTCGAAATTGCGGTTCGATGTGGAGGCGCAGCGCTCGCCGGACGCCAGCCTGTCGGGATTGAGCCCCAGGCACATCGAGCAGCCGGCGTCGCGCCACTCGAAGCCGGCCTCGCGGAAGATCCGATCCAGCCCCTCGGCCTCCGCCTGCTTCTTCACCGCAGCCGATCCGGGCACGACAAGCGCACGGACATGCGATGCCACGCGGCGGCCATTGGCGATCGCCGCCGCGGCGCGCAGATCCTCGATACGGCTGTTGGTGCAGCTGCCGATGAAAGCGACGTCGATCGGCAGGCCGGCAAGCTTCTGCCCGGCGCCGAGCCCCATATAGTCGAGCATCCGCCCGATCTGCGCGCGCCGCGCCGGATCGGGCTCGGTCGCTGGATCGGGCGTGGCGCCCGCGATCGTGGTGACGGCCTCCGGGCTGGTGCCCCAGGTGACCATCGGCGCGATCGCCGCGGCGTCGATCGCGATCTCCACGTCGTAGGTCGCGCCGGGATCGGATGCCAGCGCATGCCATTGTGCACAGGCGCGCGCGAATTCCGCGCCCTTGGGTACACCCGGACGCCCTTCCAGCCAGGCGAAGCATGTCTCGTCGGGAGCGATCATGCCCGCGCGTGCACCGGCCTCGATCGACATGTTGCAGATCGTCATGCGGCCGGCCATGTCCATCGCCGCGATCGCTTCGCCGGCATATTCGATCACATGCCCTGTCGCGCCGGCGGTGCCGATCCGGCCGATGACGGCGAGGACGACGTCCTTGGCGGTGATGCCGGCGCCCAATTCGCCGTCGATCCGCACCAGCATCGTGCGCGACGGCGTCTGCACCAAAGTCTGCGTCGCCAGCACATGCTCGGCCTCCGATGTACCGATGCCGAAGGCGAGTGCGCCGAATGCGCCATGGGTCGATGTGTGGCTGTCGCCGCACACGATCGTCGCGCCGGGCAGGGTCAGGCCCAGTTCGGGGCCGGTGACATGGACGATGCCATGGCGCGGCCCGGTGAGCGCGGCATAATCGAGCCCGAACTCGCGCGCATTGCGCTCCAGCGTCGCGACCTGCAGCCGGCTGTCGGGATCGCGGATCGCGTCGAGCCCGCCCGCGCGGTTCTCCGTGGGTACATTATGGTCGGCGACCGCGAAGGTCAGGTCGGGCCGCCGCACCGTCCGTCCGGCCGCGCGCAATCCGTCGAACGCCTGCGGGCTCGTCACTTCGTAGAGCAGGTGGCGATCGATATAGAGCAGCCATTCGTCGCCATCGAGGCGCGCGACGGCGTGTGCGTCCCAGATCTTGCGGTAGAGCGTCCGCGGCGGCCCGTCGGTCATCTCAGATCACGCCGTCGTTGCGCAGCTCCGTGATCGCTGCCGCGTCCATGCCGAGCAGTCCGCCGAGGATCTCGTCATTATGCGCGCCGATCGCGGGGCCGGCCCAGCGTATCTCGCCCGGCGCCTCGACCATGTGCGGGACGACGCCGGCATGGAGCACGGGCTGCGCGAAATTGGCGTCCTCGACGGTGCGGACCATGCCGCGTTCCAGATATTGCGGATCGCTGGCGATGTCCGCGGCGGTATAGACCTTCGAGCTCGGGATATCGGCCTGCTTCAGCATGTTCTCCAGCAAATCCGCGGGGAATCCGCGCGACCATTCGCCGATCAACGCATCGAGCGCAGCGACATTGGCGACGCGCGCCTGATTGCCCGAATAGTCGGGCGTGCCGATCAGCTCTGGGCGGCCGATCAGCGTCATCAGCCGCGCGAACAGCGGTTCGGAATTCGCGGCGATCAGCATCCATGCGCCATCGGCGGTGGGATAGGCATTGGTCGGCGCGGCGGTCGCGATGCCGCCGCCCGCGGGCTGCTTCACCTTGCCGAGCGCGCCATATTCGGGAAGCATCCCCTCCATCAGGCTCAAGATGCTTTCGGTCAGCGCGACGTCGACCGTGCGGCCCTTGCCGTCGCCTGCGCCGCGATCGCGCTGCCACAGCGCTGCGAGCACGCCCAACGCCGCATAGAGGCCGGACAGCGAATCGCCGACGCTGACGCCGACCCGGACGGGGGGCAGGTCGCTGGTGCCCGGGGCATGATCGGTCAGGTGGCGCAGACCGCCTATGGCTTCGCCGATCACGCCGAACGCGGCGCGGTCGCGATAGGGGCCGGTCTGCCCATAGCCCGAGATATGGGCGATGATCAGGTCGGGGCGCCGGGCACGCATCACGGCGGGGCTCAGGCCGAGCTTGTCGATCTGGCCGGGACGGAAATTCTCGATCACCGCATCGCATTGCTCGATCAGGTCGAGCACCAGATCGCGGGCACGGGGATGTTTCAGGTTGACGGTCACGCTGCGCTTGTTGCGGGCATGGGCGGACCACCACAGCGAATTGCCGTCGACCTGCTCACCCCATTGCCGTGCCGGATCGCCCGTCAGCGGTTCCACCTTGATCACGTCGGCGCCCAGGTCGGCGAGGATCCGGGTCGCGAACGGTGCCGCCACGAAATGCCCGATCTCGAGCACGCGCAATCCGCTGAGCACCTGCCGTGCGTCATCCTTGGCCATGAAATCCTCTCGCTCCGCTGATGTGATATTGAATAGCAAACAATGTTAGATATACAAGTCGACGCCAGGAGAGAGAGCATGTACGAGCGCGCATTGAGCCCGATCGCCATGGGCGGCGTCGACGTGAAGAACCGCATTGCGCGAACCGCGCATGCGACGATGATGTCGCGCGACGGCAAGATCACCGAGGCGCTGATCGCCTATCATCTGGCGCGCGCGCAGGGCGGCGTCGGACTGTCCATCCTGGAGGCGGCGGGCGTCCATCCGACGTCGCTGCTGTCGCTCGCCAATCTCGACGACACTATCATCGACGGTTATCGCGCCTTGTCGCGCGCGATCGCGCCGACGGGCATGCGCGTCTTCCAGCAGCTCTGGCATGGCGGCCATATCTATATGCAGCCCGACGGATCGCCGCCGTTGGCGCCGTCGACCGTGCCCAGCCCGATCGCCGGAATCGCGCCGCAACCGATGACGCGGCGCCAGATCGACGAACTGGTCGGCGCCTATGCGGCCGCGGCCCGGCGCTGCGAGCAGGGCGGGCTGGACGGGGTCGAGGTTCATGCCGGCCATGGCTATCTGCTCGCGCAATTCCTGTCACCCGTGCTCAACCGGCGCGACGACGATTATGGCGGCCCCCTCGAGAACCGGATGCGCCTGTTGCTGCGCGTCCTTTCCGCGGTGCGCGACGCGGTGTCGCCGGGTTTCGCTATCGGCGTCCGGCTGAGCGACAGCGCCGATCCGCGCATCCTGTCGATGGGAGAGGTCGGTCAGATCGCGGCGCGGCTCGAGCGCGATGAGCTGATCGACTACGTCAACATGTCCTATGGCGATTATTATGCCTCGCACCTCCAAGTCGCGGGCATGGACATGCCGAGCGGATTCCAGATCCCGCACACCGCGCCGCCGGTTGCGGACATAAGGCTGCCACGCCTGCTCAACGGCCGGTTCCGCACGCTCGAAGAGGTCGAACAGGTGCTGCGCGCGGGCGAGGCCGATCTGGTCTCGATGGTGCGCGCGCATATCGCGGATCCCGATATCGTCGTGAAATCGGCGGCCGGCCATCCCGAGCGGGTGCGCCCCTGCATCGCCTGCAACCAGGGCTGTATCGGCCGCGTCGCGACCTTTGGCCGGCTGGGCTGCGTCGTGAACACCGCGGCAGGCGACGAGATCGCGTTGGCCGAAAAGCTGATCGCGCCGGTGCCGATGCCGCGCCGCGTGCTGATCGTCGGCGGTGGCCCCGCGGGCATGGAGGCGGCACGCATCGCCGCGACCGCCGGCCATCACGTCGTCCTGGCCGAAGCGATGCCGGCCTTGGGCGGCCTGACCAACCTCTATCGATCGGCGCCGCGCATGGGTACGATCGCCGATATCGCCGGCTGGCTGGAACAGGAAGTCTATCGGCTCGGCGTCGAAGTGCGGCTGTCCACTTACATGGACGCCGACGATATCGCGGCGGAAGAGGCGGATACCGTCATCCTCGCGGTCGGCGCCGATCTGGATCCGCCGCGCCTGCAGGTGCAGTTTCCGGTGGATGCGGTGGTGCAGGACAGCGGCGCACGCGTGATCAGCTCGATCGACCTGTTTGCGGAGAAAGGCGTCGATCGCGGCCGGAGCGCGGTGATCGTCGACGAGACCGGCCATTATGAAGCGATCGCCTGTGCCGAGCATCTGCTGGAACAGGGACTGGCGGTCACCTTCGTCACGCGGCACAAGATGTTCGCGCCGGGCATCGACATCGCATTGCGGACGCAATCGGCACTCGAAAGGCTTTATGCGCGTGGCGCTTTCACGCTGCGTGTCGGCACAAGGCTGATGGCGGCCCGTGCGGGGGAGGCCGATATCGCACCGAATTTCGGCAGCGAGATCGAGACTGTCGCTGCGGATACGGTGGTGTGGGTGCCGATCCGGCCGGGGCAGACCGACCTTGTCGAGGCACTGCGCGGACGCGGTATTGCCGCGATCGGCATCGGCGACGTGGTGGCCGGGCGGAATCTGCAGACGGCCATTCGCGAAGGGCATCTCGCCGTGCGAAACCTGCCCCCCGCGATCGCCGCCTCCGGACGAATCCTGGCTGCGGCCTAGACTTAAAATAAAACATCGTTAGATATTGTGCGACGAATTCACTTGGGGAGAAGGCCGTGTTCACGGAACATCGACATGCCGACGGCGTGCTTGAACTGGTGATCGACCGGCCGCCGGTCAACGCGTTCAGCATCGGCCTGCTCCACGATCTTGCCGCACGCATCGAGTCGGTGCGCGACGAGGCCGATGTGAAGGTGGTCCTGCTGCGTGCGGACGGACGCGGTTTCTGCGGCGGCGGCGACGTCAAGGAAGTGGAGGGGTTGCCGGGCTTCGAGGGTATCCTCGGCCAGTCGTCGGGATCGATGCGGCTGAGCCTGGCGGTCCTGCAATGCGCGGTGCCGGTGGTGTGCTGCGTCCACGCCTATTGCGTCGGCGCTGGCGTGCTCGTCGCCGGTTCGGCCGACGTGCTGGTCGCGTCGCGCGATACCCGTTTCGTGCTGGCGGAGATCGATAATGGCGCGACCGCGGGGGCAGTGCAGGCGCTGAAGTTGATGCCCGAAAAGCGCGTGCGCGCGGCGATGATGACCGCGGATCCGGTGCTCGCGCAGGAACTCCATGCTTTGGGCAGTATCTATCGGTTGGTTGAGAGCCATGACGAGGTCGCCGCCGAAGGGCGCGTGGTCGCGGCGAAGATCGCGGGCAAGAGCGCGGAGGCGATGCGCCGGCTGAAGATCTCGCTCAACAACACGACCAAGGCGCACGAGCTGATGACCTATTACCGCGCCGAGATGAGCTACACCTACGAACTCAATATCATGGGCGACGCCAGCGCCGGCCGCACCGCCTTCATCGAAGGCAAGCGGGGGAGTTATACGGATTAGTATCTCTCCTCCCTACGCGAAGCGTGGGGAGGGGGACCGCCCTGGCGAAGCCGGGGTGGTGGAGGGGAAATGGGATGCGTCCATTCGCATCCGAATTTCTCCAGGTTGTTCCGTCGATCCGTTCGAAATTATGCGTGATTGCAGCATCGCATTTCCCCTCCACCACCGGCCACTGGCCGGCGGTCCCCCTCCCCATCGATGATGGGGAGGAGAGGTGTCGCGCTTCTAGCCGACTGGCAGTCCTGACCTAACCCTGCGCGGCCGCCTCCGCCCGTGCGCCACCCACATCGGTGCCGTGCGTCCGGTCATATTCCGCGATCAGCGAGTCGATCACTGCGCGGACCATGACGTCGAACGCCCGGCTCTGCGTGATCTCGCGGTTGCGGCTGACATGATAGAGGAACGGATAGGCGGCGGGCCAATCGTCCTCGCCCTTGTCGCTCTCGACCGCCGATTCATAGGCGGCGCAGCCCAGCGCCAGCGATTCGGTGCCGTCGAGCAACGCCATGATCGCGCCGGGCGGCACGCCCTGCACCGCGAGCAGGCCGGCGGTGGCATTATGCTCGCTCAGGCCGATGCGCAGCGGGTGGCGACGCATCAGGATCGGGATCAGATTGGGATGCGCGCGCAGTGCCTTGTAATATTCGGTGGCGTTGCGGACGAGCCATTCATGCCAGTCGATATGCGAGGTGTTGGGCGTGCGCACATCGGCAAGCGCGAGTTCGCACGCGCCGACCAGGATGTGATCCTTGCTCTTGAAATGGTGATAGAGCGAGATTCCGCGAACGTTGAGTTCATCGCCAAGGCGACGGATGCTGAGCGCGTCCAACCCCTCCGTGTCGATGATCCGCAGCGCGACCTCGAGGGTCTTCCGGCGAGAAATCAATGCCTGTTTTGGCCGGCCCATGGACGGGGCGTCTCCCAATGTTCGTTATGATCGTCGCGCATTTCTAGCCGCACTTGCCGGGCGGCGCGATCATTTTCGTCGGCCTTCATGCCCGAACCGCACCTCATCCATTGCGCAGATAAACTTGCAGTGTTAGGCAAGTTTTCAGGAGGCCGCCAAAAAAGGCGGCAGAATCGGATGTGGGAGTGGCTGCGATGAAATACGCTGCGGCGGACTGGGTCGGTAATTTTGCCCGGACGCAGCCCGATGCGATCGCTCTCCGCAACTTCGAGAGCGGCGAGACGCGGAGCTGGAAGGAACTCGATGCGCGCGTCGGCATGATCGCCCATGCGCTGGTCCATCGCCTGGGCCTCGAACGCGGTGATCGGATCGTCAACGTCTCTGACGGCGACCTTCGCCATTTCGAGCTTCAGTTCGCCTGCGCGCGCGCCGGGCTGGTCTGGGTGCCGCTCAATTTCCGCCATACGGCGTTCGAACTCGGGCGTGCCTGCCGCGAGATGCAGCCGAAGCTGATGCTGACCGACGCTGTGTGGGGCGATCTCGCCCGGACGGTGGCGGCGGATGTCGGCATCCCGCATGTGCTCGACTGGGGTCCGGACGAGGATTTCGATGCGCTGCTGAGCACCGATGCGCAAATCCCCGAAAATGGCGACATCGATCCCGCCGCGCCGCTGCAGATCCTTTACACCTCGGGCACGACCGGGACGCCCAAGGCGGCGATCGTCACGCTCGACGCGATGGTGTGGCATTCGCTCCAGCAGGTGCAGTTCTGCGCCACCGCGGAGCCGGGCGGGCATCTGTTCCAGCCCATGCCGCTGTTCCATTTCGGCGGGCTCAACACCGCGAGCAATCCGATCCTCTATTTCGGCGGGCAGGTCACCGTCGCGAAACGTTTCGATGCGGCCGAGACCGCGGCTTTTTGCGGCGATCCGGCCAATGCGGTGACGCATCTCTGCCTGCCTCCCGTCATGTACCAGATGATGGCGGACAGCGTTCCGTTCGCGGCCGCCGACTTCTCGACCTTCCGCCGGTTCATCTGCGGCGGCGGCCGTGTGTCCGAACGGCTGCGCGCGGCGTATCAGCCCAAGGGCGCGCGCTTCGTGCCGCAATATGGTGGAACCGAGACCGGCCCCGTCACCTCGATGAACCCCGATCGGCTCGACAAGATCATGGCCGGATCGTGCGGGCAGAAGTCGATGTATATCGACATGCGCGTGGTTGACGACGCGGGCAACGACGTGCCGCGCGGCGAACCGGGCGAAGTCTGGGTGCGCGGCCCCGGGGTGACGATCGGCTATCTGGGGGCGGAGGCGAGCATCGTCCGGCCCGAAGGCTGGCACCGGACCGGCGACGTCGTCTGGGAGGATGACGAAGGCTTCTTCTACGTCATCGACCGGGTGAAGGACATGTACAAGTCCGGCGGCGAGAATGTCTTCTCGGTCGAGGTCGAGAATATCCTGCTCACCAATCCCGCGGTCGCCGAATGTGCGGTGATCGGCGTCGCCGACGATCGCTGGGGCGAAGTCGGCCTGGCGGTCGTGGTGGCGACCGCCGGACACGTGGTGACGCTCGAATCGCTGTGCGCCACCTGCGAAGGCAGGCTCGCCCGCTACAAGCATCCCAAACATCTCGCGGTCGTCGAGAGCTTTCCGCGCAACGTCACCGGCAAGATCTCCAAACCCGCGCTGCGTGCCGAGTTCGGTGGCAGCAAGAGCGTTTAGCCAGGAACAGAAGGATCCGATCGATGGCAGAGCCCGTCCGTTATGCCCGCAAACCCTATCTGATCGTCCATCGCGAGGATCGCGTCCGCAAGGACGTCTATGGCGCGATCGACGATGCCGTGGTGCTGCATGCCCAGCAGATGCGTGGCGACAACCCGTCGGATACCGCGCTGATCGTGATGCATCCGATCGGTGCGCCCGCCTATCTGCCGGTGTTCGCGCAGCTCGCACGCGCCGGCCATCACATCATCGCCTGCGCGTCGCGCTATTCGGCGGGCGACGCGCCGCTCGAGATGGAGAATGTGATCCTCGACCTTGGCGCCTGCATCAGGGATGCCAAGGAACGGCTGGGCTACAAGAAGGTCGTGCTGCTCGGCTGGAGCGGCGGCGGCTCGCTGATGGCCGGTTACCAGGCCGAAGCGGAAAAGCCCGTCATCCAGCTCAGCGCATCGGGCGAGGAGACACCGCTCGCCGGCGCGAAGCTGATCGCCGGCGACGCCATCATGCTGGTCGCATCGCATCGCAGCCGGCACAAATTGCTCACCGGCCAGATCGATCCCTCGGTGCTCGACGAACTCGACCCCGACCGACGTGATCCTGCGCTCGACATCTACGATCCCGCCAATCCGGCGCAGCCGCCTTATTCGGAGACGTTCCTCGCCACCTATCGTCAGGCGCAGATCGACCGCAACCGGCGGATCAGCGAATGGGCGAAGGACAAGCTCGCTTCGCTGAAGGCGAAGGGCGGCGAGCATGACGAATATTGCTTCGTCGTCCATCGGACGATGGCCGATCCCCGCTGGGTCGATCCGACCGTCGATCCCAATCAGCGCAAGCCCAACTGGACCTATCTCGGCGACCCGCGCGTCGTGAACGACAGCGCATCGGCGCTCGGCCGCTTCAACTCGCTGCGCGGCTGGCTGTCGCAATGGAGCTACGACTATGCGCAGTTCGACTCGGTCGATTCCGGGCCGCGCATCACGGTGCCCGGCATGGTGATGACCGCGGGCGCCGACGATGCCTGCCCCCCCGAACATACCGACAAGATGTTCGACGCGATGGGGTCGGCCGACAAGCGCAAGGTCACGATCGATCACGCCAATCATTATTTCACCGGCCCCGACGGCAAGTCGCATCTGACCCAGGCGGTGGACATCATCTCGAGCTGGCTCGCCGAACGCGGGCTGGCCAACGACACCGTCCTTTCCAACACGCGCGTCGACGCCTGATTCCGGAGACTCAGCATGTCATGGTTTGACACTTATCAGGCGATCACCTTCGAGCGGCGCGGACGCGTGCTCCAGGTCACGCTCAATCGCCCCGAAAAACTGAACGCGGTCGATGCGGTGCTGCACACCGAACTGGCACGCGTCTTCGTCGACATCTCCAACGATCCGGACAGCGACATCGTCGTGCTGACCGGTGCCGGCCGCGCTTTCTCGTCGGGCGGCGACATCGGCTGGATGCAGGACATGATCGATCAGCCGGGCGGTTTCGAACAGACCGGCCGCGAGGCCAAGCAGATCGTGTTCGGCCTGATCGATTGCGAAAAGCCGGTCATCGCGAAGCTCAACGGCCACGCCACCGGGCTGGGTGCGACGATCGCACTGTTCTGCGACGTCATCTTCGCGGCGGAGCATGCCAAGATCGGCGATCCGCATGTCAGCGTCGGCTTCGTCGCCGGCGATGGCGGCGCGGTGATCTGGCCGCAATTGATCGGCTATGCCCGCGCCAAGGAATATCTGCTGACCGGCGACCTGCTGACCGCGGCGCATGCGGCGCAGATGGGCCTGATCAACTATGTCGTTCCCGCCGACGAGCTCGACGCGCGCGTCGATGCATTCGCCGACCGGCTGGCGGCGGGCGCGACCAAGGCGATCCGTTGGACCAAGATGTCGGTGAATATCGGCCTGCGCGATCTGGCGACCTCGATCATGGACGCCTCGCTTGCCTATGAAGCGCTGTCCAACGCCACGCCCGACCATCAGGAGGCGGTGCGCGCCTTTGCGGAGAAGCGTTCGCCGGTCTTCGGCCGGTCCGGAGGCGGGGCGTGAATTTCGACGAGGGCGATATCATCGGTTCGCTGCGCGAGACGCTGGAGCGTTTCGTCGAGAAGGAGATGCCGCGCAGCGCCGCCAAGGATTGGGACGCGCGCAATCATTTCCCGCGCGATGTGCACCGCAAGCTCGCCGATCTCGGCGTCCTCGGGCTGACCATTCCCGAAGCCTATGGTGGTGTCGGCCGCGACATATTGGCGACGATGATCGTCATCGAGGAATTGTCGCGGCGCAGCCTGGCGGTCTCCGTGCCCTATATCATGGCGGCGTGCTATGCCGGCATGAACATCGAAGAATGCGGCACCGAGGCGCAGAAGCAGGATATTCTGCCCAAGATCGTCTCCGGCGACATGCTCTTCGCCTATGGCCTGACCGAGCCCGATGCCGGTGCGGACCTGGCCAGCGTGAAGACGCGTGCGGACCGCGATGGTGACGTGCTGCGCATCAACGGTGCCAAGCGCTTCTGCTCGGGCGCGGGCATTGCCGACTATATCTACACGCTCGTCCGCACCGGGCCGGCCGATGCGCGGCATCGCAACCTCTCCTTCGTACTGGTGCCGCCGACCGCGCCAGGCGTCGAGATCACCAAGATCGAGTCGATGGGCATGAAAGGTGCGGCGACGACCGACGTGTCGTTCGACGATGTCGAAGTGCCGATCGACAATCTGGTCGGCGGCGACGCGGGCTGGAACAATGGCTGGCGCATGCTTGTCGGCCCGGGGCTCGACGTCGAGAAGCTGGAGGTCGCGGCGATCGGCATCGGTATCGCGCGCGCGGCGCTCGACGATGCCTGGGCCTATGCGATGGAGCGTCGCCAGTTCGGCCGGACGATCGGCGAGTTCCAGTCGATCCAGCACAAGCTGGCCGAGATGAAGACTCAGGTCCATGCGGCGCGGCTGACGCTCTATCAAGCGGCCTGGCTCGCCAACGAGCGCAGACCCTGCTCGGCGGAGACGTCGATGGCCAAGCTGTTCGCGACCGAAGTGTCGAAGACGGTCGCGCTCGAATGCCAGACGATCCTGGGCGCCTATGGTTATGTGAAGGATTTCGACGCCGAGCGTTATGTGCGCGATGCGCTGCTGATGCCGATCATCGGCGGGTCCTCCGCGGTCCAGCGCAACAACATCTTCAAACTGTCGGGCGCGCGGCCATGAAGGTCGCGTTGGTCGGCGCCAGCGGCAAGGTCGGCCGGCGGCTGGTCGCCGAACTGACCGGACGACGCCATGACGTCGCGGGCATCGCGCGCACCGACCCCGGCGATGTCGGCGTGCCGATACGCATCGCCGACGCGACCGATGCCGGGGCGCTGGCCGATGCGATCCGGGGTAATGACGCGTTGTTCGTGTCGGCGACTTTCCGGTCGATCGATCCGGCGTCGATCCTGGGTGCCATGGCCGATGCCGGGCTCCGCCGCCTGCTCGTGGTGGGCGGGGCGGGCAGCCTTTATGTCGCGCCGGGCCTGCAGTTGCTCGACGCGCCCGACTTCCCAGAGATCTTCCGCGTCGAAGTGACGGCGGGCCGTGATTTCCTGAACGCATTGCGCCGAAGCGATGTCGACTGGACCTTCCTGTCGCCCGCGCTCAGCTTCGTGCCCGGCGAGCGCACGGGCCGGTACCGGCTGGGCGGCGACGAGCTGATGCGCGACGAGAGCGGGGCCAGCGTCATATCCTATGAGGATTTGGCGAAGGCGCTGGTCGACGAACTGGAAGATCCCCGGCACATCCGCGCACGCTATTCGATCACCTATTGACGCGGGCACGGATCGGCCGAGGGCATAGTTCCAAATTCGATCGTCATTGCGAGCAAAGCGAAGCAATCCAGGGATGCGTCGGCCTCTGGATTGCTTCGCTACGCTCGCAATTGTCTGTTGAAGATAGCGTATGACAGGGATGTTCCGCATTGTCGGGATGCCCGGAGCTGGGTGGCCA
>NZ_JBYSZM010000048.1:17934-43133 GCF_058787155.1 Sphingobium sp. FW305-3-2-15-F-TSA7 | reverse complement strand
CGCAACCATGCGCAAACTCATCATCATCGCTAACGCTAAGCTTCGTGATCAGCTCGCCAGCATCTGAGTTGATGACGATTGGAGGGCGAATTCAACCCGTCCGCCGGCCACCCAATGTCAGCAACGCCACCCCCGCCAAGGTGATCAACCCGCCAACCATCATCACCGCCGTGATCGGCGTGCCGAAATAGAGCGACGCGCCGGCCACGCCGACGACCGGTGAAAGCAGCAGCAGCGGCATCACCGACGAGATCGGATGACGCTGGAGCAGATGGGCGAGCAGCCCCTGGCCGATCAGTGTCGCGACCACGCAGCTGAAGCCTAGCCAGGCCAGCGGCACCAGCCCGATATCGGGCAATGCGGCGATCGCGTCGCGTTCGAATGTCAGCGCGAAGGGCGCGAGCACGATCGCCGCCATCAGCCCGTTCCAGGCCTGGATGTTCATGATCGATATGCCGCCGAGCTGGCGCTGGACCAATGTGCCCGATCCCCACAGGAACGAGGCGGCGGCCATCAGCGCCAGTCCTTTCAGTTCATGCGCCGCATGCGGATCGAACACCAGCATCACCACGCCGGCAAAGGCGATCGCGACGCCGGCCAGTCTCCGCGCCGACAGTCGTTCGCGCAGGATGACCGCGCCGAGCAGCAGCGAGAAGGGGACGCCGAGCTGCCCCGCGATCGCCAGCGCGCCGACATTGCTCGTCGCCATCAGCGAAAGGTTGAGTATCAGCAGGAACAGCCCGCCATTGAGCAGCCCATAAAGCGCCAGCCAGCCATTCTTGCCCGAAACCAGGCGAAAGTAGCGCGCGCACAACAGGAAGACGATCGCCATCCGCACCGCCACGGCAAGAAACGGCGCCGTCGCGTCGACGACGACTTTCATCGCGACCAGATTGAGGCCGAAGGCGATATTGACGATCAGCACCATGGCCAGGTCGGTCGGCCCGAGATGCGGGGCGACCGTGGCAGGCGGCGATCGGCTCAGAATGACTTGGGTAACCCCAGCACATGCGTCGCGACATGGCTGAGGATCAGATTGGTCGAGATCGGCGCGACCTGATAAAGCCTCGTCTCGCGGAATTTACGTTCGATGTCGTATTCCTCGGCAAAGCCGAAGCCGCCATGCGTCTGCACGCACATATCCGCCGCGAACCAGGACGCCTCCGACGCCAGCATCTTTGCCATATTGGCTTCGGTGCCGAAGGGGCGACCGTCTTCGCTCATCCTCCAGGCCCTTTCGACCATCGCCGCGGCGGCGCTGAGCTGGACATGCGCGCGCGCGATCGGGAATTGGACGCCCTGATTTTCGCCGATCGCCCGCCCGAACACCGATCGGTCGCGTGCATAGGCGCTGGCGCGGTCGATGAAGAAGCGTCCGTCGCCGATGCATTCGGCGGCGATCAGCACGCGCTCGGCATTCATGCCGTCGATGATGTAGCGGAATCCCTCGCCCTCGACGCCGATCAGATTCTCCGCCGGCACCGCGAGATCGTCGAAGAACAATTCGGTCGTTGCGTGGTTGAGCATCGTGCGGATCGGGCGGATGGTCAGGCCGTTGCCGATCGCGGCGCGCATATCGACCAGCAGCACGCTCAATCCCTGCGTACGCTTGGTGACCTGGTCGCGTGGCGTGGTGCGGACGAGCAGTACCATCAGGTCCGAATGCTCGGCGCGGCTGATCCAGATCTTCTGGCCGTTGACGATGTAGCGGTCGCCGTCGCGCCGCGCCGTGGTGGCGATCCGCGTCGTATCGGTGCCGCTGCCGGGCTCGGTGACGCCGAATGCCTGGAGCCTTACCTCGCCGGTGGCGATACGCGGCAGCCACTCAGCCTTCTGCTCCGCCGAGCCGTGATGGAGCAATGTGCCCATCGTATACATCTGCGCATGGCAGGCGCCGCCATTGCAGCCCGAGCGATGGATCTCCTCGAGGATCGCCGCCGCGGCACCCAGGCCGAGGCCCGATCCACCATAATCTTCTGGGATCAGCACGCTCAGCCAGCCGGCTTCGGTCAGCGCGCGGACGAAGTCGGTCGGATAGGCGCGCTCGCGATCGAGCGCGCGCCAATATTCACCGGGAAAGCCGGCGCACAGCTTGCGGACGGCTTCGCGGATCTCGGGATGGTCTTCGGGTTCGATCATGGGGCCTGCTTCGGCTTGCGCGGCGGCGTCACCTGCGCCGCGGCGATCTCATCGGCCGAAAGCCCGAGCGAGGAAAGCACTTCCTGCGTATGTTCGCCCAGCGCCGGAGCTGGAATTTCGACGCCGCTCCGCGCGCCGTCGACGATCGCGGGATAACGCAGATAGGTCATCGGCCCGGCGCCGGGATGCTCCGCTTCGAATAACATGCCGCGCGCCTTGTTGTGCGGATCCTCGGGCACCTGGTCGAGCGTGTTGGCGACCGCGATCGGGATATTGCTCGCCAGCGCCAGCGCGGTCCATTCGGACGAACTGCGTGTCTGGAAGATGTCGCGTAGCACCGGGCGCAGCCATTGCGCCTCGACGCCGTAATCGACGGGGATGTCGGTGCGGATCGCCTCTTTCAGCTCGGGGCGCTCCACCGCATCGCAGAAATTATACCAGAATTTCGGCTCGATCGCGCCGAACATCATGAAGCGGCCATCGCTTGCTTCGTAGAGCGAATAGAGCACCGAGCCCGCCGGCCAGCCCTCGTTCGCCACGCCGCGCGGCGCCATGCCGGTCAGGTCGGTGAGGCGGTCGTAATTGAGATTGGTGACGGTCGCCAGCCAGGAGGCCGCCAGATTGCAGTCCGACGTCGCGACGTCGATGAAGGCACCTTCGCCCGTCCGCTGGCGCCTGACCAAGGCGGCGAGCCCCGCCATGACGGCAAAGGGACCCCCGGCGCCGGGGCTGGCCTTGATCCCGCCGAACAGGTCGGTGCTCTCGGTCCGGTCGACAAAACCGTCCTCGTCCTTCGCCGCGGGCAGGCCGCCCGCGACCGCTGCCATCGAATAGCCATGCGCGCCGAGCCGCGTATAGGGGCCGGTCATGCCGAAACCGGTGCTTGCCATATAGATAATGTCGGGCTTCACCGCGCGTTGCGCTTCGTAACCGATACCCATCGCGTCGCACGCACCGCCGCGCAGCCCGTCGGCGAAGATGTCGGCGGTCTTGAGCAATTCGAAGAAAGCGTGCCGGCCCGCTTCGGTGTTGACGTTCAGTGTCACGCTTTTCTTGTTCTTGTTGACCTGAAGATGCGCGGGGCTGTGGTGCGGCGTGATCTGCCCGAGCATGTCGCGCAGATAATCGCCCTTCAGCGGCTCCTCGACCTTGATTACCTCGGCGCCGAGGTCGCTGAGCAGCATGCCCAGGTGATCGCCGTTGAGCAGGATCCCGAACTCGATGACGCGCACGCCTTTCAACAGATCGAACACCGGCATCCCTCCTTAGAGCGATTTATAGTTCGATGGGCTCATCGAACGACTCGAAAATCGCGCCAAACATGACTCTGGAGCATGCGATCCGCTTTCCGCGGATCACGGCATGCTCTTGACGGTCCAGCGATAGCAAAATTGCACTGTAATGCAATTTCTGTTTTCATTTTCGTCGCACTGCGATAGGCTGCGACCAACTTCAAAGCACCGCAGGAGAGCGATGCATGGTAAGCGCCGCAAATGAAATACCCGCGCATGTTCCGCCCGAAATGGTCGGCGACTTCAATCTGTTCACCTCGCCCGGCATGCCGCCGACGCGCGGCGGCGATCCGCAGGCTTCGATCAGCCATCTCCATCAGGGACCGCGCATCTTCTATTCGCCCAACAATACGCGGACGGGCAGGGGCACGTGGGTGATCACGCGCGCGGAGGACCAGCGCCGCGTGCTCCAGGATGCGGAAAGCTTCTCCAGCCATCGCGCGATTTTTGCCTCGGCGCTGGGCGAGGATTGGCCGATGATCCCGCTCGAGATCGATCCGCCGAGCCATGCCGCATACCGCACGATGCTCAACCCGCTCTTTTCGCCGCGCAAGGTGATGCAGATGGAGGCCGCGGTGCGCGAGCGCGCGGTCGCATTGATCGAGGCGGTGAAGGCGAAGGGCACCGATTGCGACGTCATGACCGATTTCGCCTTTCCCTTTGCGGTCAACATCTTCCTGCGCTTCATCGGGCTGCCCGACAGCCGGCTCGACGAATTCGTCGAATGGGCCAATGATCAGCTGCATGGCGACGATGTGAAGCGGCCCGCGGCGGCGCGCAAGATCGTCGCCTTTATCGACGAGCTGGCGGAACTGCGCCGGCGCGAGCCCGCCGACGATTTCATGACCTTCGTCGTCCAGGCCGAGGTGGAAGGCCGCAAGCTCACCGACCGCGAGGTGCGCGGCATCGGCGTGCTGATCCTGATCGCCGGACTGGACACGGTGGCGGCCGCGATCGGTTTCGATCTCAACTATCTCGCGACGCATCCCGAGGATCAGCGCGCGTTGCGCGACGATCCGTCGCGGATCGTGCTGGCGGTGGAGGAATTGCTGCGCGCCTATCCCACCGTCCAGCTCGTCCGCGTCGCGACGCGCGACATGGATCTCCATGGCGCGCCGATCCGCACGGGCGATTATATCTCGTGCCCGACGATGCTCGCCAATCGCGATCCGCGAGAGTTTCCCGACCCCGATACGATCGACCTGGAGCGCGAGGATAATCGCCATGTCGCCTTCGCTTACGGGCCGCATCGTTGCCTTGGATCGCATCTCGCCCGGCGTGAGATCGTGATCGGGCTGGAGGAATGGCTGGCGCGCATCCCCGATTTCCGGATCAAGCCCGGCACGGCGCCGCTCACATTCGGCGGCCATGTCTTCGGCATCGAGGAACTGGAGCTCGACTGGTCATGAGAAGCGCGCGATTGATCCGGGTCGTTCCCGGCAAATGCCAGGGCCATGCGCGCTGCGCGGCGATGGCCCCCGACATCTTCATCCTCGACGATGACGGCTATATCCTGCCGGGCGATATCGTGGTGGGAGAGGGCGACGCCGAACGCGCGTGGCGTGGCGCCAAATCGTGTCCGGAGCGGGCGCTGGAGATCGTCGAGTAGCGCTACGCCGACACCAATGTCATTCCGGCGAAAGCCAGAATGACATTGGTGTCGGTCAGTCGCGAACGATCCCCAGCGTCTCGCCAGTCTCCGCTTCCCATTTTGCGTACCATGGCGCGAGCTGACGCGCTCGAAATCCCGGCGCCATCGCCGTCTCCGACCCGATGAGCAGCGGGCTTACCGCACCGGCGGCCGACTGATCCCACACGGGCAGCCCCGGGCCATTCGGATCGCCGCTGCGCACATAGTTGAGCAGATAGCCACGCATCATCCTGCCCACCGCTGCATCGCGCGGTGCCGGATCCTGCAGCGTGCCGAACCAATAGCCGCGATCCTCGCAATGCGCGGCGCCCGGAACGGCGCCATGCCGGGCCTCGTTCACATAGTCGAAATGATAGGACCAGGCCGGCGCACCGGTCCTCACCGCCATCGCGGTCATGCCCATCGCGGCGGCGGTGAAGATGAAATCGGTCTGGACCTGGCGGAGCAGTTCCTTGGCATCGAGTGGGCCATAGGCCGGCGCGACCGCGGCCATGTCGATGCCGAAGCGCTGCGCCAGCACTGCCGCGTCGAAACCCATCAGGCCGAACACGCTGGCTTCGTTGCTGGTCGATCCGCTGATCAGCGGCACCCGGGTGATGTCTCCGCGTGCGAAAGCGATCGACAAGGGGCGCGGCAGCCATGTGCCGTCGACGACAGCGCCGAAATCGGGGGCACCGCTGTCGCCGGCCAGGATCTGCGATATGCTCAGCGCGCGTAACGCCGACAGCGAGGCCGCGTCCTTGCCGGTCGCGCCGACCCGGCCGGCAAAGGCCAGACCCTGCGCCTCGCCCTGTGCGAGCGTCCTGTTCGCGTTGAACAACCCGCCGGCCGAATGGGCGCTGGCGCGCGCGAACAGGCCGCGTGCTTCGGGCGACGCCATCAACGCGTTGATGCTCGATCCACCGGCTGAACAGCCGATGATGGTGACATTCTGTGGATCGCCGCCGAAGCGTGCCACATTCGCGCGTACCCATTTGAGTGCGGCGATCTGGTCCATCAGCCAGTAATTGGCCGTCGCCCCGGGCGCTTCCGCGGTGAGGGCCGGATGCGCGAAGAAGCCCAGCCGCCCGAGCCGGTAATTGGGAGAGACCAGCACCACGCCGTCCTTCACGATCCCGGGGATTCCGCGACCGAACGGCTCGCGGCCCGAACCGACGAAATAGGCGCCGCCATGGATGGCGACGAGAACGGGCAGCTTCTTCGCGGCCGGATCGGGCGTCGCGACATTGAGCGTCAGGCAGTCTTCGCTTTGCCGATTGGCCGCACCGTTCCTGGCGGGTTGCGGGCAGTCCGGTCCGAAGTCCGTGGCGTCGCGCACGCCGCGCCATGCAAGGACGGGGACGGGCGCTTTCCAGCGCCGTTCCTTTATGGGCGGTGCCGCATAGGGGATGCCCGAAAACAAGGCGGCCCCGTCACGCGCTGTACCGCGGACGAGGCCGAGAGTGGTGCGGGCGACCGGCTCGGCCGGCGCCGCACTCACGAGGAGAAGGTTGGCTGCGGCGAGCGCTGCAAGCCGCACGGTCACGTCAGAACTTGAAACGGACGCCCGCGGTATAGGCGCGGCCGACGAAATCATAGACCGCGATGTTGGTTGCGATGTTCACGCCCGGCACCGTGCCCGGAATAAGCGGTGGCTGCTTGTCGAACACATTGTTGACCGTGCCGAACATCTCCATGTTCCCGCCCATGCCGGGGATGGTGAAGCGCAGCGACAGGTCGGTGTAGAACACGGGCGAGACATGCGGATCGGTGAAGGCGATACGCGCCGCGCTGCCCGGAATGTCGAGCCGCATCTTGCCGATATATTGCTCGGTCACGGTCACGCCGAACGGCCCGTTGGTGTAGTCGACCGACAGATTGCCGCGCCAGCGCGGATAGCCCGCCGGATTGCTCGAAACCACGCTGACGCCCGCATAATGGGCGATCGGCGCGCCGGCATATTGCTGGCTGTCGAAGCGATCGAGATAATTGGCGTAGAGCCGGACCGAGAGCCGGCCATTGCCGAGATCGGTGCGATAGCTGGCGTCGATATCGAAGCCCGCGGTCTTCAGGAACGCGATATTGGCGGGCACGATCCGCACCAGCGACGGGAAGGTCGTGGGCGTCGCGCGATCGATGAGTGCGCATTCCGCGGCGCCCGATCCGCCGGCATTGAGGCAGTTGGTCAGGATCTGCTGCGCGGTGAGCGAGTCGATCAGATTCTGCACATCGATCTTGTAATAATCGACCGACAGCGAGAAGCCCGGCAGGAAGCGCGGCGAGAGCACCGCGCCCAGTGTCAGCGTCTTGGCGGTCTCCGGCTTCAGGTTCGGGTTGCCGCCCGTCACGCTGTTGACGTTGACATTCTGGCCGCTGCCATAGGTGCCGGCGGCGTTGCGCACGTCGTTGACGATGCCTATGCCGCTCTGCAGGCCGGCGAACAGCTCGAACAGATTGGGCGCCCGGATGTCGCGCGAATAGGTGCCGCGCAGCAGCAGATCGTCGATCGGTTTCCAGGTCGCGCCGACCTTCCAGGTCTTGACTGTGCCCGAGGTCGAATAGTCGGTGATGCGGGCGGCGCCGTTGATGCTGAGTTCGCGGAAAAAGGGCGTGTCCTTCAGGATCGGCACCGCCAGCTCGACATAGGCCTCCTTGACGTTGAGGCTGCCATTGGCCGAGCCGACATTGGTCAGCCAGTAATAAAGCGCGCCGCCGGGCACGCCGCGCAGGCCCGCGAAATAGTTGGATCGGATCGCGGCGGTTTCGGCCGGGGTCGCGCCGGCGAGCGTCGCCGGATCGGCATTGCTGGCAAGGTGCAACGACTGTTTGCGATATTCGGCGCCGATCGCGAAATCGACGGGGCCGGCGGGCAGCTCGAACAGGCTGCCGCTGAGATTGGCGGTGACCGAATCCTGCTTGATCGTCGCGCGATAGCTGGATGTGCCCGTCGCATAGGCATAGCCCGCAGGCGTCGAGGTGGACGGGTCGCCGTGCAGCACGTCGAGCGGCTGGCAGCCGGTATATTGCGACGCGACGGCCGGATCGAGCAGGACGCGGCAGGTCAGCTGGCCGTTTGTCGGATTCCGCACCACATCGGTCGCGGCATAGAGGCGCTTGTAGTTGTAGAGGCCCGAATTATCCATCGCGTGCTTGGACTGGCCATGAGTGTAGTTGACCGACCAGTTGAGGTTGCTCAGCTTGCCGTTGAGGCCGGCGGTCGCCAGCCAGTAATCGGTCTGCTCGCGCGAGATCGGCTGGGGCTGGCCCGCATCATATTGCCCCACGGTGATGAAGTCGGCCGCGGTCGGCAGCGAGGCATCGAGTGCGGCGGACAGATAGGGATTGCCCTTGTAGATGTTGACGCCCCCCGAGGGCGGAACCAGCGCATTGGTCTGGGTCGTGTATTTCAGGCTGGCGCGCGACCATCCGCCCTGGACATAGGCGGTGATGTCGGGCGTCAGATCATAGGCCAGGCGGCCAAAGGTCTGGATATTCTCGGCGGGTGTGATCGCATGGGTATGGCTCTGGATCTTGTAGCCGTCGCCGCCCGACTGGAAGCCCGTCGTGCCGACCGGGGATCCCGTGTTGAACGGGCGCGTGCTGCCGTCGGTGTTGATGACGCGGCCGATAAAGGGATTGCCGGTCACGCTCGACGCGGTGATGCGGCCATTGGCCGCCAGCGCGGAGATGCGGATGTCCGATCCGATCGTGTAGGGGTTCGCCGCCGTTCCGGGCGCGCCCAGCGCGGTCGAGGTCGAGCCGACGAAATTATAGCCCTGCCGGCCGTAAACCCGCTCTTCCTTGTACATGCCACCGGTGTTGAAATATTCGGCGTTGAGCAGGATATGGCCCTTGCCCTCCGCGAATTCGAAGCCGGCGGCCGCGCCGATGCGCTGGCTCTCATTGTCGCCGCGCTCCGACACGCCGGCCTGGACGACGCCCTTGATGCCCGTGAAATTCTTGTCGAGCACGAAATTGACGACACCGGCGACCGCGTCCGAACCCCATTGCGCGGATGCGCCGCCCGTGACCACGTCGACGCGTTGCATCAGCAGCTGCGGCAGGACGTCGGTGTTGATCGTGCCGGGATAGGCCGTCGGCGGCACGCGGATGCCGTCGAACAGGATCAGCGTGCGGAGCGGGCCCTTGGGATTGTTGCTGGGTGTTCCCAGGCCGCGCAGGTTCAGCACGTTGCCGTGGATCGGGATCGCCGAGAAATTATGGGCCGTGCGCGACGGACTCAGCGAGTTCTGGAACTGGGGCAGCTTGTTGAGTGCATCGGGGATGCTGGTCGGCGTCGTCTTCGACAGATCTTCGGTCGTGGCGACCGTCACCGGGGTCGGTGAGGTGTAGCCGTCGCGAACGATGCGCGTGCCGGTGACGACGATGTCGGTCGGTGCCGTCTCGTCGGCCGCCTGCTCGGCGGGCGCGGCGTCCTGTGCCGCGAGGGCGTTTGCCGGTGCACCGACAAGCAGTGCGATCGCGGTACCGGTAAGCAAGGTCCTGGTATGCTTCATGGCAACCTCCCCAAAATCGTAATTTTGCTCTTGAGTGCAATTTTAAGGGAAGAAGCCGCCCCCTGTCAATCCGCTCTTTGCGGCTGGATTTTCAGGCGATAATCTGTTCTCTCCTGTCTTTCGTGATATCGCCCACTCCGGGTAGATTCTGCACGAATGATTAGAATTAAGCAGCCATGACAACATCTTGGAGTTGAGGATGACGATGATGGGCAAAAGCCGAATCATGGCCTTCGCCATCCTGGCGCTGGCGTCCGGGGCGTTGAACGGTTGTCAGGCCACGGGCGGCGGCGCGATCGCGTCGAGCGCCGCGACTCCGGAGGATGGGGCGAACTGGATGCGTGTCGGGCGCACCGACAACGAGGATCATTTCAGCCCGCTGACCGAGATCAACGACGGCAATATCGGGGAGCTCGGCCTGGTCTGGTCGCATGATCTCGCCACCTTCAATTCCTTCACTGCGCCGCTCGCGGTCGATGGTGTTCTCTATTTCGCGACCGGCTACAGCGTTCTCCATGCGATGGATGCGGCGACCGGCAAACTGCTGTGGACCTATGATCCGGAGGCGTGGCAGACCGCCGGCCACAAGATGCGTGCCGGCTGGGGCATTCGCGGTATCGCCTATGACAATGGCAAGATCTTCGCGGGCACGATCGGCGGCCAGCTGATCGCGGTCGACGCGCGGACGGGCAAGCCGCTGTGGAGCGTGCAGACCCTCGACAAGGCGGATTCGGCCTATATCACCGGCGCGCCCTGGGTGTTCAGGGGCAAGGTGATGATCGGTTTCGGCGGCGCGGATTACGGGCCGGTGCGCGGCTATGTCACCGCATATGACCAGGCAACGGGCAAGCAGGTCTGGCGTTTCCACACCGTGCCGGGGGATCCTTCAAAGGGATTCGAGAACAAGGCAATGGAGATGGCCGCCAAGACCTGGACCGGCGAATGGTGGAAGTTCGGCGGCGGCGGCAATGTCTGGGGCGCCATGGCGTACGACCCCAAATTCAACCGCGTCTATCTTGGCACCGGCAATGGCTGGCCCTGGAACCAGAAGATCCGCAGCCCCGGCGGCGGCGACAATCTGTTCCTGTCGTCGATCGTCGCGCTCGACGCCGATACCGGCGAATATGTCTGGCACTATCAGGTGAACCCGGGGAACAGCTGGGACTTCAACAATGCGATGGATATCGAACTCGCCGATCTGGAGATCGACGGGAAGATGCGTTCGGTGCTGCTGCATGCGCCCAAGAACGGCTTTTTCTACGTGATCGACCGGGCGACCGGAAAGCTGCTCTCCGCCGAGAAATTCGCCAAGGTCAACTGGGCCGACCGCATCGACCTGCAGACCGGCCGTCCGGTCGAGAATCCGGAGGCGCGCTATCCGGGCGGCAAGCCCTTCCTGATGTATCCCTGGCCGCTCGGCGCGCATGGCGTGCAGGCGATGTCGTTCAGCCCGAAGACCGGGCTGGTCTATCTGCCCGCGACCGATGCTGGCCGTGTCTTCGTCGATCCCGTCGGCGACCTGTCCAAATGGCAGTACAAACCCGGCATGTTCGTCAATACCGGGCTGGGTGCGCCGCCGCCGGGGATCACGTCGCCGCCACCCGAAAGCAAGCTGATCGCCTGGGATCCCGTCGCGCAAAAGGCGCGGTGGAGCGTGCCGCAGAACGGCGCCTTCAACGGGGGCACGATGGCGACGGCGGGCAATCTGGTGTTCCAGGGGCTCAATACCGGCCATCTCGTCGCCTATGCCGCCGATACCGGGCGCAAGGTCTGGGAATTCGACGCCCAGAACGGTATTCTCGGCCACCCGATCACCTATAGCGTGCGCGGCCGTCAATATATCACGGTGATCACCGGCTGGCGCAGCAGCTTCGCGGGCAAGCCCAACTGGAATTACGAGACCCAGCAGCGCCGCGTGCTCACTTTCGCGATCGGGGGCAAGGCCGTGTTGCCGCCTTTCCAGCCCGAGGAAATGCCGGTCCAGGACGATCCCGATTTCAAGATCGATCCCGAACTGGCCAAGGTCGGCGCCGGCATCTTCAACACCAGCTGCGTGATCTGTCACGGCGCTGGCATGGTCGGCGGCGGGGCTGCGCCCGATCTGCGCAAGGCGGCGACGCCTTTGGACTTCGACTCGTTCAACGCGGTCGTCCGTGGCGGTGCCTTGCGCGCGAACGGTATGCCGCAATTCGACAATCTCAGCGAGCGCGAGGCGCAGGGGGTGCAGCATTATATCCGGCAACGGGCACGGGAGTCGCTGTCACCGGCGAAGTGATGGACAAGGGCCGGCATTCACAAATATTGCACTACAGTGCTAAATTGGGTAGCGTGCGGGAAATAGGAGAGACGATATGCCGGGCCCGCTCGAGACTCTGACCGTGATCGAGGCATCGCAGGTGATGCCGGGCGCGATCGCCGGCATGCTGCTGGCCGATCATGGCGCGGACGTGATCAAGGTCGAACCGGTGGGCGGCGCCTATTTTGCGAACGACCTGACGCGAAAATCATGGGATCGCGGCAAGCGCAGCGTCGAGATCGATCTGGAGAATGAGACAGGCCGCGACATGCTGCGGCAACTGGCGACAAGTGCGGACATATTGATCCTCTCGCTCGAGCCTGCAGAGGCGAAGCGGCTGGGGCTCGACCGCGAGACGCTGGCGAAGATCAATCCCGGCCTGATCGTCTGCCTGCTCACCGCTTATGGTGAGGACACGCCCTTTGCCGGCCGGCCCTATGGCGAGTCGCTTGCCGCGGCACTGCTCGGCACGATGATCGACAAGCGCAGCTCGTTTCGCGACGGGCCGGTCTATCTCGGTTATCCGGCGCTGCATTACGGTCAGGCGTTCCTCGCGGTCATCGACATATTGGCTGCGCTGCGTGCCGAGCGCGAGACCGGTATCGGCCAGGAAGTCGAAGCATCGCTGATGGATGCGATGCTTGCCCAGTCGCCGATGAACAATTGGTGGCAGGAAGACGGCATCTCCTACATCAAGAAGGGAGACAGCGGCGCCGTCGACCGGTTCGGCAGCGTCCGGCTTACCACCGGCATGTTCGAATGCGGCGACGGGCTGTTCCTCCAGATGCATACCGGGGGTCCCGGCGGCTTCAAGCGCGCGATGGACGTGCTCGGTTTCGGCGACAGGATCCAGGCGATCAAGGGCGCCGAAATGGCGGTGCCGCTGAGCGAGGACGAATATCAGGCCGCGCGTGTCGATATCTTCGAGGCGTTCAAGGCCCGCCCGCGCGACGAGTGGATCCGCCTGTTCCATGAAACCGACGTCGCGGCGCTGCCCGTGCTCGAACCAGCAGAGATATTGCTTGACGATCAGGTCGAATTCGTCGGCCAGCGCATCGCGCTGTCCGATCCCGATTTCGGCACCATCTATCAGGCGGGCCCCGTTCATCGTTTTGCAAAGGCGGCCCCGGCGATGCCGACGCCGGCGCCGCGCATCGGCGAACATAATCGCGAACTCGACGCGTTGCTGACGCGGCAAAGGCGGGCGCCGGGCGGCGGCGGCCGCAGTCTGGAATATCCGCTCGAAGGCGTCAGGATCGTCGATTTCAGCTCCTTCTTCGCGGTCGGCTATGGCGGTCGGTTGCTGGCCGATCTCGGCGCCGACGTCGTCAAGATCGAGACACCCGATGGCGACCAGATGCGTCCGCTGCCCGACGTGTTCGGCGCGGCGCAACGCGGCAAGCGCGACATCGTTCTCGACCTCAAGCGCGCGGAAGGGCTGGAGGCCGCACGCAAGCTCGTCGCCACCGCGGACGTGATGCTGCACAATCTTCGCCCCGGAAAGGCCGACAAGCTCGGCATCGGCTATGAAGCGATGGCGGCGCTCAATCCGGGGCTGCTCTACGGCTATCTGCCCGGCTATGGTTCGAAGGGACCAAAGGCGATGCTCAAGGCGTTCGCGCCCTTGCTCAGCGGCTGGACCGGCCTGCTGCGCGAGGGCGGCGGGGCGGGCAATCCGCCGACGCGCTCGGTGTTCGGCAATGAGGATTACAATAACGGCTTTCTCGGCGCGATCGGCGTGCTGATGGCGCTGGAGAGCCGGCGGAACAGCGGGACGGGCGATTATTTCGAATGTCCGCAACTCCATTCGAGCCTGTTCACCACCGCCGAGCATTTCCTCGATGCCGATCGTCAGGTCGTTTATGGCCTCAGGCTCGACAAGGATCAGATGGGCTTCAACGCGCTCGACCGGCTTTATCGGACGCGCGACGGCTTTGTCTGCATCTCGTGCCGCGACGACCGCCGCTTCGCCGCGCTGGCACAGGCGATCGGGCAGCCGGGGCTGGTGACCGATCCATCCTTCGCCACCGTCCGCGATCGTGACGCGGGCGATGTCCTGCTGGCCGGCATGATCGCTCCATTCTTCGCGGCACGCACCTCCGAAGAGGCCAAGGCCGAGCTCGACGCGGCCGGAGCGCCCGCCGAGATCGCGCGCGAAACCTCATGGATCGATCAGGTGCTGTGGGAGGATTGGGCGCTCGAGACCGGCCGCGTCGTCGAGGAGCATGACTCGATGTATGGCCATATCCGCGAAATCGGCATGCTCACCCGACTGAAGGGCACGCCCGGCATCCGGCGCGGCTCCGCACCGCGGTTGGGCGAACATACCCGCGAACTGCTGGCCGAGATCGGTTATTCTGAGGCGCAGGTGGCCGAGATGCTGGCTGCGCGCATCGCCATTTCAGCCGATGCCAAGGGCCGCATCGACAGTCGGGTCTCCGCGGCCTGATCGTCACGCGGGCTGCTGCCGATCGCGCCAGTGGAACCAGGCGCGCGCGGCGATCCAGCCGACGGCGACGATCATCAGGCCATAGCGTGCCGATGGCGGTCCGGTGAACAGGGCCGAGATCATCACGAGCAGCGCGCCGGCCGCAAACAGCGTGGCCGCGATCTTCACGCCGATACCGAAGCGTTGTCCCCCGCCGGCTGGAGCCAGGCGGAAGACCGCGAGCCCAGCGAGCCCGTAGAAGAGCCAGCTCGTCACCACCACATAGCCGAGCAGCGCGTCGAACGAGCCGAGCGCCGTCAGGATCGCGGCGATGATCGCGCAGAGGAGAACGGCAGGCAGCGGCACGCGCGTCCGCGCGGATAGCCCGGCCAGCGCATGAGGCAGAAATCCGTCGACGGCCATGGCATAGACAAGGCGCGATCCGCTCAGCAGCGTGGCATGCGCTGCGCTCACGATCGCGACAAGCACGATCACGCTGATGGTGTTGGCGATCAGATTGAGGTCCGCCGTCCTCAGCGCGGCTTCGATCACGTTGGGCGCCGATGCGAGTTCGGCGGGCGGCAGCCACAGGCTGACCGCAAGCGTGACCAGCATATAGGTGACCCCCAGGACCACGACGCCGGCGACCAGGCCGAACCGGATGGTGCGTCCCGGATCGGCGACTTCGCCGGAATTGTAGGTGACATATTGCCAGCCCTCGAAGGCCCAGAGCACGGCGATCAGCGCGACCGAGATGTTGACGGTGGTGGGCGCCTGCAATGCGCCGCCGGCATTGGCGTGCATCGGCAGCGGCAGCACCAGCAGCAGGATGGCGATCGCGATCAGCGGCAGCAGCTTGAACAATGCCGTCCAGTTCTGGACGTCGCCCGATCGCCGGATCGATGCGCAATTGGCCAGGCCTATGGCGAGCACGACGAGCAGGCCGATCGCGGTCGGCCCGATCGGCAGCACGAAAAGTCGGGAGACGATGCGGGCAAAGGCGGTCGCCAATGTCGCGATCGCGCCTGAAATCCCGACGAACAGCATCATCCAGCCGAACAGGAAGCCGGCGGTCCGCCCGAAGGCGTCGCGGATATAGATATAGACGCCGCCCGCTTCCGGCCGGGATTCCGCGAGCCGCGCATAGGTGAGCGCGCCGCACAGGGCCAGGGCGGCGCCGATCGCCCAGATGAGGAGCGCCAGCCCCACACTCATGCCCGACGCGGTCACGACCGTGCCGGGAACCAGGAAGATGCCGGAGCCGATGACGTTTCCGACCGTCAGCATGGCGACGTCGCGCCGCCCCAGCGCGCGGCGCAGGACGGGCTCGGTGGCCGGCGCGGTCATCGACATGCCAGGGACAGGCGCGTGTTGTCGGAATCTGCCTCGACGCGATCGGCCATATCCACCTCGCTTCCGATATCCGGCGGATGCACGCCCGATGTGATATTTCTAACCTGATCGCAGACTATGGAAATAATAGGGCAGCCACAAGCACGCCGTCATCCCGGCCTTGCGTGTCGTCACATGGTCGTTCCGTCGTTCCGGTGCATCCGGTGCCGGTGCCCGTCATGGTCGAGTGCGAGGTCGCGCAATTCGCGTTTGAGCACCTTGCCGATCTCGCTGCGCGGCAGTGCGTCGATCTCGACGATGTCGCTGATCCGCTGGGTCTTGCCGACGCGCTGGTTGAGCCAGCTGCGGATCTCCGTCGTCGGCGTCCGATCCCCGGCGCGGCGGACGATGAAGGCGACCGGCGTCTCGCCCCATTCGCTCGACGGCATGCCGACCACCGCGACATCCTCGACCGCGGGATGGTCGCGCATCACTGCCTCGATGTCGGACGGATAGACGTTGAAGCCGCCCGAGATCACCACATCCTTGCGGCGATCGAGCAGGGTGAGGAAGCCGTCCTCGTCGAAGCGGCCGATATCGCCGGTGCGGATATAGCGGCGGCCCTGCTCGTCGAACCATTCGGCGTCGCGCGTCTGCGTCGGTCGATTGTGATAATGCTTCATCATCAGCGGCGAATGGCCGACGATCTCGCCGACGCTGCCCGGCGGAAGCGGGCGGCCATCCTCATCGATCACGCGCATGACATGCCCTTCGACCGGCACGCCGACCGTGTCGAGCTTGTCCGGATGGAGATGCGCGGCAAGCGTCGCGGTGCCGCCGCCTTCGGTCATGCCGTAGATCTCGATCAGCCCGCCCGGCCAGCGCCGAAGGATCTCCGCCTTCAGCTCGGCCGCAAAGGGTGCGCTGGTGCAGGTCTTCATGCGGAACGCCGACAGGTCGAAACGGTCGAATTCCGGATCGTTCATCAGCCGCCGATACTGGACGGGCACGAGCATGGCATGGGTGACGCGGTGGCGCTCGGCAAGTTCCAGGAAGCGCCGCGCGTCGAACTTCTCCATCAGCACCAGCGTGCCGCCATTGGCGAGCGTGGGCACCACGCTGACCAATGTCGTGTTCGAGCAGAGCGGGGTCGAGATGATTGCGATCGCTTCGGCGGTATAACCGGCCATCCGCCCGCGCAGCACATGCTGCCAGCGCATGCCATGATCCTGCACGATACCTTTGGGGCTGCCGGTCGTGCCCGAAGAATAGATGATGTTGAATATGTCGTCCGGCGCCAGCGGTACGGGTATCGGCACCGCACCTTCAGCGGGCAGCCAGGCGGAGAGCGGCGTGCCGACCGGCGTATCCTCGTCGAGCGCTATGACCGTCGCGTCGGACAGGGCATCGGCGAAGCGCGCGCCTGTCGTCGTATCGACGAACGCCAGTTTCGCACCGCTGTCCGCGATCACCGCGGCCAGCGCGTCGGGGCTCGACGAGGCGGCGATCGGCGCCACGACGGCGCCGGCGCGCAGTATCGCGAGGAACAGCGCGACATGATCGATCGAGGTTGCCGCGACGATCGCGACGACGTCGCCTTTGCCGATGCCGTCGCGCTGCAAGCCGGCGGCGATCCGGTCGATACGCGCGTCGAGTGCGCGATAGTCGAGCTGGGCCTTGCCATGGACCAGCGCGACATGCGCGCCGGCGCTCTGTGCATGAAGTCGGACGAGATCGGGCAGGGTGGCGAAGCTGTCGAACTGCATGGCGATCGGTTCCGCGTGCATGTGTCAGCCGGCGGGCTGCGGCTCGATGACGATCTCGATCCGGCCCGGCCGCGCCGCATCGATCTGCACGAACTGGTCCGATACGACGATGCCAGCCCTATCGTCGCCGATGGCGCGCGTCGAGAAGCCTTGGGGATATCGGCTGCGCGGCACATAGATCCGCGTCGGCGCGGTGATCGCGGGATCGGCGTCGAACTGGAGCGTGAAGCGGCGCGATGCGCGGTCGAAATGCATCCGTGCGATCCGGCCCTGGACGGCATGGGCAAAGGGGCGGCAGAAGCCCGCGATCGCACGGCCGCCGGAATCGGGATCGGCGGGATCCTCCTGCTGGTCGAGCGAGAAGATCGACAGATCCTCTTGGTTCCAATTGTCGCCGATCCGCAGATCGTTGCGGTTCGACGCGGTGTAGTTCCATTGCGTGGCATGAAGCTGCAGCGCGTCGAGCGCGTCGTACATCAGCCCGAGCAGCAGGATATGCTTGTGCCAGATCGCCGCATCGCGCTCCCCGCGCGCCCAGGCCTCATAGGCTTCGCCTTCGTCGAGGTCGTAGGGAATGCCGAACTCGCCGATGAGTGAGGGCGCGCCTTGCGGCGAGAAACGCGCGGCAGGGGCGGCCTTGTGCTTCATCTGGTCGATGAAGCGGGCGAGCACCTGTTCTTCGCCAACCGCGCGCGCGCCGGTCACGAAATCGAACGAATTCTGCGGGTCGAAGCTCTTCAGATACAGCGTCGAGGCATCGTACCAATGGCTGGCATTGACGGTTCGTTCGGGCATATCGACGGGGAAGGGCCGGCCCGCCGCCGCGCCCATCGCGTCGAGTTCGGCAAAAACCAGCCAGTCCGGATTATGCGCACGCACCGTCCGCGCGACCTGGTGGAAGAGCGGGCCGAAACCGTCCTCCGAAATGGTGATGCGCCGGCCGTCGCGTGTACGGAAGAATTCCTCGTCGCGTGCGACGGCCACCCCATTCTCGACCCCATAGGCGCCTGCCGCCTCGAACGGGCAGGCGACACCGTCGCGCCAGATCGAGATGCCTTGCGGGTTGACCACGGCGAAGCCCGCGGGTTCCGCGATGCTGGTCTGGGCATTGCGCCTGAGGATCGGCACTTCGACCGGCAAACCGCGCGCCGCCGCCAGGCCATCGAGCGCCGACATCGCCTTGCCCGGCCGTGCGCGCGTCGTGTTTTCCGCGCTCGGCGCGACATGCCGGTAGCTCAGCCCCTCGCCGATCCAGCCGGTGCCGGGTTCGTTGAGCGTGTCGAAACCCAGGACATGCGGCATGTCGCGCAGGCGCGCCGCGACCGCATCCATCGATCCGAGATAATGGCGCTGCAGATAATCCTGGATATTCTCGCCATCGACGCGGTGGTCGGGCGTCAGCAGGCGGCCACCCCAGAACAAAGTCCACATGATCGCATTGGCGGGCAGCCGGTAATTGCCGCCCCAACTCATCTGGGGGTAATCGGACTGACGCCCGGTCTCGCTCGCATAGTCATAGACATGCTGCATCACATGGGCGGCGCCCGCCGCATGGAAGCGGGTGAAGTCGAGCCCGGCCGCTTCGAAGGTCCAGCCCGGCGCGCCGTCGCCGCCCGACATGCGGCTCCATACGTCCTGATGGAAATCGACGAAAAGATTGAGGCCGTGATGCGCCGCGCGCGTGCAGATTTCGGTGAAATAGTCGAGATAGGCCTGATCGTGCAGACCCGGCCCGGCATGTTCGACGGCTTCCCAGGTGGTCAGCAGGCGCAGGCAGTTGAAGCCCCAATGCGCGAGCCGGCCGAGATGCGCGTCGGCCTCCGCGATCGGAAACGGGCGCCCGACGAACGAGACGGTACGATGATCCGCGAAATCACCAGGGTGCTGCGTGCCGCCATCGGGCCATGGCACCTTGCAGTCGCCGCCCAGATTGACGCCGCGCAACATGACCTGTCGGCCGTCGGCATCGACCAGGCGGGGGCCTTCGATGCGGATTGTCGGAAGATGCGGGTTGCGGCCGGCGCGCATATGTTCAACCTTGCTCAAATTGATCGATGACCATAAAAATGGATCGAAAACACATCGTCAAGGCAAATTTATATCGAAAATAAGCATCAAGGCGATGCAGGTGAGGAGAGTGGCGTGTTCAAGAGCGAGCAGGGCGCCCCGCGCCTCAGCATGAAGCGCAAGGCGGGGTTCGCGATCGGCGACTATGCCTGCAACCTCTACTGGCAGAGCATCTCGCTGTTCCTGATGTATTATTATACCGATGTCGTCGGCCTGCCGGCGACGACGGCGGGCGTCATCTATATGATCGCATCGATCTTCGACGGTGCGATCGATCCGGTGATGGGCGCGGTGGCGGATCGCACGCGCACGCGCTGGGGGCGCTATCGACCCTGGATCCTGATCGGCGCGATCCCGCTCGGCTTCTCCTTCGCCGCGCTTTACTGGAAACCCGGTCTCGACGGGCTCGGTCTGATCGGCGTGGTGCTCGCCACCCACCTTATCTTCCGCATCGCCTACACCGCCGTCTCGATCCCCTATTCGTCGCTGACCGCGCGGATCACGACCAGTTCGGACGAACGCAACGGGCTTGCCGGCTTCCGCATGTTCTTCGCGACGCTGGCGGGCCTCACCATATCCTTTCTCACCCAGCCGATGGTCGCGACCTTCGGCGGCGGCGATCAGGCGCGGGGCTTTTTCTATGCCGCCTGCACGATCGCGCTCGTCTCCACCTCGATCCTGCCGCTCGTCTTCCTCGCGACGCGCGAGCCGGTGTTGCCGTCCGACGATCAGCCGATGCCGGGCATGCGCGATTATTGGCGTTCGATCCGCGTAAACCGCGCTTTCTGGCTGGTGATGGTCGCGATCACATCCGCCGCTTTGTGCAGCACGGTGATCGGCAAGTCGGTGCTCTATTATTTCAAATATTTCGTCCATGACGAGGGCAGCGCGCGTTATGCACTCTCGATCAAGTCCGCCGCCGGGCTGCTGATCATTCCGAGCTGGGTCTATGTGACCAAAGTGACGGGAAAGCGCGGCGCATGGTTCACCGCCACCGGATGGGCGCTGGTCGGTCTCGCGATCTTCGCTCTGCTCGATATCCGCGACGTCGTCGGTGCGTCGTTGATGTTCCTGTTCCTCCATGTCGCCATATTGGGCCTCAACATGACCTATTGGTCGATGCTGCCGGACACCGTCGAATATGGCGAATGGCGCTCGGGCGTCCGTGCCGAATCCTTCATCTTCGGCTTCGGCATCTTCTTCCAGAAAGTCGCGCTCGGCGTCGCGGCGGGATTGCTCGGCGTCACGCTCGATCTGGTCGGCTATGTGCCCAATGTCGCGCAAACCCCAGAAACATTGGCTGGCATCAAGCTGATCATCACCGTCTTTCCGACGATCGGCCTGGTCATCGCCGCTATCGCCATGTGGCTCCACCCGCTGCGGCGTGGCGAGCATGAGCGGATTTCGCGCGAGCTGGCCGAACGTCGGCTGGCGGTCGTTCATGCCGGCGATTGAGGGCGGTTTGCGATCGAGCAATTGACATTCGTCAATATTCGGTCGAAATTCATCTTAATAACGATATACGAATCGAATATCAGGGAGGGGTGGGATGATCGGCACCTGGATTCTGTCGTCGGAATTTGCGCGTCTTCGTCGCGGCTTGCTGTGTGGAACGGTATCCGGGCTTGCCCTGATCGCGGCCCCGGCATTCGCGGCGGGCCAGGCCGAAAGCGCCGCGCCCCAGGCGGCCGAGACCGCGTCCGAACCCGGCGATATCGTCGTCACCGCGCAGAAGCGGGCCGAACGCTTGCAGGACGTGCCGATTTCGATTGCCGTCGTGGGCGGTGAGACGCTCTCGGCGCTCAACCTCAACGAAGCGACCGACCTTCAATATATCGTGCCGGGCGTGCAGGTGCTCAACGCCGCCGGCCCACGCAGCTTCGGCTTCTATATCCGCGGCATCGGCACCACATCCTTCTCCTCGGAATCGGTCGAGGGCAGCGTCGCTTATGTGATGGACGGCGTCGTGCTTGGTCAGTCGGGCGCGTCGCTTGCCGATCTTCCCGATATCGAGCGGATCGAGGTGCTGCGCGGCCCGCAGGGCACCCTGTTCGGCAAGAATGCGTCGGCGGGTGTGATCAACGTCGTCACGCGCCGCCCCTCCGATCATTGGGAAGGCAAGGTGACGGGCAGCTGGGCCTGGCCGCTCAACGAGCGCAAATTCTCCGGGCTCGTCACCGGCCCGATCAGCGACGATGTCCGTGTCCTGTTCTCGGCGCGCCTCAACAAGCGTGACGGCAATGTCGAGAATGTGTTCGACGGGCGCCGGCTCAACAATCGCAACGATTACGGTTTCCGCGGCAAGATCGAAGCGACGCCGGGCAGCAATTTCACCTCGACATTGATCGGCGACTGGTGGCGACGGCGTTCCGATTGCTGCATCTGGACTTTGCGCTCGGTGACGGTGCCGCCCAATGCGATCGAGGCGAGCCAGATCGCGGCCGGCATCGTGCCGTCGCCGACCAACGAGAAGCAGAACGTGAACGGTCTGGTCCGCTCGGATATCGACAGCTGGGGCGTCTCGCTCGACAATGAGTATGAGACCGACAGCGGCTATGCGATCAGCTCGATCACGGCCTTCCGTTCGTGGCACACGATCGACGGGCTCGATACCGACAGCTCGCCCACCAATATCTACGACGTCAATTACGCCGATTTCGACCAGCGGCAATTTTCGCAGGAATTGCGGCTGACATCACCCAAGGGCGGGTTGATCGACTATGTCGCGGGCGTCTTCTATTTCCACAGCGCCGTGACCTCGGTGTCGTACCAGGACAACAAGTCGAGCGCCGCCGCCTATGCCGGCCGTGTCGTCACCAACAATGCGACGACCGACAATTATGCGGTGTTCGGCCAGGCGAATATCAACGTCGCGAAGAATTTCCGGCTGATCGCGGGCGCGCGCTGGCTCAGCGAGACCGCGACCGCGAACAAGCTGCGGCTCGACACGCGCAGCAGCGCCACCCAGTTCGCGCAGGCGAAGAAAACCGATACCGGCTTTGTCTGGCGGCTCGGTGCGCAATATGACCTGAGCGAGGACGCCAATGTCTTCGCGACGGTCACGCGCGGCTTCAAGGCGGGCGGTTACGATACCGGCATCGGCTTTCCCGAACTGCGCAATGTCGATCCCGAACGGCCGACCAATTGGGAACTCGGTGTCCGTACGAGTTGGCCCGATGCGGGGCTGACGGTCAATCTCACCGCCTTCCACCTGACCGTCGACAATTATCAGATTTCGGCGCGCGCGCCGGGGCCGACCTCGATCTATTATCTGATCAACGCGGCCAAGCTCGAATCGAACGGCGTCGAAGGCGACATCAGCTGGCGGCCGCGCGGTGATGTCGATTTCACGCTCAGCGCCAGCGCATCCTATATGGATGCCACCTTCAAGAGCTTCCCCAACGCGCAATGCTATCCGGGGCAAACCGCCGCGCAGGGCTGTGTCGGCGGGCAGCAGGATATTTCGGGCACGGTACTGCCGCATGCCCCCAAATTCTCCGCCAACCTCCAGGCCAGCTATGTCGATGCGCTGGGCGGCGGACCGGTCAAGCTGCAGCTCAATGCCAATATGAACTATCGCTCGGCCACCGCTCAGGGCTTCCCGGTCTTCGATCCGCTGATCCAGCCGCGCTACGCATTGGTCAACGCATCGATCGCGATCGCGAGCAGCGACGATTTCTGGCAAGTCCAGCTCTTCGGGCGGAACCTGACCGACAAGAATTTCGCGACCACGATCGGCGGCACCGTGCTTGGCAGCGCGGGCAATACGCAGCAATATCCGCTGTACGAGGCGAGGCGGGTGATCGGCCTGGGTTTCTCGCTTAACTTCTAAGGATTCGATCGAATCGAGGAAATCGACGGCGATTTCGCAAGAGACTGTTCATCCTGCCCCGGCGGTGCTTAAGGTGACACATTATCCGTCAACCGAAAGAGCTGCCGTGGCACGTCTGGTTTCCGTTGCAACCTTCAAGGATCCTCGCCTTCAGGCCGGAATCGATGTCCGCACCAATCCCACCCAGGCGGCGGCGCACTGGTTGCGGCGCGACATCGTGCGCGGCGTGTTCGAGCCGCTCGAACGGCTGAAGGTCGAGCAGCTCACCAAATTCTACAATGTCGGCCACAGTCCGGTGCGCGAGGCGATCCTGCTGGTTTCGGCGAGCGGGCTGGTCGTGCACGAGCACCAGAAGGGGTATCGCGTCGCCGGCATATCATCGACCGACTATGCCGATCTGATCGACATCTATCAGCGCACCTATCATCTGGCGCTGACGATGGCGGTGGAGCGTGGTGACGAGGATTGGGAGGAGCGCGTCGTGCTGGCGCTGCATCGCTCGATGAAGATCCGCAAGGTGATGACCGATGCTGAGCCCGAAGATCGCGAGCTGTGGCAATATGCGTACAAGAATCTGCACAATGAGATCCTGTCCGGCTGCGGATCGCCGTTGCTGATCGGCATCGTCGGCGACCTGGGCGATCGCGCCGAGCGCTACGTCAATCTCTGCGCCGACATGGCGACCGATCGCGAGCGCGACAGCCATGCCGAGCATCGCGTGATCGTCGACGCGATCGTCGCCGGCGATGTCGATCACCTCAATGCGTTGCTCGACCGTTTCTTCGAGACGGGCGAACCCATGCGCGTATCGATCCGTGCCTCGCTGGCGGCGCTTGAGAACAAGCCGCGCCGGCGCCGGGCCGCATCGGCTGGTGCGCAGTCCGCGGCGGCATAGGGGCGGACGATGGAGCGGTTGCGCATCGGCCTGTTGGGCGCCGCGCGTATCGCCAAGGCGGGCATAGTCGATCCGGTCGCGGCGGAGCCGCGCGCGGTGCTGGCCGCGATCGCCGCGCGCGATCCCGGCAGGGCGGCGGACTTCGCACGCGAACATGGTGTCGGGATCGTCGCGGCCGATTATGCGGCTCTGGTCTCCCATCCCGAGATCGATCTGGTCTATGTCGCGACGCCGCCCGCGCATCACGCCGAATGGGCGGCGCGCGCGATCGCGCACGGCAAGCATGTGCTCGTCGAAAAGCCGTTCGGACTTGATGCGCACGAGGCTGAGCACGTGCTCGCGCTGGCGCGGCAATATGGCGTTCGCGTGTTCGAGGCGATGCATTCGCCGCATCATCCGCTGTTCCGCAAGGTCGCGGCGATCGTCGCGGGTGGGGCGCTCGGCCCGATCCGGCGCGTCGTCGCGCGGTTCGACGTTCCGCTGCCGCGTACGCCGGGCGAATTCCGCTGGGATGCCGCGCAGGGCGGCGGCTCGCTGATGGATCTCGGCGTCTATCCGCTCGCCTTTTGTCGCAGGTTGCTGGGCGAGGCGTTCGAGATCGAGTCCGTGACCGCCGATCTGGTCGACGGTGTCGATGCCGATGTTTCGGCAAGATTGCGTTTCGACCGGGATGTGGTCGCCGAGATTTCGAGTTCGTTCACCAAGCCTGTCGTGATGGAATTGTCCGTCGAGGGCGATCGCGGGACCTTGCTTGCCGACGGGATCGTGGTTCCCCATCGCGGCAATCGGCTCGAGACGCGGATCGACGGCGTGGTCGAGGTGGAGGAAGTGCCCGGACCGAGCAGCTGGACCGCGCAGTTGCACGCGATCTGCGACACCTTGCTCGATGGCCGGCCATTCCTGTTGCCGGAGGATGATTTTGTCCATTCGATGCGGGCGATCGACCGGATCCGTAATGCCGGCGGGTGGTGAATCCCTCGGCCGTCATTGCGAGCGAAGCGAAGC